>JBLWTS010000004.1:0-69587 GCA_048270045.1 Aequorivita sp.
GGAGTCAAAAATGTAGAATTCTTCCTCTATAGGTTAACCACAATTTTTGCATAAACACAACAATTAAACTTGATCCGCTTGTTTTTTAAACAAAAATCAGAATTCTAATTCAATTCACACACAACTTTTAAGGTTTGATCCTAATTAAATAAAGATAGGCAGAAACGCCCCAAAACAAAAAAAGCCTCTCCACTTCAGCTCCGCTCAGTGCAGGCTTCAGGAAAAGCTTCTCATCGGTCTATTTCTAAACCACAAGCCACCTTTAAGTGACTCAACACAACTTCATCATTCCTGCGAGGGCAGGAATCTCATCAAAATCAGTTCAACTTTTGATGAGACACCCGACTTCTCGGGTGTTTAAGCGGTCTGGACGAGACTCGAACTCGCGACCCCCTGCGTGACAGGCAGGTATTCTAACCAACTGAACTACCAGACCAAGTTTTTCAATTTACCTTTCGATAAACCCCAACAACAGTTGGGCAAAGTGAAAAATTGTTACCATACATTTTGAGACTACTCCCTTGCCGTATTAAGCGGTGGCAAATATACCACTCCATTTCATTCCCGCAAACTATTTTATTGAAAAAAATAAATTAATTACTCAGAACGATTTATCACGATCCTAACTTACTAAAAGATAGAAGCGAAAACTATAAACCGTCCTTGAATATGGAACACCAGACACTGAGTACTAAAGACGGAAAACAGAAAACTTGTTTTATCCAAATTTCTGCCGTTCCACCAAATAGGTTGTCAGAATCTTATTGAAATTCTCGTTTATATCTGTGCGGACATATTTAATTCTATATTGAGCACAGCGCAATTGTAATTCCTTAAAGTAATCTTGAACAGCTTCTTCATACTGATGTTTGATATTCTCGGCATACAGGTTTATGTGTTCTCCCGTTTCTACATCGACAAAGCGTTTGGGGCGATTGCTGAAATCAAAATTGACTTCATGTTTTTTGTCGAAAGTGTGAAAGAGTATTACTTCATGTTTATTATATTTTAAATGCTGAAGTGCCTCAAAAAGTTTTTCGGCCTCCACATCGCTTTGCAGCATATCAGTAAAAAGAAAAACCAAAGAACGGCGTTTCAGTTTTTCTGCAATAAGATGAAGATGTTGGTATGTTTCGGTTGTGGATTTCTCTTTAGAGGAGCGCAGTGCTTCCTGAAGTTTTTGGAGAAGCATTTGATGGTGGCGTTCACTCCCTTTTTCGGAAGCATAGAATTCGTATTCTTCACTATAAATACTCATTCCTACAGCGTCACGTTGGCGTTTCATCAAATTCATAATCGCCGCCGATGCCAATACGGAAAATCCAATTTTATTCAATGAATTTATATTGAACCGCTTCAGTTTTGGATAGTGCATTGAGCTGCTATTATCCACAATCAAGTGGCAACGCAGGTTTGTTTCCTCTTCGTAACGTTTAGTGTAAAGTTTGTCGGTTTTTGCAAAAAGCTTCCAGTCTATATGCTTGGTGCTTTCGCCATTATTGTAAATTTTATGCTCGGCAAATTCCGCAGAAAAACCGTGAAAGGGACTTTTATGCAACCCTGAAATGAATCCTTCTACCACCTGTTTTGCAAGTAATTCCAGATTCTTAAAACCGGTAATCTCGTTAATCTCTTTCTCTATATCCATCTCCATCTTGTCGTTCTGTATTTCTACAGTTCACTTATGTACATTAAAATGGATATTATTTCTTCTTTTTCAGCACATAAAAATTTGCCAACGCTCCACTGACCACATTTCCAGACATATCGAGCATTGTCAATTCATTTTCGCCCACTTGAAATCTTATAACTAGACCAGAAGTTTCTAGAATAACGTTTGAGCCGTCTTCATCCCACGAAAAATTGCCACTTTGTTTGAACTTATTCTCTCCATCGGGCTTCCCAAGATAGCTTTGGGACATTTCAAAAGTTTTATCGGTCTTTAATTCTACGGTGGTTAAAATGCCGTCGCAATCGGCGCACGGAGTTGTGCCTTCGTAAACGCCCGCCCAGTCAAGGGAAGTTTTTGAAGTATGTCCATCTGCTTTTGGACTAACCGTTTCTATAGGTCCGTCAAAGACCATTTCATGTTTTTCGCCGCTTTTGCATCCGATTAAAACGAATGTAGCGACTGCGAATACTATTGCTAATTTTTTCATTTGTTTTCAATTTTTTTTTAAAAGATAATTTTAGGTCGAAACCCCATCCTCTTTTGTTGGTTTATAATTCGGTCTATTAAATGGCCGTGTTTTGAATTGGTAATTCAGAATTGAAGGGTTTTGAATGGTCTTTAAAAAATTTCAATCCTTGCTTAAAATACTTACAATATCTTACTTTAATATTTTATCTACGATTCCGTATTCAATGGATTCTTCTGCTCCCATCCAATGGTCACGATTAAAGTCTTTCATTATTTTTTCAAATGTTTGTCCACAATTATCCGCTAAAATTTTGGCGCTAATTTCTTTTGTTTTCAAAATTTCCTGGGCGGTAATCTCTATGTCGCTGGCCACGCCTCGTGTTCCTCCACTTGGCTGGTGTATCATTACTCGGGCGTGTGGTTGAATCATTCGTTTTCCCTTTTCTCCAGCAGAAAGCAAGATGCTACCCATTGAGGCTGCCAAACCAGTACAGATGGTGGAAATGGGGCTTTTTATTTCGAACATGGTGTCGTAAATAGAAAATCCCGAGGTAACGTAACCTCCTGGACTGTTTATGTAAAATTTAATCTCATCATGACTCAATGCATCCAGATACATCAAGCGTTCCACGATATGGCGTGCGCTTTTGTCGTCCACCATTCCCCAAAGAAATACTTTGCGTTCCTCAAGGAATTTTGCATCTATTTTATCTTGTACTTTATTTGTTTTATTCATTTAAAATTTCTCTGTTAAGTTACAAAAAATTTCCAGCTTAGTAGAGGTGAAGAAGCCTTTCCAACTCGAATATTGTAGGGCAAATCACGACACTTCTTGGAAACTGTATAAAAATAACAAAAGGCTTAGCAATAAGCCAAGCCTTTCATTGTTTTATTTTTTTTAATAAGATATTACAAAAGTGTATCGATAGCTTCTGCATACACGTTTTTAGGGGCAACACCCACTTGGCGACCCACTACTTCCCCGTTTTGGAACACCAAAACTGTTGGAATATTTCTTACACCGTATTTGGCTGCAAATTCCTGATTCGCATCCACATCAACTTTTCCTACAACGGCTTTGCCTTCGTATTCTTTGCTGAGTTCTTCCATGATTGGACCTACCATTCGGCAAGGGCCGCACCAAGCTGCCCAAAAGTCAACCAATACGGGCTTGTCACTTTTCAATACCGCTTCTTCAAATGTTGCGTCTGTTATTTCTAATGCCATAATCTTGTTTTTAATTAATTCACAAAAGTAGTCAATTTTTATACGAAACCTTACAGCCCTAACATACGTTTAGGAAATGTAGGTATTGATTTTTTCTATTCTTATTCAATGATATCTGGTTAAAGACTTAAGACATAAGACCAAATCAACACTAGTTCAAATACGGTTATTTAAAAATTAATAGTCAACTATTTCTTTGAAGAGTTCAAAAATTTCAAAAGGTTTCGGGTTTAGGTTTGACTGTAATTTTCACTGAAAACAAGTCTTTACACCACTTTCAAAAACATTAACTGGACAATAGTACTTCTTTTAAAAAAATGTCGAATTCCAAATCAGTCTTTATATTCAAAGATTAACTTAATTGAGGGTTTTGGATGTTTGAAATTTTTACGATTTAATGAGAATCAATTCAACTTATATCTTACCTGCTCCTTCTGAAGATCTTCCAGTAATTCTTTCGAGATGTTGATTTTGTGCTTTCTGCTTGGCATGGTAAGTTTTATTCTTTCCGCTTCTTCATAGACAACAAAAAATAACTGTTTATCGCCTTTGTGGGTGTTTAATAAATTTTTAAGCAAGTCAATCTTTCCCTCTTCCACTTCACTCAACGGAATTTGAAGTGTCAACTTTTTTGAATGGCTTTCCATCACATCGTGAAGCAGTTGAAAGCTATTGTATTGCATTCGAGGATCTCCTTTTTTTCCAGTATCACGATTTGTCCAACCTTCGCGGATTAAAACCCGCCCGTATATGAAGGAGTTGGGGACTAAAAAATGGCGCCATTTTAAATAATCCTCACCAAAAATCTTAAATTCGAAACTGTCTTCATAGTCTTCTACGGTAAAAATAGCCCAGCCTTTTCCAGCCTTTGATTCTCTATGTTGCACATCACTCACTACACCGCCAAAACACATTTCCTTGTTTAAAAAGTCGTCTAAATGATTGAAATCTGAAACCTTGCAGTTGGTAAAGCTTTTCATTTCAATCTTAAAATCGTCTAATGGATGGCCAGAAATATAAACGCCAACCACTTCTCGTTCCTGTTTTAATTTTTTCATGGTACCCCATTCCTCGCAAGGTGGAACTTCCGGTTCTGGAATTTGCACTTCACTGGCGTCGCCAAACAGGCTTACCTGAGCTGAATTCTGGGTTTCTTGATACTTCGCGGCATAGCGCAACACCTTTTCAACAAACATTATTCCGTCGCCTTCGGAGTGGAGATATTGTGCTCGGTGGGTATTGAAACTGTCAAAACCTCCAGCGAGTGCCAAGTTTTCAAAGGCTTTTTTATTTGCTGAGCGGAGGTCAATTCGTTTTGCCAAATCAAAAACCGATTTGTATTTTCCGTCCTTTCTGTGCTCAACAATTGTAGCTACTGCACTACTGCCAACTCCTTTTACGGCACCCATCCCGAAGCGAACTGCTCCTTCATCATTTACAGTGAATTTATGAAAGGACTCGTTGACGTCTGGACCTAGAACCGTAAGTCCCATTCGCTTACATTCGTCCATAAAAAAGGTAACTTGTTTTATATCGCTCATGTTATTACTGAGAACTGCAGCCATATATTCCGCAGGGTAATGGGCTTTTAAATAGGCAGTTTGGTACGCAATCCAAGCATAACAGGTAGAATGAGATTTGTTAAAAGCGTAACTGGCAAACGCTTCCCAATCTTTCCAAATTTTTTCAAGTTTTTCAGGGTCGTGCCCTTTTTCTGAAGCTTGGGCAATAAACTGAGGTTTCATTTTGTCCAGAACTGCTTTCTGTTTTTTTCCCATCGCTTTTCGCAACACGTCGGCTTCACCTTTGGTGAAACCAGCCAATTTTTGGGAAAGCAACATAACCTGTTCTTGATAAACGGTAATTCCGTAAGTTTCCTTTAAATATTCCTCCATTGCTGGAAGATCGTATTCAATTTCTTCTTCACCGTGTTTTCTTTTTACGAAACTTGGAATGTATTCCATCGGTCCTGGGCGATAAAGTGCGTTCATCGCAATCAAATCCGCAAAAACGGACGGTTTTAATTCTTTCAGATATTTCTGCATTCCCGCCGATTCATACTGAAAAATCCCCACGGTGTCTCCTCTTTGGAAAAGTTCGTAGGTTTTCAAATCATCGAGTGGAAAATAATCAGGTTCGAGGTCAATATTGTGTTTGTGTTTTACCAGCTTGACGGTGTCTTTTATCAACGTTAGCGTCTTCAAGCCCAGAAAGTCCATTTTCAACAGGCCTGCGCTTTCAACTACTGAGTTATCAAACTGCGTTACGTACAAATCAGAATCCTTGGCGAGTGCAACAGGTACAAAGTCAGTTATATCGCTTGGTGTAATGATTACTCCACAAGCATGAATTCCAGTATTTCTGAGCGAACCTTCAAGAATTTTAGCCTGATTGATGGTTTGGGCTTCCAAATTGGTTCCTTCAGAAAGATTCAAAAGCTCAATGACTTTGGGAAGTTCATCTGAGCGGAAACGGCTTCTTAATTCCGCATCGCTCAAGCCGAAAATTTTATTCAGCTTGGTCATATTTGGGATTAGTTTTGCAATTCTATCGGATTCGTTTAATGGTAAATCCAGCACGCGCGCGGTATCTCGAATGGAGGATTTCGCCGCCATAGTACCATAGGTAATAATTTGCGCCACTTGATTGCTCCCGTATTTTTTGATGACGTAATCCATAACTTTACTTCGACCCTCATCATCAAAATCAATGTCGATATCTGGCATACTCACACGATCCGGATTTAGGAAACGCTCAAAAAGCAGATCGTATTTAATAGGGCATATATTAGTGATTCCCAAGCAATACGCCACCGCGCTTCCCGCAGCCGATCCACGTCCAGGCCCAACGGAAACGTCCATTCTTCTTGCTTCGGCGATAAAATCCTGCACAATCAAGAAGTAGCCAGGATATCCAGTGTTTGCAATTACTTCAAGTTCAAAATCGAGACGCTGTTTAATTTCTTTGATTCGATCTGAAGCATTTTCAGGTATTTCCGGGCCTGTCAAACTTTCAAATGACACTTCTATCAATTCGGGATACCGTCTTTTTGCTCCTTCGTAGGTAAGATATCGCAGATACGCATTTTCTCCCCGCTTACCGCCATCGGCGTCTTCCACGCACAAAAATTTCTCAGGAATGGTAAAATTGGGAAGCAAAACATCTCGATGTAAAACATACGATTCAATTTTGGAGACCACTTCTTCAATGTTCAAAATGGCTTCGGGAAGGTCCTTGAACAAGGTCTTCATTTCGTCTTGTCCCTTGAAATAATACTCCTGATTGGGCAATCCATAACGATAACCACGGCCACGTCCAATCGGAGTTGCTTGTTTTTCGCCATCCTTTACGCAGAGCAAAATATCGTGCGCGTTTGCGTCTTCTTTCTTAATATAATAGGTGTTATTGCACGCCACGAGCTTTACGTTATTGCGCTTCGCCATTTCCACCAAAACTTCATTCACGCGCCTTTCATCTTCCTGATTGTGGCGCATGATTTCGACGTACAGATCATCGCCAAACTTTTCTTTCCACCATAGCAATGCTTCTTCTGCTTGGTTTTCTCCAACGTTTAAAATCTTTGCAGGAACCTCTCCGTAAATTCCACCAGTCAATACTATAAGATCCTCTTTATATTTTTCAACTATATTTCTATCGATACGAGGCACATAATAAAAACCAGCAGTATAAGCGATTGAGGCCATTTTAGCCAAATTGTGATAGCCGTTTTTGTTTTTTGCCAGTATTACGATTTGATAGCCATTGTCTTTTTGGGATTTATTGAGATGATCCTCACAAACGAAAAACTCGCAGCCCACGATTCCTTTTAATTTCTTTGCCGAATCTTCTGGCGCAAGTGATTTGTTATAATTGTTTACGGCTTGTACAAAGTGGAAAGCTCCCATCATATTTCCAGTATCGGTCAATGCAACCGCTGGCATATTATCAGCCACCGCGGCATTTACCAAATCGGCAGTGCTGGAAGTGGATTGCAATATCGAATACTGGGAATGATTGTGTAGATGTGAAAACGGTGCATCTTCAAGAGTTGCAATGTTTTCTTTTATCTCTGCCGAAGAAATTTCCTCAGTTTCTGAAGAAGCCTGAATTTGCTCCTGAATTTTTTTTGAAGCTTTTTTAAGGTTGATGTGCTTTAACCCAATCAACTCAATTGTTTTTGGATTTGCTTCTGAAAAATTCTCAAAATAATCTGGTTGAACATCAAGTTCTTCCTTCGTGAAAATCTGTCGGCGAACCAATTCAAAAAAGCAGCGGGTAGTAGCTTCAACGTCGGCGGTTGCATTGTGTGCTTCGGAAAAAGGAGTGTTGAACAAATATTCGTGTAATTCCGTTAATGTGGGAAGTTTAAATTTTCCACCGCGTCCTCCCGGAATTTGGCAAAGTTGAGCGGTCGTTTCCGTACAAGTATCCAAAACCTGTAAGGTTGATAATGGCGATTCAATACCTAAGCGGTAAAATTCCGCTCCCATAATATTCACATCGAACCCAACATTCTGCCCTACTACAAATTTGGTTTTTGAAAGTGCAATATTGAATTTCTCAATAACTTCTTCTAACGAAATCCCTTCCGCAGTTGCCAATTCGGTGGAAATCCCGTGAATTTTCTCAGCGTCAAAAGGAATGTTGAAACCTTCGGGTTTAACCAAATAATCTTGATGTTCAATTACGTTTCCCATTGCGTCGTGAAGTTGCCATGCAATCTGGATACAGCGTGGCCAGTTATCGGTGTCGCTTACGGGCGCATTGAAACGTTTTGGAAGACCAGTTGTTTCTGTGTCGAAGATTAAATACATTTTTTGAGTTAAGAGTTAAGAGTTAAGAGATATGAATTTTGCGTTTTGGCAGAAAATTCTGAAGTTCCAGAAATTCGCATTTTCTTAAAAAGTAAAAATAGAAAAATCAAACATTTTGGAGAAGGAAAAAGGGAAGGAGTTGTTCACAAAAAGAGAGTCAACTTCAGCAATATATTAAACTGAATAATTGAACCTCCTTATGATGAAAAATCCTGATGTAAGACTCTTCTGATTTCTGAAGGAAAATATTGGATTAATTTTTCACACAAATCATACCTGCCACTTTGTCACTATTGCTTAAAGCTGTATCTTTGCAGCCCAAACCGAAAGATTAGTTGGTTCGGTTTGCTTTTATTTAAATTATGGAAAAAGTTATTGACGAAGCACAACAAGGAAATACTTTGGTTCTTGAAGCCAAGGAAGCAAATTCTAAAAAATTATATATAGAGAGTTATGGTTGCCAAATGAATTTTAGCGACAGCGAAATTGTGGCTTCCATTCTTGTCGATCAAGGTTATAATACCACGAATTTATTAGAAGATGCGGATTTAGTTCTAGTAAATACCTGCTCTATCCGCGATAAGGCTGAGCAAACCATTCGGAAACGATTGGAGAAATACAATGCGGTAAAACGAAACAGCAATCCAAAAATGAAGGTTGGTGTTTTGGGCTGTATGGCAGAACGCTTAAAGGAAAAATTCTTAGAGGAAGAGAAGATTGTCGATTTGGTTGTGGGTCCTGATGCCTACAAAGATATTCCGAATCTTTTAAAGGATGTAGAGGAAGGACGAGATGCCGTAAACGTAATTTTGTCAAAGGATGAAACTTACGGTGATATTTCACCAGTGCGTTTGGGTGGAAATGGCATTACGGCTTTTGTGAGCATTACCAGAGGTTGCGACAATATGTGCACCTTCTGCGTAGTTCCCTTCACCCGTGGTCGTGAACGTAGTCGAGATCCTCACAGTATAGTTGCCGAAGTAAATGATTTAGGTGAAAAAGGATATAAAGAAATCACCCTGCTCGGGCAAAATGTAGATAGCTACCTATGGTACGGAGGAGGATTGAAAAAAGATTTCAAAAATGCTTCGGAAATGCAGCGAGCTACCGCCACCAACTTTGCGCAGCTTTTGGAGATGGTAACTCAGGCACAGCCTAAAATGCGTATCCGCTTTTCCACTAGCAATCCTCAAGATATGACAGAGGATGTTCTATACGTTATGGCGAAATATCCTAATATTTGTAATCACGTTCATTTGCCCGTACAAAGCGGAAGTACTCGTATTTTAAAAGAAATGAATCGCCAACACACTCGCGAGGAATATCTTGAATTGATCGATAAAGTACGACAAATTATTCCAGATTGCGGAATTTCACAAGATATGATTATTGGTTTCCCAACAGAGACTGAAGAAGATCACCAGGATACATTAAGTTTGATGGAAAATGTGAAATATGATTTCGGATTTATGTTTAAGTATTCCGAAAGGCCAGGAACCTTGGCAGCCCGAAAATTTGTGGATGACGTTCCAGAAGAAACAAAGAAAAGAAGATTGACAGAAATTGTCGACCTTCAACAAGAGCACAGCGCATACCATACCAATAGAACCGTAGGCAAAATAGTTGAGGTTTTAATTGAAAGGGAATCCAAAAAGAGTGATCGAGAATGGAGCGGAAGAACGCAGCAGAATACCGTGGCTGTTTTTCCCAAGGAAAATTACAAATTGGGAGATTTCGTAAATGTAAAAATTACCGATTGCACAACGGCAACCTTGATTGGGGAAGCAGTTGGGTATTCTGAGAATCATTAAAATATTAAACGTGAGATTCCTGCCGAAGTTTATCTTGAGCGGAGTCGAAAGGCGGGAAGTTAATATGGAAAGCATACAAGCAACAAAACAACGATTTGGAATAATAGGCAACGACCCAAAGCTGAACCGTGCCGTGGAAAAAGCCATTCAGGTAGCACCAACGGATATTTCGGTATTGGTTACGGGTGAAAGTGGAGTGGGGAAGGAGAGTATTCCTAAAATCATCCATTCTCTTTCGCATAGAAAACACGGAAAATACATAGCGGTAAACTGCGGGGCAATTCCAGAAGGAACCATCGATAGTGAGCTTTTTGGCCACGAAAAAGGATCGTTTACGGGAGCTACGGCAACTAGAAGTGGATATTTTGAAGTGGCAGATGGAGGAACAATATTTTTGGATGAAGTGGGTGAATTGCCACTCCCAACACAAGTTCGACTTTTAAGAGTTTTGGAGAATGGCGAGTTTTTAAAAGTTGGTTCCTCACAAACCCAGAAAACCGATGTTCGCATTGTAGCTGCTACGAATGTGAAAATGGTCGATGCCATTGAAAAAGGAAGATTTCGCGAAGACCTTTATTATCGCTTAAGTACGGTGGAAATAAATTTACCTCCACTTCGAGAAAGACATGATGACATCCACTTGCTTTTTAGGAAATTTGCGACAGATTTTGCACATAAATACAAAATGCCCACCATTCGTTTAGATGATCGGGCTGTAGATTTATTGTTGCAATATCGTTGGGCTGGAAACATTCGTCAATTGCGGAACGTGGCAGAACAAGTTTCGGTTTTGGAGCAGAATCGTGAGATTTCTTATCAAACATTGAAACATTATCTTCCTGATATGGGAAGCAACTTGCCTGCAGTTGTCAATGCAAAGAAAGCTGAAAGTGATTTCAGCAGTGAAAGAGAAATACTTTATAAAGTGCTTTTCGATATGAAACGCGATGTGAATGACTTAAAAAAACTCACATTAGAACTAATGAAGACGGGAAGCGCTGCGAAAGTGAAAGAAGAACAGTCTTCTCTCATCAATAAAATATACTCCGAAGAAAAAGACGTGGAAGCAGAATTGGCTTCAATAATTGAGGAGGAGAATAACGGAGAGAAAAGTGACGTGGAAGTTTTTAGTATTCCGGAGCACGCTTCTGAAGCGCGTAAGGACAAATATGAATATGCGGAAGAAATTGAAGAAGAGGAAAATCTCTCACTACAACAAAAAGAATTAGAACTTATTAAGAAATCCTTGGAAAAGTATAAAGGAAAACGAAAAGATGCAGCAGATGAATTGGGGATTTCAGAAAGAACGTTGTATCGAAAAATCAAGCAACATAATTTGTAAAAAGGCTACGGACGGTAATACGCCATAGTTTAAAAATCCATTAAGGAAAATGCCAAAGATAGCTTCCATTATTTTTCTATTCACATCCTCAATAATTTTGATGGGCTGTGGCACTTATTCCTTCACGGGAGCGGACATAAATTACAGCACCACTAAAACAGTGCAAGTGAATTATTTTCAGAATATCGCGCCTATCGTACAACCAGGAATTGCAAGGGATTTCACCCAAAAACTACAGGATTTGTTGCTGAACCAGACAAGCTTAGACTTGGTAAATAACAATGGAAACTTGGTTTATGAAGGTGAAATAACTCAATATTATATAGCGCCAATAACCGCCACTTCAGACAGTAGGGCGGCACAGAACCGACTCACAATTGCGGTAAACGTTAGGTTTTTCAACACAAAGGAACCCTTAAAGGATTTTGAACAAGTCTTTAGTTTTTACTTTGATTATCCAGGTCAAAACCAATTAACAGGTGCTCAACTCGATGCCGCGGTTGAAACTATTTTTGAACGATTGACACAAGATATCTTTAATAAATCACTCGCAAATTGGTAGAAGCCTAGTTAAATGAATATTGAGAATTATACATATCTACTTGCTAATCCACAGAAAATAACCTCTGAGGATCTTATTGAGTTGGATAATCTAATTCAAAAATATCCCTATTTTCAGAGCGCAAGAGCCTTACAGCTTAAAGGATTGAAAAATCAAGACAGTTTCAGGTATAACGATGCTTTAAAACTGGCAGCAGCCCATACCACTGACCGAGATATTCTTTTTGAATACATAACTTCAGAGAAATTCATTCAAAACGAGATTTCCCAAAGCATCCTTCAACACGATTCTTCGATCATGGAAATCGGTGTGGTTTCAGAAGATGTATCGGAGCAAGTGCGTATGGAAAAGGACGATCAGTGGAAAGTGGAAAGAGAGAAGGCCGATGCCATTTTAAACCCTAATCTCTTTCAGCGAAAAGTTGATTCCTTAACAGACTTAGTAACAAAAACAGAAGCAACTTCCTATAAAAAGGAAGAAATTTCCAGAGAAATTTTAGCTCCGGACGAACCTTTAATATTTACGAAGAACGACACTCATTCTTTTTCTGAATGGTTAAAACTGACTAAAGCAAAGCCGATAGAGAGAACACAAAGTACTTCGGAAGAGTCTTCGTCTTCATCCAAAAAGGAGATTAAGGGATCGGAAGATTTAGCCCAAGAAGAAAAGGATCGAAAATTTGAATTGATTGACAAATTTATTCAAGAACGCCCCAAAATTTCTCCTTCTACAACCTCAGGAAGTCTCTCCAAGTCTTTACAAAATAAAACAAGTCAAGAGACTTTAAAAGACCTAGAGGCGGCCTCGTTTAATCAAGGGGCTGATTCTCTGATGACTGAGACTCTAGCGAGGGTTTATTTGCAACAAAAGAACTATAAAAAAGCAATTCAGGCATATAAAATTTTAATTTTGAAAAATCCCGAAAAAAGTGGTTTCTTTGCAGACCAAATTCGGGCAATAGAAAAATTGATTAATTCAGAACAATCATGAGTACGTTTACAATATTTTTAGTTTTAATAATGATAGTGGCCTTTTTATTAATCGTGGTAATAATGGTCCAGAACCCAAAAGGTGGCGGTCTTTCCTCTTCCTTCGGCGGTGGAGGTGGAGCCCAAATTGGAGGAGTGCAAAAAACAAGCGACTTTTTAGACAAGAGTACTTGGACGCTCGCAACGATTATGTTGGTGCTAATTCTTTTTTCAAACGTATTTATTATGGGTGGAAAAAGTCTACAATCTAAAATTCAGGACCAAGATGCTATTCCAGCTGTTCCTACAACCCAAATGCCAGCACAACCCTCAACAGACAATCCAGAATAGATTTCTGTTGTAAAATATTCTAAAAGCCAGCTCCTTTCGAGCTGGTTTTTTTATTTACCGTGAAATAAAAACCAATGCTCTTCCCTTAACTTCTGACAAGCTGGCATTTTTGTTTTCTCAAACTGTCAGTTTTGGGCACTGGCACAGTTTCTGCCAATTAGCACTCAGAACATTTAAACTGAAGTTTAACAAGGTTCCCCCTTAAGTTATCCGTGCGATTGCCGAAGGATGGGGATTATAAAATTGAAATAAAATATGGCATTAAAAATTCAACCACTTGCAGACCGTGTATTGGTACAGCCCGAAGAAGCAGAAACAAAAACCGCATCTGGTCTTTACATTCCAGACTCCGCTAAAGAAAAGCCACAGCAGGGTAAAGTAGTAGCTGTTGGCAAAGGAAAAGAAGACCACAAAATGACCGTAAAAATTGGTGATACCGTGCTTTATGGAAAATACTCCGGCAGCGAACTGAAATTTGATGGCAAGGACTATCTTATTATGCGGGAGGAAGATATTCTTGCGATAATCTAAATCCTAAATTTCAAGTACCAAATTCCAAAATTTGGGATTTGGAATTTTCTTTTTGGAATTTGTTTAACATGACAGAATTCGAATTCATTAAAATATAATAATCACACTTCCGAATTTTCTTCGGAATAAATAACAAAATTTATGGCAAAAGATATAAAATTTGATGTAGAAGCCCGTGACGCTATTAAACGTGGCGTTGACGCATTGGCAAACGCAGTAAAGGTAACATTAGGACCAAGTGGTCGTAACGTTATCATCAGTAAATCCTTTGGTGCCCCTCAAATAACCAAAGATGGGGTTACCGTTGCAAAGGAAATTGAGCTTGAAGACGCACTTGAAAATATGGGTGCACAGATGGTAAAAGAAGTAGCTTCAAAAACCAACGATCTTGCTGGTGATGGAACAACTACTGCAACTGTACTTGCACAAGCAATCGTCAAGGAAGGTATTAAAAACGTAGCAGCTGGTGCAAATCCAATGGATTTGAAGCGCGGAATAGACAAAGCTGTTGCAGCAATTGTTGCAAATCTTGAAAAGCAAACTACAAAAGTTGGCAATTCTTCTGAAATGATAAAGCAAGTTGCTTCTATTTCGGCAAACAATGACGAATTAATTGGCGAACTGATAGCAAAGGCTTTCGGAAAGGTTGGAAAAGAAGGAGTTATAACTGTTGAGGAATCAAAGGGAACTGAAACTTACGTTGATGTTGTAGAAGGAATGCAGTTTGACCGTGGTTACCTATCTCCCTATTTTGTAACCGATACCGAAAAGATGCAAACTGAATTGGAGAACCCAATGATTTTGCTTTATGACAAAAAAATATCTTCGATGAAAGATTTACTTCCTGTACTTGAGCCAGTGGCCCAACAAGGAAAATCTTTATTGATTATCGCTGAAGATGTTGACGGAGAGGCGTTGGCTACTTTGGTAGTAAACAAACTTCGTGGTTCATTGAAAATTGCAGCTGTAAAAGCTCCAGGTTTTGGGGATAGAAGAAAAGCAATGCTCGAAGACATCGCGATTTTGACAGGTGGAACCGTAATCTCTGAAGAGCGTGGTTTTACTTTAGAAAATGCGACTATCGATATGTTAGGTTCAGCCGAGACGGTTACTATAGATAAAGACAATACGACTCTCGTAAACGGTGCTGGTGAGAAAAACAACATTAAAGGGCGTGTAAACCAAATCAAAGCCCAGATTGAATCTACAACTAGCGACTACGACAAAGAAAAATTGCAAGAGCGTTTGGCTAAATTGGCCGGTGGAGTTGCTGTTCTTTATGTAGGTGCAGCTTCGGAAGTGGAGATGAAAGAGAAAAAGGACCGTGTTGACGATGCACTTCACGCAACCCGTGCAGCTGTAGAAGAAGGAATTGTTGCGGGTGGTGGTGTAGCTTTAGTACGTGCCATTGAAGTATTGAAAAAGCTAACTACAGATACTTTGGATGAAGCAACAGGTATTCAAATTGTGGCTCGTGCCATTGAAGCTCCACTTCGTACTATCGTAGAAAATGCAGGAGGTGAAGGTTCTGTAGTTATCAATAAGGTTTTGGAAGGCAAGAAAAACTTCGGTTATGATGCCAAAAGCGAAACTTATGTTGATATGCTAAAAGCTGGAATTATCGATCCTAAAAAAGTAACTCGTATCGCGCTTGAAAATGCAGCGTCTGTTGCCGGAATGATTCTTACTACTGAATGTGCTTTGGTAGATATTAAAGAAGACAATGCCGGTGGCGGAATGCCAGGCGGAATGGGTGGTGGAATGCCCGGAATGATGTAAAAATCAGTATTCAGTATTGAGTAATTGGTTAAACCTAACAGGTCTCAAAGGCCTGTTAGGTTTTTTTATTTCTTAATTTAAAATGTAACCTCTACCTCCTTCAATTTACCACCTCTATCAATTGTAACAGTGGCAGTCTGACCTTTTTCAAATTTTGAAAGACTCTTCATGTAACTCATCATATCAGTTACCTCAAATTCTGCCATTTTCACTACTACATCGCCTTTTTGAAGACCGGCCTTTTGTGCGGGTTTATCTTCGCTCACTCCATCAATCCGCATTCCCTTTCCGCCGAAAAGATAATCTGGAACAACTCCTAAGGTCACTTTAAAATCGGGGACCACTTCGCTTTCATTTTTCGTTTTCTGAAAAGGAAGTTTTTCTTCACTGTTTAAATCATTGATGATATTTAAAATGTAATTTGAAACGAGTTCCATTCCTGCAAAATTCACCCGTTCGGTATCGTCGGATGGTTTGTGGTAATCTTCATGTTGTCCTGTGAAAAAATGAAGCACGGGAATATCGGCTAAATAAAATGAAGTATGATCACTTGGACCAACACCGCTTTCATATTCAATAATATTAAGATTTCCAGCATTTTCATTTACCGTTTTTTTAAAAATAGGGGAGGTACCCACTCCATAAACGGCCAAGGAGTTTTCGGCATTAAGTCTTCCCACCATATCCATATTTATCATGTAGGTTACTTTTTTGGTGTCTATGGTAGGGTTTTTTACAAAGTAATTAGATCCCAGTAAACCTTCTTCTTCCCCAGAAAAGGCAATAAAAAGATAATTATTTTTTTTGGGAGCATTTGATTTTCTAATGGTATCAGCCAAATGGAGCATCATCGCCACTCCACTTGCATTATCGTCGGCTCCATTGTGGATTGCACGGCCTTCTCGATACAGTGAGCCTTCGCCACCCATTCCTAAATGGTCGTAATGGGCGCCTATAACCACTGTGTTTTTGGCTCCGTTATCTAAGTAAGCAATTACATTTTGCCCAGTTTGGGCGCTGTCATTTATTTCCGAAGTGAATTCTGCTTCTTGATGTGGATTTTTGCTTGCTTTAAAAGTGAATTCTTGATAAAATCCATTCACTCCTTTAGGCTGAAGCTTCAACCCTTCAAACCTATTGGCTATATATTTACCCGCTTTCTTTTCATCTTCGGAACCTGTTTTTCTTCCTCTGAGGCTGTCATTTGCCAAAACAGAAACATCATCCCGCATTGTTATAGGAGTAATTTTTGTTTCTTTACAAGAAAACATTACTATTATCAGAAATATCATTGGAATTAAGCGCATATCAGTATTTTTACACAAAAGTACATTAATACGAGATATTTCCATTGATATGAATCTACAGCTGAATGTATTTCTATTTTTTTTGCTATGTCTCTTAAAAATCAAACATTCTAATTCCATGAAATTATTATATTCACTTTTAATCATTTCATTTTTGGCAAGCTGTAAAAATGAAGTAAAGAAAACGGATGAGCCTCAAGCAAATCCAACTGAGAAAACCGTCTTTACCCAACTTGATCCTGAAACAAACGATACGCTGATTTTCCTAGAGGAAAAACATTTCAAAAATATCCGACAAGTTACCTTCGGAGGGGATAATGCAGAGGCTTATTGGAGTTTTGATGATACTAAATTAGTGTTTCAGAGCAATTATGAAAACTGGGGTGTAAAATGTGACCAAATGTTCCTAATGGACTTCGATGACAATCTCAAAAACACCCAACCAACAATGGTAAGTACGGGTAAAGGAAGAACAACCTGTAGTTATTTTCTTCCCGATGGAAAACAAATCATATATGCAAGTACCCATTTAAAGGATGAAAATTGCCCTCCTGTACCTTCTAAAAACGATGGAAAATATGTGTGGCCTATTTATGAAGGCTTTGACATTTTTATTTCAGATTTGGATGGAAACATCGTCAAGCAACTTACCAATGAACCAGGGTATGACGCCGAAGCAACCGTTTCACCTAAAGGGGATAAAATTGTTTTCACTTCCATGCGAAGTGGAGATTTGGAACTTTATACCATGGATATCGATGGGACGAACGTAAAACAAATCACCAACGAACTAGGTTATGACGGTGGCGCTTTCTTTTCGCCTGATGGAAGCAAGCTCATCTTCCGGTCCTCAAGACCAAAATCCAAAGATGAAATAAGGGAATATAAAGATTTGCTCTCTCAAGGCCTCGTACAACCAACGGAGATGGATTTATATATATGCAATGCAGATGGTAGTGACCTACGCCAATTAACCGATTTGGGAAATGCAAGTTGGGCACCGTTTTTCCACCCTTCAGGAAAAAAAATATTGTTCTCCAGTAATTTTGAATCGAAACGAGGTTTTCCCTTCAATCTTTATCTAATTGATATAGATGGAAAGAATTTGGAGCGAGTTACGCATAGCGATACGTTTGATGCTTTCCCAGTATTTTCAAACAATGGAAAGTATCTGGCCTTTTCTTCCAATAGAAATAACGGCGGCACGCGCGATACCAATCTATTTATTGCGGAATGGCAGGATTAGTGCTTAGGAAACCTTACAGATCTTTGAGACCTGCGAGGTTTTACAACTTGTTATAAACCTAATTAGGGTGTGGAGTTTTTTCAAATTATATAAAATCACCTTGCTTTTCGCGATAACTTCCATCGCGTTCTACCTAAGTTTTGCTTACGATTTACAACGAAGTGATTTTATAAAATTACTGTCACTTTATTCGGCTTTATTTTGTGTTGCTTACCTGCTTATTGAAAAATTCAAACTAAGCTTTTGGTTTCTGGCTAGCTTGGGAATTCTTTTTCGTCTTACTTTTATTGTTGCTATTCCCAATCTATCTCAAGATTTTTATCGATTTTTATGGGATGGGCGGCTGATGTTGCAAGGTATTAGTCCTTATTTATTCACCCCCGAAATTCATATTCAAGATTTAACAATAGTAAATGAAAATAACTTAGGAAGTTTATCCTTTAAAATAGCCCAAGCCCAACAACTATTTGAAGGGATGGGAGCTTTAAATGCGAGCCACTTCAGTAATTACCCGCCTATAAATCAATTTTTCTTTTCTTTTGCTGCGCTCTTTGCTGGGAAAAGTATCTTAGGTTCGATAATAGTACTTCGAACACTAATAATTCTGGCTGATTTTGGCATTCTATATTTCGGAAAGAAGTTATTGGAGAAACTTAATCTACCTGTTAGAAATGTTTTCTGGTTTTTTCTAAATCCTTTTATTATTATCGAGCTAACTGGAAATCTCCACTTTGAAGGCGTGATGCTCTTCTTTTTCATTTGGGCGCTTTATTTACTTTTTAAAGGAAAATGGATTTGGGCGGCCATCTTAATTGGAATTTCGGTTTCGGTGAAGTTGATCCCATTGTTATTTCTGCCCTTATTTTTCCAATACTTCACAAAAGATAAAGGTTTAAGGATTTTAGCAACCTTTGATTCCTTCTTATGGAAATTACTTACTTTTTATTTAATAATTGGATTCACTGTTGTACTCACTTTTCTTCCATTTCTTTCTTCTGAATTTATTCAGAACTTCTCGGCCACCATTAGTCTATGGTTTCAAAACTTTGAGTTTAACGCAAGTATTTACTACATAATCCGGTGGATTGGATTTCAGATGGTGGGATGGAATATAATTGGAAGTGTTGGAAGGATTCTTCCAGTTGTGATTTTCCTAATTGTACTTGGGATTGCATTTTTCAGACAAAACAAAGCTCCTCAGCAATTACTTGCTGCCATGCTTTTTGCAATTTCATGCTATTTTCTGCTTTCCACAACAGTGCATCCGTGGTATGTTGCCATGCCTCTTTTGCTTTCCAACTTTACCAAATACAAATTCCCGACTGTCTGGAGTTTTATGGTTATGCTGAGTTATTCAGCCTATGGAAAAGATGGCTTTGACGAAAAACTTTGGTTGGTTGCTTTGGAATATATCGTAGTAATTGGGGTTGCAATATGGGAGTTATTTCAAACAAGATTAAAACCTACAAGGAGATTGCTTCGTGCCTGGCAATAACACCTTGCAGGTTAGAGAATTATTTCTTTACTCGTTCCAATCTGTAAAAATCTTTTCTTCTGTCCTTCAAATTTCGAACTGCGCCGAAAGTGTGCAATTCGCGAAGCAAATCTAAATCGACGTCAGCAACCAGAATCATTTCTGTATTGGGAGTCGCTTCTGCCTTAATTCCGTTACTTGGAAAGGAAAAATCACAAGGAGTAAACACCGCCGATTGTGCGTACTGAATATCCATATTATGAACTTTCGGAAGGTTTCCTACACTTCCTGCAATGGCTACATAACATTCGTTTTCAACAGCTCTAGCTTGGGCACATAGTCGAACTCTGGAATATCCATTTTGCGTATCGGTAAGGAAAGGAACAAAAAGAATGTCCATTCCTTCATCAGCAAGCAGTCGTGAAAGCTCAGGGAATTCTACATCATAACATATTAGGACCCCAATTTTCCCACAATCGGTATTAAAGGTTTTTAGGGCATTACCATTTTGCATCCCCCAAACTCGCTCCTCATCTGGAGTAACATGTATTTTCTCAAAACGTTCTACACTTCCATCTCGACGACATAAATAACCCACGTTGTAGAGTTTGCCACGCACTATCTCTGGCATGCTTCCCGTTATAATATTAATGTTGTACGAAATAGAAAGTTGAGACATCCTTTCCGTAATTTCTTTAGTGTGCTGTGCGAGTTCTCTAATCGCATCAGGCTCGCTCATATGGTTGTATTCTGCCATAAGCGGGGCATTAAAGAATTCAGGAAACATCGCAAAATCACAACGATAGCCGGCTACACTATCAATAAAATATTCTGCTTGGTGCATCAAATCTTCCATGCCGGCATAGCTCCGCATTTGCCATTGAATTAATCCAAGACGAACTACACTTTTGATCGCAGAGGGTTTTGGTTTTTTTACAGGTTTGGTATAATAAATATTATCCCACTCCATCAAAACAGCAAATTCTCCCGAAGCCTTGTCTCCTTCTAAATATCCTTTCAGGACACGCACGGGATGAAAATCATTAGAAACTTGAAAGTTCAGGACGGGGTCATCTATCTGCTTTCGCTTAACTTTTTCAATGTATTGCTTTGGAGAAAGTTTATCAGAATATAAATGATAATTTGGCATTCTTCCTCCAAAAATAATACTCTTCAGATTCAAGTTCTCACACAGTTCTTTTCTGTAATCGTACAATCTTCTTCCCAGACGAAGACCGCGAAAATCTGGACGAATAAAAACATCTATTCCATAAAGCACGTCGCCCTCAGGATCATGAATTCTAAATGTAGGATCATCGGTAATATCTTTATAGGTGTGTTTTTCGCCTAATTCATCAAAATCGACAATAACGGAAAGAGCACAACCGGCAATTTCTCCATCAGCCATAATTAGCACCTGCCCTTCGGGGAAAACATCGATTAAATTTCCTATTTCATTTATTTTCCAATAACTATTTGGCATCCCGCCATAGGATTGAATAGTCGCCTTTTTTAAGGCTTCGTAGTCTTTTAGGGTTAAAAACTTTAACTCAATATTTTCAATCTTTTTTGGTTCCATAAAATTTGGGATTCAGTTCCTAGTTAAATATTCTTTCGTCAAAGGGAAAATTAGTCATGGCAATAATTTTAATTTTTTTAATATCCTCGTGTTTCGGGTTCAACAAATAATTAAAATCACCCTTTACCACCGCAGATGGTACTTTAAGAACGCAATATTTTTTTGAATAAATAAAATTATCTCCCAGAATTTGTGTTTGGGAACGAGGTGGATTTGAATTCCAATTTGTATCCAAATCGTGTGGTTTTAAAACTTCTATTTCAACAGTATCAGGAATCTCTATTTCAATCATCATATAATCATTGGGCAATGAGGCTAGGCTTAAATGTACGATTACTTCGGCCATTGCCAGAGCCCTACTTTCAGCAGTATAAAGCATTTCTATGCCTTTTGAATTCCAGCGGTTGCCAGATTTTGCCGATCCCTTCCCACTCAAGTCATCAGCATATTTTTTTCTGGATAGCCTGAAAACTTTCATTATGCAAAAATACCGTGATCAATTCTATTTAACTCTGCCATAACCATATCCTTACCGTAGGAATCTTTTAAAAGCTCGCCAGGCTTATAGTTATTTAAAGCAAAGGACGGAGTATTTAACCACGTATAGAATTTTTCAGAAGAACCAAAAACTTCAATTCCAAAATTGGTAACCTCAGCGAGTTCAAAAATTTTTTCAGTATGAATAGGCTTAAAGTAAAAGTCCTTATCATCGCGATATCTTTGCAGAGTTTTAGTGGAAAGATCTAAATATTCTGCCCAATCGGTATCTGTAAATGGAGTGAAAACCTTTATTTGATTAAAGATTTTATAAGGAAGACCTCGTCTAATTGCTTGTACTATAAGCATCTTATCAAGAAAGAAATCCGAAAATGAAATGTTTCTTGATAAGTTGCCAATGTCTTTTACGTAAACGCTTAAGGATTCATTTACTTCATTAATTGCGATATTTTGTTCATCATAACTCATGCCTCATACATTTGTCTTCAAATATACGACATTTGTCTCGGTCTAAAAAACATTTTAACGCAATTTTTTACATATCAAGCAGATATGCAAAAATCAAGGGTGCAACAATAGTCGCATCGCTCTCAATTATAAATTTTGGAGTGTCAATATCCAATTTCCCCCAAGTGATTTTTTCATTGGGAACGGCTCCTGAATAACTACCAAAACTAGTAGTTGAGTCACTGATTTGGCAGAAATAACTCCAAAAAGGAGTATCTGGTCTTTCCATATCTTGGTAAAGCATTGGCACCACGCAAATCGGGAAATCTCCAGAAATACCACCTCCAATTTGAAAAAATCCAATTCCCTTTTGAGAATTATTCGTGTACCAATCTGCAAGAAAAGTCATGTATTCAATACCACTTTTCATTGTAGAAGCTTTCAATTCGCCTTTCAAGACATAGCTAGCAAAAATATTTCCCATCGTGCTGTCTTCCCAACCTGGGCAAATAATAGGTAAGTTTTTTTCAGCAGCAGCATACATCCAGGAATCCTTTAAATCTATTTCGTAATGCTCTTCCATTACTCCACTTAAAAGAAGTTTGTACATATATTCGTGCGGAAGATAGCGTTCACCTTTAGCCTCAGCATCTTTCCAAATTTTCACAATGTGTTTTTGAATTCTTCTGAAAGCTTCTTCTTCTGGAATACAAGTATCGGTAACACGGTTTAAACCTTGTTCAAGTAAATCCCATTCATCTTGCGGTGTTAAATCACGGTAATGTGGAATACGTTTATAGTGGCTATGTGCCACAAGATTCATAATGTCTTCTTCAAGGTTTGCTCCGGTACAAGATATTATTTGCACTTTGTCTTGACGAATCATTTCGGCAAAAATCTTCCCTAATTCCGCAGTACTCATTGCACCACCCAATGACACAAGCATTTTAGAGCCTTTTGCAAGTTGCGCTTCGTAACCTTTAGCAGCATCTACAAGAGCGGCAGAATTAAAGTGTAAATAATATTTTTCAATAAACTGGGAGATCGCCCCTTTGTTAGTACTCATCTTCGTCTGTATTAAATTTTGAATTACCTTTTTTGCCCGTCTCTGACGGAATTGAGATATTAAAATTGTTTTCGTATTCGTCGCCTTCTTCAACACCAGAGAATTTATACGTCAACATTTTATAGTATAATTTTGCCGCTACAAAATCTGAAGCTCTTTCATCTTTATTGGGACAAAGCTCGACAATATCAAAACCTACCACATTTCTTTCCTCAAAAACCTGCTTTAAGAAATCGAGCGTTTCATACCAAAACAATCCGCCTGGTTCAGGAGTACCTGTAGAAGGAAGGATAGAAGGGTCTAAAGCATCAAGATCGAAGGTAATAAATACGTTTTCGCCCAAAGCTTCGATTACCTTATCGATCCAATATTCATCTTTTACCATATCATGAGCGAAAAACACTTTTTCCTCATCCATTACTCGAGTTTCAGCAATATCCATACTTCGGATACCTACTTGCACCAAATTAGTGTTTTGGTTCGCTTCGTAAACGGCACAGGCATGGTTGCATTTTGTTCCTTCGTATTCTTTTCTTAAATCTGCATGCGCATCAATGTGAAGAACGGTAAGATCGTCGAAACATTCGTTGAAAGCGCGGATAGAACCTATGGAAATACTGTGCTCTCCTCCAAATAACGTAACAAACTTATTACGCTTAATGTAGTCCTTAGTGATTTTATGCACTTCCGCTACCATTGCTTCGGGAGACGAATTTTCAGTTACGGCATCTGCTAAATAAACCCCCTGTTTGTAAACCTCAGTTTGGGTTTCAATGTCATAAAGCTCCATATTTTCTGAAGCATCCAAAAAGGCTTCCGGACCTTTGTCCGCACCTTTTTGCCAAGTGCTAGTTCCATCATACGGAACTGGAATCAATACAATTTTTGATGTTTCAAGGGCCGCATATTTCTGCGGGATCCCGGCATACGTCTTAGTGCTCATAACCTAAAATGTTTAGCAATTGCTCGCTGGTTTGTTGTTCTGAAAAAAGTTTGGTTGTAATATTATTATTTTCGTCTCTATCAATTAAAATATGCTTTGGTTGAGGAATCAAACAGTGTTGAAGTCCGCCAAAACCACCTATGGATTCCTGATAGGCACCGGTATTAAAGAAACCAATATACAGAGGTTTGTCTTTTTTGAATTTTGGCAAATAGATTGCCGCCATATTTTGTTCACTGTTATAATAATCGTCACTATCGCAGGTCAATCCACCAAGGAGAACACGCTCATACTCATCGTTCCAGCGATTTATTGGCAGCATGATAAACTTCTTACTAATTGCCCAAGTATCTGGCAAAGTTGTAATAAAGGAAGAATTTATCATATTCCACTTTTCCCTGTCGTTTTGTTGCTTTTGGTAAAGAATTTCATAAATAGCACCTCCACTTTCGCCAACAGTAAAACTTCCGAATTCTGTAAAAACATGAGGTACGGGAACATCAGCTTCGGCGCACGTAATACTTATTTGGTTAATAATTTCATCAACCATATATTGATAATCGTATTCAAAGTGTAAAGAGTTTTTTATTGGAAAACCTCCGCCAATATTCAAGCTATCCAAAGAAGGACATATTTTTTTAAGACGAACATAAACCTTCAAACATTTTACCAATTCGTTCCAATAATAAGCCGTGTCACGAATTCCAGTATTAATGAAAAAATGGAGCATCTTAAGATCCACTCTGTCATTATTTTTAATTTGATCTTCGTAAAAAGGAATTATATTTTTGTAACCAATTCCCAATCGGGAAGTGTAAAACTCAAACTTTGGTTCTTCCTCTGATGCAATCCGGATTCCGACATTAAAATGATTTTCGATAGCGTCCGAAAGTAAATCAATTTCTTCGTAATTATCAATAATAGGAATGCAGTTTTCATGACCGTTATTGATAAGTCGTGCTATGTTTTCAATATATTGCTCACGTTTAAAACCGTTACATATAACATAAGTTTGGTCGGTTATCTTTCCAGTTGCCTTGAGACTTTCAACTATATCAATGTCGAAAGCTGATGATGTTTCAATGTGAATATCATTCTTTAGTGCTTCATCTAAAACATGTTTAAAATGCGAGCTTTTAGTGCAATAACAGTAACTGTATTTTCCTTTATAGTTATGTTTTTCAATTGCATTGTTGAACCATTTCTTTGCTAAATGGATATTTTCCGAAATTTTAGGCAGATAGGTAAATTTAAGTGGAGCGCCATACTTCTCGACAAGCTCCATCATATCTACTCCGTGAAATTCGAGTCCGTTATCTCCTATACGAAATTCTTCTTGTGGAAAATAATACGTTTGGTTTATTAAGTCTATGTATTTAGTGTTCATTCTTTTATTTTCGTTGAAAAGTGTAATTTAGAAAGCTCTGTCGATAAATCCTCAAAAAGACCGGGTTATAACAAAAAATTAACTTGGAAATTAAATACAAATAGGCAAGACATTAAGAATGAAACTTTTGCCAGATACCTGCAGCGTCAGAGCTGTTGGAAGAAAAAATGTGTTGTTCATTTAGAATTATGTTTCCGAATCAAATCAAAAACCAACCATTTTAAAAATGGTTTAATAAAAATTATGATGCAAATGTGATAAAAATATTTCAATATATATCTATATCCTAAAACTTTTCCCGCGCACTTAAAGCATACTGAACAAGTTGAGCTCATTCACGGTAAGATGACGATAGCGACCTCTAGGAAGATCCTTTTTGGTCAGTGGACCCAGCGTCACACAATCCACCCGCACTACGTCATACCCTAAGTTCTCAAAGATTGTTCGAATGATGCTGTTTCCCGTGTGTTTCATCTTCAGACCGATTTCACTTTTAGGAGAATTATCCACATAACTAATGTCTTCAATCTGAATTTCGTTACCCTCAATTGTAAAACCTTCTTTTATCTTTTTAAGATGCTCCATTTTTAGGTTTTTATCTAACTCGATGTGGAAAAGTCGTGTTATTCCTTTCTTCATGAATTTTTGAACAAATTCATCATCGTTGGTAAAAAGGAGCAATCCAGTAGCATTTCGCCCCAAACGGCCAAATGGTTTTATTTTGGCAGTTGTTGCATTGGCAACCAAATCCATAACGGTCATTCCTTTTGCGTTGCTGTCTGTTGTTGCAAAACCTTTGGGTTTGTTCAAAAGAACATAGGTGTTTGGTTCTGGATTTAAGCGGCGTCCATCAAATCGAACATCATCGCCCAATTGAACTTTATGCCCCATTTCATTGACAATTTTTCCATTTACGGTAACTAGGCCCGTGGCGATATAGGTATCAGCTTCACGACGAGAACAAACTCCGCTGTTGGCGATATATTTATTCAATCGAATTCCATCAGCAGGATTACTTTTCTTGACTTGTGCAACTGGTTTTTGGCGTCTGCCAATTTCTTTTCCGTCCTTATCGAACTTCAACTTCGGTTTTGTTGATGGAGTGGGTTGTTGTTCTGACTTTTTGGCGACACTATCCTTTCTTAAAGGAGCATTGGCACGAGCCACACTTTTCTTTCTCGCATTCTTGCCTGGCTTTTTAGAACCTCTTCCGCTATCGTAATTGTCTTGTGCGCTCATTATTTATTTTTTGCAAAGGTAGTGAATGTAGCCAAGGTTTTAGGTGTGCTGTTTGCTGAAAATTAAAATCCAGAAATGACCAAAGCAAAAAGCTGTATCATAGGGTTTAAGGCATCTCAGGGACATATTCATTTCAACTTGGCTTAAAAGGATTTTAGAGCCTCAAAAATTTTCATACTTTTGGGCATTCAACTAACCTTATTTAAATTGAAAAATTATGAAAACTATTAAATTATTATTAGCGATTTTCTTGATCTTTAGCTTATTTTCTTGCTCCAAGAGCGATGATAGTTCCCCATCAGTAAGTATTGTTGCAGATTGGAAAATAACGGAAGGAATTGTCGAACCCAGTTCTATAGTTGTTGACATGGGAGGATTTCCGATATCTATTGAGGTTTCCGGAAATTTTGTTGATATAGATGACCAGAACAGGCTTTCATTTAAAGAAGACAATACATTCACTTCCGTTACTGGTAGTATTGCTGTAGAACTAAACTTGATAGTTATGGGAATACCGCAAACTGAACGTTTCGAAGCAGATGATATTTTTGGTCAAGGCACTTGGGAACTGAATGGGAGTGAACTGAAGATTCACAATGACAATGGCACAACCATTATATACCAAGTTGATAAGCTTACTGAAACGGAATTGGAATTAAGCAGCAATGTAAGTGATATGACAATGGACACGGGTTCCAACCCCATATTAGACGACTTGGATATAATAGTTAGAATCAAGCTTAAAAAAGTTTAATTCGAAAGAAAATCGTGCTTTCTATAATGGAAGGCAAATTTGATCAGTTTAGACACGGTCTTTTAGCCAGCGATCAAAAAGCAAGTAATGGGCTATGTCGATATTGAAATGAAAATTAGGAATCTTCTTCAATTTCAATTGACTATTTCCTTCAAAATCTTTAAATAGTCCGGTCTGTTTTTGACAAAATCCATCTCAGAAATGTCGATCACCTTGATGTTTCCCGAATGTTGAGATTTAATAAACTCGAAATATCCCGTATTTAGTTTTTGTAAATATTCCGCAGGGATCGATTTTTCGTACTTCCTTCCACGCTTTTTAATATTTTCCAATAGACGTTCCGTGTTTTGATATAGATAGATGTAAATATCTGGTTTCGGCAAATCCTTGTGCATTACCTGAAATAATTTTCGGTAAAGCGCAAATTCTTCCTCCGGCAATGTGATGCCAGCAAAAATCAAGGATTTATTGACGTCGTAATCTGCAATTACGGACTCTTTAAAAAGATCGAGTTGTGTGATATCATCCACAAGCTGTTGATAGCGGTCTGCTAAAAATGACATTTCCAACGGAAAGGCATAACGCGCTGCATCTTCATAAAATTTGGGAAGAAAAGGGTTGTCCTTAAAACGCTCTAAAATCAATTTTGCATTAAAATCCTGAGCGATTTTAGTTGCCAAACTAGTCTTTCCAGCACCAATATTTCCTTCAATAGTAATATAATTGAATTGCGAAATATTATAATCCCGCATCGGATTATTGAGCCATTTTGCTTTTTTTGAAATATTACTCTCATCCTGAGTTTCATTTAGAAGCGCGGCAATCGACTTTCCTAAAACGGGATGGGTAAATTGTAGATCGAGATCTGCCAAGGGTTGCAATACAAACTTCCGCTCTGCCATCCGCGGATGTGGAACGATTAGATTTTCTAAATTTATTATCTGTTCGTCAATAAAAATTATATCAATATCTATGGGTCTGGAACAGTATGTTTCTGTATTTTTTCGATTTCGTCCCAAGGATTTTTCAATCCGAAGTATGGACTTAAGGACTTTCAGTGGCTCTAAATCGGTGCTAATTAAAATGGCACAATTCAGAAAAGGCTCTCCTTCAAATCCAATAGCAGGAGTTTCATAAACGGATGAAATCTTCCAAACAGCTCCTATTTCTTTGAAAAGACTATCCACCGCATTTTGTAGATGGCCAAATCGATCGCCCATATTGCTGCCAAGGGAGAGATAGAGATTGTGAGAAGCTTGTTCCGTATTCAAACTTTAACATTTAAGACGAAATTAAGGAAAAGAAATAGTCTTCCACTTACATTTGCGCATGGGTGTAAAAATATAGGAAATACTACTTTCTAGGAAGTGGTTTTGATACAGTTTTCAAAAAATTATTATTCGATAAACTTATGAAGAAAGCGCTTAAAATAACAGGAATCATTCTAGGGATATTAATCATCCTGCTGCTTGCAGCTCCTTTCCTCTTTAAAGGAAGTCTTGAGAAAATGCTTAAACGCACCATCAATGAAAACCTCAACGCTACCGTTGCTTGGGAGAATTTGGATTTAAAACTCTTTGGCAGTTTTCCAGATGCCTCGCTGCAGTTGAACAATTTCAGCATAATCAACAAAGCTCCTTTTGAAGGCGATACGCTGGCAAGTGGAAAAACCTTGAAGCTTGAAATGGGCATTATGCAACTATTCAAATCAAAGGATTTAAAAATAGACGCCGTAAAACTGGATCAAGCTCTTGTCAACATAAAAATAGATTCCCTTGGAAATGCCAATTACGACATCGCATTAAAAGATGATGCGCCCATTGTTTCCGAAGATGAAGCTTCCGAAGATAGTTTTACTTTCAATTTGAAAAACTACGAAATCACAAATTCGCAGATCAACTATTTTGATGAAGAAAACAAAACTTATTTGATGCTCACAGATTTTCAGCACAAGGGTAGTGGCGATTTATCTGAAGAAATTAGTGAACTCGATACACAAACTACTGCATTCGCTTCTTTCAAAATGGACAGCACAGAGTATTTGACTAAAAATAAAATCTCCCTCAGTGCAGTCTTTCAAATGGATTTGAAAAACCAGAAATACACCTTTCTTAAAAATGAAGCGAAAATCAATGAATTGCCATTGATTTTTGATGGCTTTGTGAAAATAAACGAAGACAACAACGAAGTTGATATAACCTTTAAGACTCCTTCTTCAGATTTTAAAAACTTCCTTGCTGTTATCCCCGAGACTTACCTAAAGCAAATCAGTGATGTAAAAACTACTGGAAACTTTATTGTAAACGGAATGTTGAAAGGGATTGTGGACGAAACACACATCCCGACAATGGACATAAGGGTAACCAGCGACAACGCCTCTTTCAAATATCCTGATTTGCCGAAAACAGTAGATAATATCACAATTGATGCGCAACTAATTAATGAAACGGGTTTATTGAAAGATACCTATCTCAACATTCCAAAACTGACTTTTAGAATTGACGGCGAACCTTTCCGAATGAATGGAGATATTAAAAATATGACCGAAAATCCGTTAGTCAACCTTGAAATGCAAGGCACGCTCAATTTGGCAAATATTAAACAAGTACTTCCTGTGGAAATGGAACAAGACCTCACGGGAATTTTTAAAGCCGATATTTCTGCTCATTTTGATATGGAATCGGTAGATAAGGAACAATATCAAAAAATGGACATCCGTGGAACAGCAAGCCTTACCGATTTTAATTATGACGCTGGTTTCAAAAATGAATTAAAAATATCGAATGCCAGTTTATCCCTTCAGCCAGGCGTATTTACCCTTAAAGAATTAAATGCAAAAACAGGTCAAACTGATATCAAGGCTTCTGGAAATATCAAAAACCTGATTCCGTTTTTGATGAGCAAACAGGATTTAAAAGGACGTTTCGCCGTACAATCCAATACATTTAATGTCAACGATTTTATGGCAGAAGAAACTAAATCCTCGGGGAAGGACACTTTTGAAAAAGGTAAAACAATTCAAAATACTTCCGATGAAGCCATCAAGATTCCGGATTTTCTCGATGCTACATTAGATTTTAACGCCAACACTATAATCTATGACAATCTGGAATTGAAAAATGCTAAAGGAACCGCAACCATTCAAAATGAAACCATAACAATACGTAATTTCACCTCCGATATCTTTGGAGGAAATATAGCACTCTCCGGAAATGTATCGACAAAGAGTGATATTCCAACCTTCGCAATGAACTTGGATTTGAGTAAAATTGACATCGATCAATCCTTTGAAAAACTTGAAATGTTTAAGTATTTGGTTCCTATTGCCAAAGCCTTACAAGGAAGTTTAAACACCAAATTTGAACTTAGCGGACAACTTGACAAGGATTTTTCTCCAAACCTTTCCACACTTGCCGGAAACGCTTTAGCCGAAATAATCACGGCTGAGGTGGATCCAAAACAAGCTCCTTTGCTTTCAGCTCTTGGCGACAAGGTTTCTTTCTTAGATATTGATCGGTTGAGTCTGCGTGACGTCACCACTAACTTCACGTTTAACAATGGAAAAATTGAAGTGAAACCTTTTCATTTTGACGTTAAAGGCATTGACGTAGCTGTTGGTGGAACTCACGGTTTGGACCAATCTATAAATTACGATTTGACATTAGATGTACCTGCTAAATATCTAGGAAGTGATATTACTAAACTCCTTCAAAAACTCGATCCTAAAGAGGCTGATGCCATGAGGGTTGCATTGCCAATAGGTTTAAAAGGATCGTTCACAAATCCTCAAATTTCTTTAAATACTGAGAAGGCAGTAAACCAGCTGACTCAAGAATTAATAGCAAAACAAAAGGATAAATTGATAGATAAAGGAACAGGAATACTGGAAGATATCTTGAGCGGAAATACCAAAAAGGAATCTACAAAGAAAAATAATAATACAGGAAACAACAATCAACAGCAAAATAATCAGCAGCAAACTACCGAAAAAATAAAGAATATTTTTGACGGAATTATGGGCGGAAAAAAGAAGAAATCTGACACCACCAAAACTAAAAACTAGTTTTTAGCAAACCGTTATGCTCACAACATAGCCTTCGTTACTGCGAATGTTGAAAACAGTATCATCCTCAAAAATGAGATACTGCCCTTTTATTCCTTTTAAAACTCCTTCAAATAAAGGGTTTTTCTCAAGGTTCAGTGATTTGGGTTTTTCTGGGTATCTCAAAACAGGAAACTGAAGATTGGTTTCAGAATTGTTTTCCAAATAATATTCCGCAGCTTCCTCGGGAATAAATACTTTTAATTTGTTTCGCCATTCCACCAAATCTTCATCTTTCAAATCGTTTTTCAGCATGGTCCGCCAATTGGTTTTGTCGCTTACGTGGTCTTTTAAAGCAATTTCCACGATTCCAGCGAGGAATCTATTGGGTACTTCCACAATCTCAATCGCTTCGTGAGCGCCTTGGTCTATCCATCGGGTTGGGATTTGGGTTTTTCTAGTAACCCCAACCTTCACGCTACTACTGTTGGCCAAATAAACCACGTGGGGCTTCAACTGCACACTTTTTTCATATTCCAGATCCCGATCTTCAATGCCCAAATGCGCCTGGCTCAATTCTGGATTTATAATCCAAGCCGCCGCTTGGGGCGCTTCAAAAAAACAATCATAACAAAATCCTTGTCGATAGATTTTCTTCTGAAGCCCACAATTCAAACATTGATATCGCAAAAAATTGATACTTATTTTCTTGTCGAGCAATTGGTTCACATTCAAAAAATCATTTTCAAAAACGAGATAGTATTGAATGGGCGAGCCATTTTCGGTCAGCATTTTAGTGAGTACTCCTTCGTAATTCATATCAAGATAACTGGTAAAAATTCTACATTTCAAGAATAACAATACTCCGTAATGATTCGTATGCCTATATTTTCAACGTTTAAAAACGAAAAGTCCTAGAGATTTTGATTTTTGGCAATGGTTCTTTTTAAAACCATTTAAGACTGAGACATTTCAAAAGTATAGAAACCCACAACTTACTAAAGGGAAAATTGTTATTTTTATAGCATAAAGATACTGTAAAAATATGCCAATACCCATTGTAAACTCCATAGCCTCTTGGTTCCTAAAAAAACGGTTTCACCAAATAGACCTGTTTTTGAAATATCCCATTGAGGTTCAGGAGGAATTGCTTTTCAACTTGCTTCAAAAAGCAAAATATACAGAAATTGGGCGTAAATATGATTTTGGATCCATTAAAACATACCGTGAATTTGCTGAACGCATTCCAATAACCACTTACGAGGAAAACGAACCCATGATCGAGCGGGCGCGTCAAGGAGAATCAAATATTTTTTGGCCCACACCAATAAAATGGTTTGCCAAGTCTAGCGGTACCACAAATGCGAAAAGTAAATTTATCCCCGTTACTTATGATTCTCTAGAAGACTGTCATTACGCGGCGAGCAAGGATCTTTTATGTATGTATCTCAACAACAATCCAGATGCGCAATTATTTCTGGGGAAAAGTTTGCGGCTTGGTGGCAGCAAACAATTGTATGAAGAAAACGGGACAGTCTTTGGCGATCTTTCGGCCATTTTAATCGATAATATGCCGTTTTGGGCCGAATTCAGCAGCACACCGAGCAATGAGATTTCACTTATGGGCGACTGGGAAACCAAGATGCAAGCCATCGTCAATGAAACTATTAAAGAAAACGTGACAAGCCTTGCTGGCGTACCTTCGTGGATGTTGGTTTTACTAAATCACGTGATGGAAACCACCAGCCGAAAGAATCTCTTTGAAGTATGGCCCAATCTTGAAGTGTATTTTCACGGCGGAGTAAACTTTGATCCCTATATCGACCAGTACAACAAATTGTTGCCAAAAAGTGATTTCAGATATTACGAAATCTACAATGCTTCTGAAGGATTTTTCGCCATTCAGGACCGAAATGAAAACAAGGAATTGTTGCTAATGTTGGATTACGGGATCTATTATGAATTCATACCAATGGAAACCTATGACACTCCCGAGGAAAAAGTGATTCCGTTGAACGAAGTAGAGGAAGGTCAAAATTATGCGTTGGTAATCACCACTAACTCCGGACTGTGGCGATATAAGATAGGAGATACCATTCGATTTACTTCCATTGATCCTTACCGCATTAAAGTTACGGGTAGAACTAAGCATCACATCAATGTTTTTGGGGAGGAATTGATTATTGAAAATGCCGAAAGTGCCTTGCGAAAAGCGACACAGCAAACGAATGCCGAAATTGTGGATTATACCGTAGGACCCATTTTTATGAACGGTAGAGAAAAAGGAGCCCACGAATGGATTATCGAATTCAAATCGCCTCCAAAAGACTTATTCACTTTTACCCAAATCTTGGATTCCGCCTTGCAGGAAGTCAACAGCGATTACGAAGCCAAACGTTTTAATAATACCACCCTCAACATCCCAAAAATCCACCCAGCTAGAGAACGACTTTTTTACGATTGGCTAAAAGAAAAAAATAAACTTGGAGGGCAGCACAAAGTACCACGGTTGTCCAATAGTAGAGGATTTTTGGAGGAATTGTTGATGTTAAATGGCGGTTAAATCCAAAATAACTGTAGGTTTTTACTGAACTTCCTGAAAGTAAATAAGCTTTTTAGAATGACTGCAACATTAATACTTTGTGCAGCTCCACCGTTGTCCTGAAGTATTTTCTAATTCCCTAATGTAATAATCCACACTGGACTCCGATCCGCAAAAATCCTCGGGAGCATAACCTGAATTGGCTTCGACGCAGGATGCGCAATATTCTTGTTCTACATCAATAATATCATCCGCTTCGCAGGAGTAAATAAAAAATACGGCGAAAGCTAGTAATATATTAGTAATAGTTCGGGTAATTGGTTTTTTGGTTTTCATAATAAAAGGTTTTATTGAGTTAAGTAATTAAAATGTTTCAACGCTACACCTAAATTTACTTTCTGTAAAATGTTGTAACATTCCGTTTAATAAGGATATGTAATCGTTTTTTTAACCCCTATCTAAACTGGTTTTGTCGATTTTCTATAGCTAAGAAAACTTTTAATACCCCAAAATTAAAACCTATGGTATCTCATGACAATACCCCTTACTGGGTATTTTATAGTGAAGGATGAAAGAAGGAGAATTACCTTTATCTCTTAAAGTTTTATTGAATTAAAAAGAAGGTTGCTGTTTTATTGAAGATTAGGGGTGTCCTTTACAATGATTCGGGATTTGGAAAATGAGGATTGATTTAATTCATGTCTTTCAGTAGATGAACCTGCAAAATATTCGATAGATAATGTTTCCTCTGTTTTAGAGCTATGTAATGAATCCCCCAGACATATTACAAATCCTCGCTTCAAGAATCACTACTTACCACTTGCAACCCAATAACGGAGACAATTAGTGTAAAAAGAAAAAACATCCGCCAGAAGGTAACAGGTTCTTTAAAAAGTAGGATGCCCATAATCACAGTTCCTACCGCACCAATAGCGCCCCAAACCGCATAGGCAGTGCCCACAGGGATTGCTCTTTCGCCTCCCATCGCTTTATACAATAAATACATGCTTATACAAACGCATACAGCAAAAGAAATGAGCCACAACCAAAATTCCCTTCCAGAAGAATGTTGCGCCTTGCCTAGGCTTATGGCGAATCCAGTTTCAAATAATCCACCAATTATCAGTAAAATCCAATTGATACTCATGATGTCAAAAATAAGGATTTTTGGGATTAATCTACCCCCCAGTTTTTAGTCCTATGTCCTACGTCTAAAAGTCCTACGTCCAAGAAAACCTACGTCAAAGAAAATCTACACCTTATTCCCCGCTTTCCTTTTTTATAGCGAAAGGACTGTGGTCAAATGCTCCTTTCTTAGTGTCGATTCTCAAAACTAAAAACCCAATTATAGCTGAAATTAGGGACCCTATCAAAATCCCGATCTTAGCTGAGTCAATGTATTCTGGATGGCTTGCAAAGGCCAGACTCGCAATAAATATGGCCATCGTAAATCCAATTCCTGCTAAAAAGGAAACACCGAGAATGTGTCTGGGAGTAATATCCTCGGGGACTTTGATTATTTTGAATCTTTTGGCTAAGAAGATGATGGCTGAAATGCCGATACTTTTCCCCAAGATCAAACAAATCATCAGGTTTACCACTAAGGCCACTTCCAGTCCATCGCCTCCTGATAGTGCTACGCCAGCATTGGCAAGAGCGAAAATGGGAATTATTAAATAGGCCACCCAATCGTGTAGGGCATGTTCAAAATGCTGTAATGGCGATTGGTATTTTTCGGCCCAGTCCTCTAGATCGTCAATCAATTCTAACTGTCCTGGAGAAAGTACGGGTTTTTGGAGTTCACGAGTCTCCTTTATGTTCATTACGATACTCTCCAACTGATCGGTAAATTCGTGAGTGCTTATTTTTTGCCTAACAGGAACGGCAAATGCCATTAAAATGCCCGCTAAAGTAGGATGGAGACCTGCCTTTAAAAACAATAACCAAACCACAAAGCCAGCAACGATAATAAGCATTTCAGAATAAAACCCTTTATAACTTAAAAAATAAATTACAGCCAATAATCCTATGGCAGAGCCGAGTAAAAGAAAGTTTATACTACCGCTATAAAATATAGCAATTACCAGTACTGCACCTAAATCGTCCACAATGGCGAAGGCTGTCAGAAATATTTTTAAGCTTAGAGGCACTCTGTTTCCCAACACCTTTATGATGGCCAATGAAAATGCGATATCTGTGGCCATCGGAATCCCCCAGCCTTTTAGGGTTTCTGGATTTTGATTTAAGACAATATAAATGATGACGGGCAGCGCAATCCCTCCTAAAGCACCCATAAGCGGGAACATAACCTTTTTTGTGGTATTGAGTTCTCCAATCATAAACTCACGCTTTATTTCGAGGCCAATCAGAAAAAAGAAAATGGCCATTAACCCATCATTAACCCATAATATTAGAGGCTTTGTAAGATTAAAATCTTCAGAAACAAAGCCCAACTCATAGTGCCAAAAATCGTGGTAACTTTCTGAAAAAGCTGAATTGGCCCATATCAATGCAATGATTGTGGTGGCCAATAAAATAATGCCACTGGCGCTTTGAAGCTGAACGAATTTTTGAAAAGGGGATAGTATTTTTTCTTTTGTCATATATTCTTTATGATTATTGGGCTTTCCAGAGTTTTTAAAACCTTTTTAGAGGAAGGAAATAGAAATATTTGCGTATTCCTGAGCTGTGCAATATATGAAAAGGCGGTAAAACTGTACGCGATGGGAGCGAAGGTAGAATGTCTTTTATGAAATATTTATGATTTTTTTACTTTTTGAGAAAAATGATGTGACTCAAATATTTAGGAATTATCCATACGTTCATCCTTTCTCTGTTTTTCTGGAGACTAAAATTTAACATTGCTTCAATAAAACTATGCATTTCAGACTAGATTAATGCTTTTTTTAAGTAGAAGAAATGCTATTTTTTGAAATCGAAATTCCACATAGTTATTTTTTTGATTCTCCCTTTCAGAATGTTACCTTTGTACCTCAAGCTCCGTAGCTTATAACGCCTGAATCCTTAGCATTTAAAAAGCAAGGGAGCGACAATTAAAAAGAAACCGATACTATGTTTAATAATTTAACCGACAAACTGGACAAAGCCCTTCATGTACTTAAGGGACACGGCAGTATTACCGAAGTAAACGTTGCGGAAACTTTGAAAGAAGTACGCCGAGCCCTTTTGGATGCTGACGTTAATTTCAAAACTGCAAAGGAATTCACCAATACCGTAAAGGATAAAGCTCTTGGCCAAAATGTGTTGACTACGCTCCAACCAGGGCAGTTAATGGTAAAGTTGGTAAAAGATGAACTTACCGAACTGATGGGGGGCGACACGGCTGGAATAAATCTAAGCGGCACTCCTACGGTAATTTTAATGTCAGGATTACAGGGAAGTGGTAAAACTACCTTTTCAGGAAAACTCGCTAATTTTCTCAAGACCAAAAAGTCTAAAAAACCACTATTGGTGGCGTGCGATGTCTATCGTCCTGCGGCCATAAATCAGCTTCACGTTGTTGGAGATCAGATTGGAGTAGAGGTTTACAGCGAGCCAGAGAATAAAAATCCTGTTTCCATCGCAGAAAACGCCATTGCCTATGCAAAGAAAAACGGCTTTAATGTGGTGATTGTAGATACCGCTGGTCGTCTTGCCGTTGACGAAGTGATGATGACGGAAATTGCGAATGTCCATAAAGCCATCAACCCGCATGAAACGTTGTTTGTGGTAGATGCTATGACTGGTCAGGATGCAGTAAATACAGCAAAAGCCTTTAATGACCGACTTAATTTTGACGGAGTTGTTTTAACCAAATTGGATGGCGATTCCAGAGGTGGAGCCGCGATTTCTATTAAAAGTGTTGTCAACAAACCGATAAAATTTATAGGAACAGGGGAGAAGATGGATGCGATTGACGTATTTCACCCTGCCCGTATGGCCGATCGTATTCTTGGAATGGGCGACGTTGTTTCGCTTGTGGAAAGAGCGCAAGAGCAATTTGACGAAGAAGAAGCAAGAAAGATCCAAAAGAAGATTGCAAAAAATCAATTCGGTTTTGATGATTTCCTAAGCCAGATTCAGCAAGTTAAGAAAATGGGAAGCATGAAGGATTTAGTTGGAATGATTCCTGGAGCCGGAAAAGCATTAAAAGATGTTGATATTGATGACGATGCCTTTAAAGGAATTGAAGCGATAATCCATTCCATGACCCCGAAAGAAAGAACAGAACCATCAGTGATAAATGGCAGCCGAAAAAAGAGAATTGCCAGCGGAAGCGGTACCAGCGTTCAGCAAGTTAACCAACTTCTAAAACAATTTGACCAAATGAGCAAAATGATGAAAATGATGCAAGGCGGCGGAGGTAAAAAGATGATGCAGATGATGGGGAATATGAGGTAGAGGAAATAGCAGTTTTCAGTTGCAGTAGGCAGTAGAAAAATGAAATGGCAGTATTCGATGGCAGCTACTAGTAGAAAATGAAGTGGAATTTAGTATTTGAAATTTTGATTTGATGAGTTTTAAAACTTTATTGGCATATCAGAAAGGATTCGCGTTGGCAATGGAGAGTTTGAAAGTTTCCAAATCTTTTCCAAAAGAAGAAACCTATTCTTTGACTGACCAGATTCGTAGAAGTTCTCGATCAGTCTGTGCAAATATTGCTGAAGCTTACCGAAAAAGGAGATATGAAAAGCATTTCGTTAGTAAATTGACTGATAGTGATGCTGAAAACTCGGAAACTCAAGTATGGCTACAGTTTGCTCAAGCTGCCGGTTATATCTCACTTGAAATTGAAACTGACTTCAACAGTAAAAGTGAAGAAATTGGAAGACTTATAAATTATATGATTGATAACCCTGGCAAATTTGGAACCTAAACTACTGCCAACTGCAACTGCCACTCAAGACTTTTTCACATGACAATCCTAGACGGAAAAAAAGTAAGCAATGACATCAAAAGCGAAATAGCAGCTGAAGTCGAAAAGATGAAGGCTAATGGCGAGAAAGTTCCTCATTTAGCAGCGATAATCGTTGGAAACGATGGAGCAAGTCTCACGTATGTGGGAAGTAAGGTAAAAGCTTGCGAACGTGTTGGCTTTGAGTCAACTCTTGTGAAAATGGCTGAAACCACGAGTGAACTAGAACTTCTCAAAAAGATAAAGGAATTAAATGAGGATGATAACATCGATGGATTTATTGTCCAACTTCCCTTACCGCCACAAATTGATACACAAAAAGTACTTCTCACTGTAGATCCAGAAAAGGATGTGGATGGTTTTCACCCAATGAACTTTGGAAAAATGGCGTTGGATATGAGCACGTTTATTCCTGCCACTCCATTCGGCATTCTTGAATTACTACAACGATATAATGTAGAAACTAAGGGAAAACATACTGTTGTTATTGGCAGAAGCCATATTGTAGGAAGACCCATGAGTATTCTGATGAGCCGAAAAGGTTGGCCTGGAAACAGCACCGTAACGCTGACCCATAGTAACACTAAAAACATTGCCCAAATTACCACGCAGGCCGATATTATAATTTCAGCACTTGGCGTCCCCAAATTTTTAAAAGCTGAGATGGTAAAGGATGATGCCGTAGTTATAGATGTTGGAATAACCCGAGTGGAAGACCACAGCAATCCAAAAGGCTATATGATTACAGGCGACGTTGATTTTGAAAACGTAAGTAAAAAAGCCTCATTTATCACACCTGTTCCTGGTGGAGTAGGCCCAATGACGATTGCTATGCTACTTAAAAACACACTTTTGGCTCGGGAGCAGCGAAGACTTCATTAGAGTCCTTTTCCTTCTTTAATTTTCCAATCCAAATACTTATGTAGGTCACTTTCAATCCAACCTGTTCCAATTGCAAGGACCGAGAGATCATCTATATAACCTATTCCTGGAATAAAATCTGGAATAATATCTAAAGGGTTAAGTACATAAAGTAAGGCGAGAACAATAGTGGCAATGGAAAACCAAGGGATTTCGGGATAGATACCATTTTTTATGTCTTTTAGCATTCCGACCATGATTTTACCTAGTTCAGTATATTTTGCTAGTGTATTTGCCCCACTGAATTTCTTATTAATAGCTTCTTCATTTTCTAATACCACTTCAACATCCTCCTCCTTTATTTTAACAACTTCGTCTTCCATGTATCGTTTCGTTGTAGAACTTGTTGAAATGAAATTATCCGAACTGCCATCATCTCGATTGCCTGGATTGAAAAATCTTGATAAACTTCCTTTGAATGACATATTTTTTTATTTTAAAGATACAATTTTAGAAAAGCACAAAGTTTAAAATTTTGTTATAAAATTTCACTCTGGAATGGATTTCCAACTTCAAATAAAGAGGAATTAACCAACATCATAGCATTAAACCTCGTGGTAGTTTTCAGAATTAGTAGATTGAGGAGGTTGGTTTAAAGTGTTTCCCCGCCAGTAATATCGTCTTGTTTTCCATATTCCTGTCGGTAAATCTTTACAATGACAATAAAAAGACTTATTAATAAAGGTCCAAATATAAGCCCTATAAATCCAAAAAGAGGAACTCCTACAATCACGCCAATAAGTGTGATCAGGGGATGAACATCATCAAGCCTTTTTAGAACATACAAACGAAAAATGTTATCCGTCATTCCTACCACCACAAATCCGTAAATCAGTATTCCCCAGGCGGCGAAGGTGTCCCCAGCAGATAGTGTTAAAATGAAAACCGGAACTATCCCCAATAAAGTACCAACAAAGGGAATCATACTAGAGATGGTAACAATTGCGAACCAAAAGAATGGATCTTCAGTTCCAAAAATCAAAAATCCGATGAGTGCTACTATTCCCTGTGCCAGTCCTACTAAAGGAATTCCCAGCGCATTCGAACGAACCATAACCTGAACTTCCTTACCTATTTCTTTTAAATTGGCGCGATTCATTGGGATATATTCGCTAATAGATTCTTTAAGCTCACGTTTGTTTGTGAGCATATAATAGAGTATAAAATACAATAAGCCAATGGCTATAAATGCATTAAATGTTCCTCCCACCAAACCTTCTAGGTTATTAGACAGCCATTTGGTTGCTGCCGAAGCGTCTATCTGGGAATTTAGATCATAACCAAATTTATCTTCTATTTTGGCTAATTGATCCTTTAATGCGTGGACAACCTCTCCCGAATTTTCAACTGCCTCTCCTACTTTATTTCCTAGCATTAATATAATACCCGTTACTGGCACTAATATGCAAATGAAGGATGCTAACATCAAGAAAGTTGCGGCTAGAGTAGGATTCCATTTCTTTTTATTTACGAGGGTATCCATCCATTTTCGCATAATTACATAAAAGGTAATTGCTCCTAGCACACCCGTTAAATAGGGCAGTAGTTCACGGAAGATTAAACTACCGATGGAAAGGATAAGTAAAATGACAAAAATCTGACGAATTATTTGAGGAGGAATTGTTTTTGTCATTTTGGAAAAGTCCTATTAAGTTGAATAAAGTGATTATAAAAGACGCATCAATAATAAAAATTGAATAACGCACAATCAATTATTCAATTATGAATGTAAGATATTTCGATCTGATTTACGTCGAAATAAGAAATTATTTCTCAACAAAACGGATTTTGGGGATCTTTAAAGTGATTAAAGCCATAATAAGATGACCCATCAAATTGTAAAATTGGATTAATAGCTAGTTGTTCCGCAAGGCTTCGATAAGTTCCTGTTTAGACATTTTTGAACGCCCTTTTATTCCCACTTTTTTTGCTAAGGCATACAGATTTGTCTTCGTTCGATCTTCATATTGTTCGGCCTTTCCACCTTTTTTTCCCGGATCTTCAGTATTGGCAATTCTTGCCGATTTTTCCTTACTGTATCCTTTGTCTCGAAGGGCTTGATATTTGTCTTCGTCTTTAATTCTTGGATCTGGCATGGTATTAATTTTTTTTTAAAAAACCTTTCACAAGCTTTAATAGATTGGGGCTCCTATTTAATTTGATCGGTATCTTTTCGGTGTTTTAATAAACCAATGCCCGCAAAGAAAAATACAATTCCTAGAATAATTAAGGCCCAAGAGTTCATTCCGATATCCAGGCTACCAAAAGCCCCTAATACACCCATTACTAATGTGATGCCACCCGCGATAGTAAGTATAAAACCCAATATTTTAATCATAACTTTATCTTTTAATTAATTTGTTGATTAAAAATACTAGAATGCTTCCATTTGGTAATGTATATTAACAAAATCTTAGCGACATTTGCGATTACTTAATTTCAGAATCCCAGCCAATTCGAAAATATTTAATCGATGCTGAACCGTCAATTTGGCTGGCTTCTACCGGCGCATCTAGATTATTGCGAATTTCTGTAGGCAGGTATCTCGACTCGATGTTTAAATATATCTCTGAATCTGAGAAAAACACTAAAACTCCATTTATAATGCGCTCAATGTGGGAAACTGTGTAATTGTCCGTAAAGTCCTTAAAGGTACTGGAGGTACTTAGTCCTTTATCCGTTTTGTAGCGGGAATCAAATATCATTATATCTGTTATGGTCGAATTCGGATCTGTTTCGTTTTGAGGTGAAAGTAAAAGTAATTTCTGACCTCCTTTTTCATATATTTCCACTTCTCCTTGAGTTTCGAGTGCGTTTGGTGAGGAATTAATTTTCACAATTGAGTCAGTTGCGTAGATTGAATCCAATTGTTTCATTTTGGTTTGGCTGGTTAAATTGCCGACTACACCCTTTTTTATTAGGAATGGATCTGTATCCTTTCCGCATTGTACAAATAATAGGGCCACGAGGGCACCAAGAAATAGTGTCTTTTTCATTTATAGTTTTTTATTATTGTATTGTTTTATCTTTTTTTTACACTGACCACTTATCATCTCATCATTTTCCCCAAAATGCCCAAAACACTTCTTATTACTGTTGGGCTAGATAAGGTCTTTATCCATGGATTTGATGTACTTCGACTTCGGGTAGAAGCTCGAGGAGATGAGGTTCGTTTGGGTGCTTCCGTCTCCTTTCGGGATTTTTCTTTTGCTTCTTCCGTATTGGCTTCTGCGATTTTTTCCGTCAATATTTCGTAAGCACTTTCTCTGTCTGTATTTTCATTGTACTTTGGGATAAGCGATGAACTTCGCAATAGTCCCTTTAGTTCCTCATCACTCAAAACGTCCATCCTGCTCATTGGAGCACGAAGCATTGTATGAGCTAGTGGAGTGGGGATTCCCTTTTCGTTTAGCGCGCTGACTAAGGCCTCTCCAATTCCGAGAGTAGTCAATATTTCATCGGTTCTGTAATATTCGGAAATAGGGTAATTCTCTGCTGTAAGTTTAATTGCTTTTCGGTCTTTTGCGGTGAAGGCACGAAGCGCATGCTGTATCTTTAAACCCAGCTGACTCAAAACAGCATCGGGAACATCCGTAGGGTTTTGTGTTACAAAATAAAGTCCCACCCCTTTGGATCGTATCAGTTTTACGATGCTTTCTATTTGGTTGAGCAAAGCACTGCTCGCTTCCTTAAAAATAAGATGAGCTTCGTCGATAAAAATAACCAATTCAGGCCTTCCGCTATCACCTTGTTCTGGGAAAGTAGCGTAAATTTCAGCCAATAAACTGAGCATGAAAGTAGAAAAAAGCTTCGGACGGTCTTGTATATCCGTTAAACGAATGATGTTTATGAAACCCATTCCGTTTTCATCCAGACGCAATAAATCTTGAGGATCGAAGGATTTTTCGCCGAAAAATAAATTGGCTCCTTGTTGTTCCAACTCAACAATTTTTCTCAAAATGGCACCCGTAGAAGAGGCTGATATTCTTCCGTAGGAATCAGCAAATTCATCTTTTCCCTCATTCGTTGTGTATTGTAAAATCTTTTTGAAATCCTTTAAATCCAATAAAGGCATTTTGTTGTCGTCACAATATTTGAAAATGACCGAAACTATTCCCGATTGAACATCACTCAAGTCGAGAATCCTTGATAATAGCACAGGTCCGAATTCACTCACAGTGGCCCGAAGTCGAACTCCGTCTTGTTCCGAAAGGGATAGTATTTCGGTAGGAAACCTTTTGGCTTCAAAGGGGAATCCAAGTGCTTTGTGACGCTCTTCAATTTTAGCATTGGTTGTACCAGGCTCTGCAATCCCGCTGAGATCCCCTTTAACATCCATCAAAAGTACTGGAATGCCTTTTTCGGAAAGGTTTTCAGCGATAATTTGAAGCGTCTTGGTTTTTCCCGTGCCCGTAGCTCCAGCAATCAACCCATGACGGTTCAGAGTTTTTAAAGGAATTCTAACTTGCGCGTCTTCAATAGTTTCTCCATCAAGCATTGCCGTCCCGAGAATAATAGCATCTCCTTTTGTAGTATATCCTTTATGTATATGTTCTAAAAAAGTAGCTTTATCTACCATGGCTTTGAAAATTTCTTCAAAAGTAGTAAATAATGGAGCATTAAATGGGTTGAAAGAACAAATTCCAACTCCCAAAATCTAAAATGGTTGTTCATTTAATTCTGGTAAAAAGGAAGGAGTTTTCAATTTCAATAGTCGTACTTTTGCGCCCATGAAGAAGGAAGTACAAGAATTAGTAAATAAAGGCGTTTTATTGCCATTGATGGAAGAATTCTATACCATCCAAGGTGAGGGTTTTCACAAAGGAACCGCTGCCTATTTTATCAGGGTTGGAGGTTGTGATGTTGGCTGCCATTGGTGTGATGTGAAAGAAAGTTGGAATGCTGAACTTCATCCTCCAACGACTATCGAAAGTATGGTTCAAAATGCATCAAGTTATTCCAAAACGGTCGTAATTACGGGAGGCGAGCCTCTTACATATAACATGGAGCCTTTGACGAAGTTACTTAAGGAGGGAGGGATGCATACCCATATTGAAACTTCTGGAGCTTATAAGCTTACTGGAATTTGGGACTGGATTTGTCTATCTCCGAAAAAAATAAAATTACCCACGGAGGAAATTTATAAAGTGGCCGATGAACTAAAGGTAATCGTGTTTAATAAAGATGATTTTCGATTCGCCGAAGAGCAAGCTGCAAAGGTTAACGATAATTGCTTGCTATACCTTCAGCCAGAATGGAGTAAAAGAGACAAAATGGCTCCACTGATTGTAGAATATGTTATGCAGAACCCGCAATGGAAAGTGTCGCTACAAACTCATAAATATCTCAATATTCCCTAAAATGGTCTCGGGTTTTTACTTTATCTATTACTGAATGTATTTGAAGGGAATTTCTACATAATGATCATCCCATCCAATTAAAAGCGTGGTTCCTTTATTTTCAGAACGAAAAATCATGGAGAGTGATTCTATTGGGGCGGCAGCTTGCATGCACGGAACCACTATTCGAGCAATATCTTTTTCTTTTTTATAACTATAAGCTCCCCATACATTGGTTTCCCCATTAATTATGATAGTCCATTTGTCTTTATTTGGAATTGTAAATAAGGTGTATGTTCCAGGTTTTAAAATAGTTTCGCCAAACATTAATGGAGTGTATAACGTTATCTCCGTGGCTTCGTTGGCTCCTGTACGCCAAACCTCATTGTAAGGTACTAAACCTCCAAAAATATCACGTCCTTTTTTTTGGGGTCGGCTATAAATAACGCGTGCAATCGGAGGTCCGTTTTTGCTGGAACGGGCAACTGCAAGATCCATAGGAGAAGCATCAATCTTTGGGAAATCTTGAGCCTGAAGGCTTTGAATTGTTGAAGTAAAAACGAATATAATAAGTATGGTAAATAGATTCTTCATAATAACAATCTTTAAATTAAAAAGGAATGGTAAGTTATGACAAAAATTTAAATAAAAAGTTTAATGGATGCCTAATTTTAAATATGATTTTTTCAGAAATGGGTAGCCAGCTTTCCTCAATTGGGAGGGGATTCTTGGGTTAAATTCTTTTCCTCGCAAAAAGGGTGTAAATAAGCCGTTTTTCCACAGGTTTTTGTTAATAACTTAACATCTATAGGTGGCGTAAACCCTTAATTTTATTGGGGATTTCGTTATCTTTGTATGTTGCTGAAAAAATTGAAAATCTTACATAATTTTATATGAGCGAAGAACAAAATAAAGGTAGTTACGGTGCAGATCAGATTCAAGCATTGGAAGGAATGGAACACGTGCGTATGCGCCCTTCCATGTATATCGGGGATATCGGGCCACGGGGGCTTCACCACTTGGTTTATGAGGTAATAGACAACTCCATCGATGAGGCTATGGCCGGCCACTGCGACACTATCGAAGTTTGGATAAACGAGGACAATTCTATTACGGTAAAGGACAATGGACGAGGAATACCTGTCGACCTTCATAAAAAGGAAGGTGTTTCGGCACTACAGGTTGTAATGACCAAGATTGGGGCTGGAGGAAAATTCGATAAAGATTCCTATAAAGTATCAGGAGGATTACACGGAGTTGGGGTTTCTGTGGTGAATGCACTTTCAGAGCATTTAACAGCAACTGTTCACCGTGATGGAAAAATCTGGCAGCAGGAATACGAACTTGGAAAAGCCCTGTATCCCGTTAAGCCAATTGGAGAAACTGACTATCGTGGTACTATTGTAACTTTCAGGCCGGACCGAAATATATTTCAACAAACTATTGAATATAATTACGATACACTTGCCAGTAGATTGAGAGAACTTTCCTTCTTGAATAAGGGTATCACAATTTATCTATCCGATAAGCGTGAAATTGACGAGAATGGCGAGTTTGTAACTGAAAAATTTCATAGTACTGAGGGGCTTAAGGAGTTTATCCGATATCTGGATGGTAATCGTGAGTCTATTATTGCCGATGTCATTTCTATTGAAGGTGAAAAGAATGATATTCCAGTGGAGGTTGCAATGGTTTACAATACTTCATTTAATGAAAACCTTCATTCCTATGTGAACAATATTAATACCCATGAAGGTGGAACCCACCTTGCCGGTTTCCGTGCAGGTTTGACGCGTACTTTGAAAAAATATGCCGATGCTTCAGGAATGCTTGATAAGCTGAAATTTGAGATTGCTGGTGATGATTTTCGAGAGGGCTTAACGGCCATTATTTCGGTTAAGGTTCAAGAACCTCAATTTGAGGGTCAAACAAAGACCAAACTCGGAAACCGTGAAGTTATGGCTGCTGTTAGTCAGGCTGTTTCTGAGATGCTTGAAAATTATTTGGAAGAACATCCGAATGATGCCAAGATTATTGTGCAGAAGGTCATTTTGGCCGCACAGGCTCGTCACGCGGCACGCAAAGCGCGAGAATTGGTCCAGCGAAAAACCGTAATGAGTGGCGGTGGTTTACCAGGAAAACTTTCCGATTGCTCTGAGCAGGATCCATCAAAATGTGAAGTGTTCCTTGTTGAGGGAGATTCGGCAGGTGGAACTGCAAAACAAGGTCGAGATAGAAATTTTCAAGCAATTCTTCCATTGCGAGGGAAAATCTTGAATGTTGAAAAAGCCATGCAGCATAAAGTTTTTGAGAATGAGGAAATTAGAAATATTTATACCGCACTCGGAGTAACCATTGGTACCGAGGAAGATAGCAAAGCGTTGAATCTTGAAAAATTACGCTATCATAAGGTAGTAATAATGTGTGATGCGGATGTCGATGGTAGCCACATTGCCACTTTAATTTTGACTTTCTTCTATCGCTATATGAAAGAACTAGTGGAAGCAGGTTGTGTTTACATTGCGACTCCGCCTTTGTATCTTTTGAAAAAAGGAGCGAAAAAAGTTTATGCTTGGAGTGAGAAAGAACGCGATGAATATAATCTAGAAATGGGAGGAGGAGCTTCAATCCAGCGATATAAAGGTTTGGGAGAAATGAATGCAGAACAACTGTGGGACACCACGATGAATCCTGAATTCCGAACACTTAGACAAGTTACTATCGATAATGGTACCGAAGCTGATCGTATTTTCTCAATGCTTATGGGTGACGAAGTTCCGCCGCGTCGTGAGTTTATTGAGAAGAATGCGGTTTATGCACATATTGATGCGTAATAGACTTCAACTATTGTCTATTTAATGCATGATATTTTGTAGGTTTATAAAAATAAGATCTTTCGGATCTTATTTTTTTTTGCGATTGTTTTTGTTATTTTTAAACTATATCATTTTTTGGAAGTTCAGTTTGATTAAGCTCCAAAGATGTTCTCTTTGAATTGAGAAGTATTTAGTCAAACATAAAATCTATATACAAATGAAAAAATTATTTTTAGTATTGGGAATATTTGCTGCGACATCAACGACGGCACAGGAAAATCTTGAAGATCTTATTGCATCGGGTATTGAGGATGCGCAACGTTTTGCAAATGGATATATTTCTCCCGCTACGGAAGGAATGATCCATAATATGGCTAATGGATGGATTCAAACGGCTAAAGTGAAAAAACCATTGAGGTTTGATATTTCGCTTGTGGGGAATGTTACATTCGTAAAAAAGGAGCACCAATCCTTTACGGTGAATACTGCAGAATACAACAACTTAAAATTTCGAGATGGCAGCACGATCAAGGAGGTGGCTACAGCTTTTGGTGAGAACGATCCAGACATTTTGGTTTATTCCTTGGTTCGTAATGGTGAGGATACCGAAGAGGTGGAATTCAAGTTGCCACAAGGATTGGCATCTATAAACATGGATATTATGCCCACTGCTTTTTTACAGGCCAGAGTGGGGATTTTAAAGGGCACGGAAATCAAATTACGGTATTTTCCTAAAATTGACCGAGAAGATGTCAAAGTGGGGTTAGTTGGAGTAGGTCTTCAACATAATTTCACAAGTTGGATGCCTGCGGAGAAGTTATTTCCATTAGATATTTCTGGGTTAATCGCTTACACAAATGTGTCAGCAAACTACGATTTCACCAATCAGGAAATTGTTTCGGGTACAGGCCAACATTTTCAATTGAAGCTGAATTCTTGGCTGTTTCAAGTACAAGCTTCAACTAAACTGAAAATCATCAATTTTTACGGAGGAATTGGCTATGTGTCTGGAAACTCAGACTTTAATGTTTTGGGAGACTATAAAGTTGTAGCAGGTATTCCTCTTGATGAGACTACGAATCAATTTAAAGACCCTTTTACGGTAAAAACTAAAGTTTCAGATGTTCGTGCTACTATTGGAGCAAACCTAAGACTTGGCTTTTTTGGTTTAAACGTAGATTATAATTTAGCCAAATATAACAGTGCCTCCGTAGGTCTGCATTTCGGAATTTAATTGAAGATTTCTTTTTTTGAAGAAAGATCACTTACCGAAATATACTTAAATCCATCCCATTTTGGAAACCCTTCTTGTTTTTAATCCTTTGTTATCATTATTTTAACCAGTTTTTGGTACTTTTGTACATCCTTTCAACCCTCATTAATTTTGACATTAAGAATGGGTTTATGATTCAATATAAAATAATAATAATCTATAAAAAATAATTAAATGAAAGTAACAGTTGTAGGAGCAGGTGCTGTTGGCGCAAGTTGTGCTGAGTATATTGCCATTAAGAATTTTGCAAGCGAAGTAGTTTTGTTGGACATTAAAGAAGGTTTTGCCGAAGGAAAAGCCATGGACTTGATGCAAACTGCTTCTTTAAACGGTTTTGATACTAAAATTACGGGTGTAACCAATGATTATTCTAAAACTGCCGATAGTGATATCTGTGTAATTACTAGTGGAATTCCAAGAAAGCCCGGGATGACGCGTGAGGAATTGATTGGTATAAACGCTGGAATAGTTAAAGAGGTTTCTTCAAATCTTGCAAAACACTCTCCTAAAACTATTCTTATCATCGTAAGTAACCCAATGGATACGATGGCGTATTTAGTTCATAAAACATCAGGTTTAGACAAAAATAAAATCATCGGAATGGGCGGAGCTTTAGACAGCGCTCGTTTTAAATATCGATTGGCAGAAGCTTTAGGCGCACCAATTAGTGATGTGGACGGAATGGTTATCGGTGGTCACAGCGACACGGGAATGGTGCCATTAACGCGCTTGGCAACTAGAAATAGCTTTCCTGTAAGTAAGTTTATTTCCGAAGAAAGATTGAATCAAGTCTTAGAAGATACCAAAGTGGGTGGAGCTACACTTACTAAATTGTTGGGGACTTCAGCTTGGTACGCTCCTGGAGCGGCTGTTTCTGGATTGGTTCAGGCAATTGCGTGCGACCAGAAGAAAATGTTCCCCTGCTCCGTAATGCTCGATGGTGAATATGGAATGACAGATATATGTATCGGTGCTCCAGTTATTCTGGGACGTAACGGAATTGAAAAAATCGTTGAGATAGAATTAAACGATGCTGAAAAAGCACATATGAAACAAAGTGCAGAAGGTGTTCGTGCCGTAAATGATTTGCTTGAGCTTTAATTCCTAAGAACAAGAATTTATTTTTTAAATCCTCACAGGTCTTTGAGACCTGTGAGGATTTTTCATTAGCCCAATTTAATGATAAAAACCCCAAAGATTTGTGAACCTTTGGGGTTTAAACATATTTAATCTCAAAGCGAAGCATTCTCAAATCTCACCTCTCACATCTATTTACCCGCACTTGGAAGATCCACAATCCTTACAAGTCAAACAACCTTCTTGATAAATAAGCGAAGTACTATTACAATTTTCACACTTTTGTTTTTTGGCTTCTGTTCCATCGGCAACATAACGTTTCAAGGCGCGCGCGACGCCATTTTTCCAAGTATTTATGCTTTCACTGTCCAGTTGCAAGCTGTTGATCAGTTCCACCGCTTTTTCAATCGGCATGCCGTGGCGGAGGGTGCTGGAAATCAATTTTGCATAATTCCAAAACTCTGGATTGAATTTGTGTGAAAGTCCTTCTATAGTGGTTTTGTAGCCTCTTTTATTTTTGTACTGGAAATCATATCTAGAAGTTCCGTCTTCATTTCTAGCCTTGATAATGTACCCTTCGTTTACCCATCTTGGAATTAGAATGCCATCTTCATCATCAGAAAAACCTGTGAATATTTCATAAGGTTTTCCTTCTATCAATCCTATAAAGGCAATCCATTTGTCTTTGCTATTTTGAAACCGAACAACATCGGCATCTAAAATTTCTGGACGCTTGGTAGGAAATGGAGTAAGCGTGGTTTCCTGTTCTTCTTCCTTTTCTTCATTGGAAATAAGCACACCAGAACGAGAGCCGTCGCGGTATACAGTTACCCCTTTACAGCCCGCTTGCCAAGCTTCCATGTATAATCTGCCTACCAATTCTTCGGAAGCGTCATTAGGTAAGTTAATAGTTACCGAAATAGAATGATCAACCCACTTTTGCACAGCCCCCTGCATTTTAACTTTGCTCATCCAATCTACATCATTGGAAGTAGCCTTGTAATAAGGAGATTTTTTAACGAATTTGTTCAATTCTTCTTGTGAATAATTTTTATCTGTCGCAATGCCATTTGCTTCCATCCATTCCTTAAAACGATGGTGAAAAACCACATATTCTTCCCAACTATCACCCACTTCATCTACAAAATCCACACGAACGTTTTGGTCGTTTGGATTTACTTTTCTTCTTCGTTTGTAAACTGGAAGGAATACTGGTTCAATTCCAGATGTTGTTTGAGTCATCAAACTAGTCGTTCCCGTTGGCGCGATGGTCAACAAAGCAATATTTCTACGTCCGTGTTCGAGCATCTCATAATAAAGCTTTTCATCGGCAGCTTTAAGTCTAAGTATAAACGGATTGTTTTTTTCACGTTCAGAATCAAAAATTTTGAAAGCTCCGCGCTCTTTGGCAGTATTTACAGATGCACGGTAGGCTTCAATAGCCAATGTTTTATGAATTTCAACCGAAAAGTCAATACCTTCTGGGCTGCCGTATTTAATTCCCAAAGCGGCGAGCATATCTCCTTCCGCAGTAATGCCAATTCCCGTTCTTCGACCTTCTTGAGCTTTCTTTTGAATATTTATCCAAAGGTTTCTTTCCACAGCTTTTATTTCTTCCGATTGTGGATCGGCATCAATTTTTGCAATAATTGCATCCACTTTTTCCAATTCCAAATCGATAATATCATCCATAATTCTTTGGGCGATATTCAAATGTTTTTTGAAGAGATCAAAATTAAAGGAAGCCTCTTTTGTAAACGGTTTTTCAACATAGGAAAATAAGTTGATGGCCAACAAACGACAAGAGTCATAAGGGCAAAGTGGGATTTCACCACACGGGTTTGTAGAGACGGTTTTGTAACCTAAATCTGCATAACAATCTGGCACAGATTCTTTGATGATGGTATCCCAAAATAAAACGCCTGGCTCTGCCGACTTCCAAGCGTTGTGGACTATTTTTTTCCAAAGTTTTCCAGCTTCAATTTCTTTTACATTTTTAGGGTTCTCACTAAATATGGGATATTTCTGGGTATAATTTTTTCCGTCTTTTACGGCTTGCATAAAAGCGTCATCCATTCGAACTGAAACGTTGGCACCTGTAACTTTTCCTTGTTCCATTTTTGCATCGATAAAATCCTCAGCATCTGGATGATTTATCGATACGGAAAGCATCAACGCCCCGCGGCGTCCATCTTGAGCCACTTCGCGAGTGGAGTTGGAATAGCGTTCCATAAAGGGAACTATGCCCGTCGAGGTCAATGCAGAGTTTTTCACTGGAGATCCTTTTGGACGAATGTGTGAAAGGTCGTGACCCACTCCACCACGACGCTTCATAAGCTGTACCTGCTCTTGGTCAATCTTCATAATTCCTCCATAAGAATCAGAATCGCCATCATTGCCAATTACAAAGCAATTGGAAAGGGAAGCAATTTGGTATGGGTTGCCAATTCCTGCCATTGGACTACCTTGAGGAACAATGTATTTAAAATCTTTGATGGCTTCATAAACCACTTCTTCGCTCAAAGGATTTGCATATCGTTGTTCAATTCGCGCAATTTCACTCGCAATGCGACGGTGCATATCGTCTGGAGTTTTTTCATAAATATTACCATCGGAATCTTTTAACGCGTATTTATTTACCCAAACACGGGCAGCGAGATCATCACCTTTAAAATAGTCAACTGAAGCATTGAAAGCTTCATCTTGAGTAAAGGTTTGGGGGGTGGGATTAATCGTTTTTACAGGCATTGTTGCAAAGATTTTGTGGGGTTATGAGAATATATTCTAAAGTAGGTAAATATAGTGAAATAGAAATTTCCTTTTGAATTATAAAATACAAAGTTGTCAAGAGTTGGTTGTTAATAAGCTAATAAACAGATTATTAAAAATTATCAACAGCAAAAAGTTCACAAATTTATGAAACTATTTTATTGATTGCAATCCGTTGAATTCATTGATTTATCGATAATAGTTTTGATGTTTTTCCTTCTTTTATACAAAGTGATAAAAATCATTTTTGTAGCGGGATTCGGTGTTTATCTTTGTATTGTGAAAAACGTAATTCTTATAACAACTGTCTTTATAATGCTCACAAAACCTTTGTGGCCAGTGGTGGACTATATTGTGAATTACGATTATATTGTCAATACACTTTGTGAGAATAAGGACAAACCCGAAATGCAGTGTAACGGAAAATGTCATTTGAGTAAGGAATTGGCCAAAGAAGCCGGAGATGATAACAAAAACCCATTTACTGGGAAAACTTCAAAAACCGAAATTCCACAAGTGATTATTTCAGAAAATATATCTGAGTTTCAATTTATATCAGAAACCGAAGTTTCAAATAATGAAATGGTCCTCTTTAGACCAATTTTTCATACTTCACTTTTTACCTCCAAAATTCTCCATCCACCGCGTTTAGGATAATTTTTCTAAAAGTTGTTTTCCTGAAAAGCTTTCTCCTGCAAGGTTTTTTCAAGCCTTGTTGGTCTAACAATCAACGACTTTTAATTTCCTGCAAATTGATATTTTGGTTTCAATCAAAGCTTCTTGCGGACATTTTAAATCCTATAACAATATTAAAGATGGAATCATTTATTTATGTGTCTTCCCTATGGAGGATGCGGATGGCGTGCTTTTATTGTGTCTTGTTTTTTGGAACTTTTGTGTCCAAAATTCAGGCTCAGGAAACTAACGCCGATAGCTTAAAACTTATAAACTTGAACGAGGTGGTGGTCATTTCCACAGGGAAACAGCTGAACCACCAAAAACAGCACAAACCCATGTCCTCTTTGGATGAGTTTTTGGAGTCTTCGCGAAGTATCAATATGGTAAAACGTGGTGCCTATGCTTGGGAACCGACTATGAATGATATGGCTTCTGAACGTTTGGCGGTAACCATAGATGGAATGCAAATTTTTGGAGCATGTACCGACAAAATGGATCCAGTTACCTCGTATGTAGATGTGTCGAATCTTTCGGAAGCGCAAATAGGTTCTGGGCAGCAAGGGACGGCGTTTGGAAATACCATTGGCGGCGGCATTAACTTGAAATTAGACAAAAGTAATTTTAAAGAAACGGGTTGGACTGGCTCTTTGGAAAGTGGTTTTGAAAGCAACAACAGTTTGCTGATTGTGGGTGGCGAACTGAATTATTCTGATCAAAAATTTTATGTGAACACCGACGTAATTTATCGGAATGCCGACAATTATTTTGCAGGTGGCGATAGAGAAATCAATTATTCGCAATATGAAAAGTATAATTTTTCGCTTAATTCTGGCTACAAGCTTGCTGAGGACAAGGCTGTTTCTGCTACCTTAATATATGACAAAGCTAATGATGTGGGTTACCCTGCTTTAACAATGGATGTTTCATTGGCACGAGCCATAATTGGATCGGTTAGTTTTAATCAGGATACGCTATTTGGGAAACTTAGTAATTGGGAATCTAAGCTGTATTACAACACCATAAAACATGTGATGGATGATACAAAACGTCCGAATGTCCCGATTCATATGGATATGCCGGGTTGGAGTGAGACCTATGGATTTTATTCACAAGCCAATTTCACGAAGAAAAAGAATCGTTTCCTTTTTAAAACGGACGGTTATTTCAATAAGTCCTTGGCCGAAATGACGATGTATCCTGCAAACAGCAATGAGGCATTGATGTATATGCTTACGTGGCCCGATGTGCGTACTGCTGATGTTGGAATTTATGTAGAAGATTATATTTCATTTGATAAGTCTTCGTTGAAACTTACCACACGCATGGCATTTCATTCCAATACCGTTGCTGATGATTTTGGACTAAACAGCCTGAAGATTTTCTATCCTGATATGGAAAGAACCAACACTCGTTTTCTAAAAAGTTTTTCAGCCCAATATCATAAAATGCTGAATAGTTTTCATTTGAATGGTGGATTGGCTTATGGCGAACGGGCACCTTCGGTTTCTGAAGGGTACGGTTTTTATCTTTTTAACAGCTTTGATAACCACGATTATATTGGCGATCCTGACTTAAAAACAGAAAGCTCGGCAGAAGTGAATCTTTCGATTTCCTACGAAAAGCCGATTTTTGAAATTACTGCGGAGGCGAATTTCTTTCGCGTGTTCAATTACATTATAGGAACCGTCGATTCTTCCCTTAGCCCGATGGCTATTGGTGCGGATGGAGTGAAGATTTATAGGAATTTAGAATATGCCCAGCTTTTCAACACTTCTCTTTTTGCTCGATATTCCATTTCAAATGCGTTTAAGTTGTCAGGTCGTATTTCTTACCATCGGGGTGTGGATGATGAAGGTGAAAACTTGCCATTGATAAGTCCTGTCTCTTATCAAGGTGGCGTGGATTTCTTTAAAAACCAATATTCTGCTTCTTTTTCTGTGCACGGAGCAGGAGAACAGGTTCATTACAATGCTGCTTATGGTGAAACCAAATCTGCCGATTATGCCACAGTTTCTGCCAGCTTCGGAAAACGCTTCTTCCTAAATAATGATGATCTCTTTGTGAAAGTTGGGGTTGAAAACATCCTAGACACCTATTATTCTTCCTATACCGATTGGAAAAACATTCCAAGAATGGGAAGAAATATTTATTTAACTATTTCTTACTCAATAAAATAAAATGCGCAATAAACCTAAAAGTGACTTAAGACGGAAGGAGGTAGGCTATAAGACCAAAGAGTGCCAATAACTATTTTTTTGCGAAAATGGGGGTAGTCTTACGTTTTATGTCCTTACGTCCTACGTCATATTAGAACTTTAGGTTAATCAGAATAAAATAACAAATCTCATATAAAGATGAAAACACTTAAATATATTTTAGCATTGCTTATCATTTCAGTTTCATTTATCAGTTGTTCAGACGATGATGAAGATATTATTGAAGTTAATCCTGTAGCGGGACTAACTAAAATTTATGAATTTTCCGAAGTGGATCATACGGTCGAAATTTATTCCGAAAAACCTATCCTAGAAGTTGGATATAATGAACTATCAATCCGAATTCTCGATAAAGGGAACAATAAATACATTTCCAATGCCGAACCCACTTGGATGCCGATGATGCAGATGGAATCCATGAGTCATTCTGCTCCACATAGTATGTTGAAAAACACCGTTAATAGTACTGTTTATTATGGATTTATCGTATTCCAAATGGGCGAAAACGATATGGAACATTGGGAATTGACTTTGAATTATAAATTCAACGGACAGTCCGTAACCACGACCCAACGTCTTTCTGTGGCACAGCCTGCGGATGGCTTAAAAAAGATTCAGGTTTTTACGGGAAGTGATGAGGTTCGCTACATTTTGGCTTTTGTCAATCCAAAAACTCCACAGGTGGCGGTCAATGATTTTCAGGCGGTTCTTTATAAAATGCAAGACATGATGACTTTTCCAATGGTGGAAAGTTTTAAAATAGCTGTGGATCCGCGCATGCCTTCAATGGGTAATCACTCTTCACCTAATAATAGAGACTTGGTTTATAATGCCAACACCAAATTGTATGAAGGAAAACTGTCCTTTACAATGACGGGCTTTTGGAAAATTAATATGAAACTTCTGAATTCTAGGGGTGAAACTCTAAAAGGGGAGAACGTTACTGAGGAGCATCCGCAGAGTAGTCTGTATTTTGAATTGGAGTTTTGATAGATAATGGATTAATGGACGTAGGGCACAAGATTTATTTTTTTTAATTTTTCTTATAAATTATAAATTAATCTGTCCTACGTCTCTTGTCCTTTCGTCTTTCGTCTGTTTCAATGGGTAGTAGAATATTCCTTAAAGACTGTAGCGATACAGTCTTTATTTATTTATATTTGGCGCGTGAATTGGAGATGGTACATTACAGGATTGGTCATTGCCCTCGCTCTTTTTGGGGTAAATACTGAACAATCAAGAACAAATGCCAACCAGGAAATCGTGGTTCGGTTCAATGGAGATTCTATATCTGCTATTGAGGCGAAAAATGCAGTTTCTGAAATTACCACCCAATTAAAAGCTATCGGCGTTGATAACGTTCATGTGTCGAATCTATCGGATGGCAGCGTCAAAGTGACCTATTTCAGCACACTTGACGTAATAACGATAAAAAATTTACTGTATAAACAGGAAAATTTTAATCTAGGTGATACAGCATTTAACGACAACGACGGTTCTTCCAGTTTCCCTGTTGATTCCAGTTCCAAAACCTACAAATTAGAGATAATTAAAATCCAAAAGGATCTTGGCTCTTATATTGGGTTTCAGGGAGTAATTGTAGAAGCAAAGGTTTTTAGCGATCAGTATTTAAAGCCTAAAGTTTCCTTAGCTACTTCTGAAATTGATTTCAATCCAAAAGTCCATATTGAGATTATAAGTTGTACAACCTATCCCCATGTTGCGGTTTTAATAGCACACACTTCAAATAAAATTCCCGAAGTAAGAGCTGGTCCCCTTTGTTAGAAAATATTTAGAAGGTTTCGTTTTCGAGGTATAACTTTAAGATTATGAGCTTTCTAAGCTATTAATTCCAGATTCTCCAAAAAATTATTTTAAATAAATCATCTTAATTGTCAGATATGGCAGCAAATCATATATTTGCGCTCCCGAAAATCAGGGATAAAAATCTGACCAAAAAAACATACACATGCAAAATAAAGGATTAATCACAGTTTTTGCCGTTCTCTTTGGGTTGGTAAGTATTTACCAACTCTCTTTTACTTTTGTCGCAAACAAGGTGGAAGATTCTGCCAAAACGTTTGCCCAAAGCAAGTTTTCTGAAAATGAACCCCACGAAAGGGAAGCTGCCGAAGCTAGGTATCTGGATTCCGTTGGAGCGGATCCTGTATTATTGGGAATTGATTATAATACCGCTAAAGAAAAGGAACTAAATAAAGGACTGGATCTTAAAGGAGGTATCAACGTCATACTTGAAGTTTCCGTAAAAGACATCTTAAAAGGTCTGGCAAACCATTCAAAAGATCCTGCTTTTAATCAAGCATTGGAGCAAGCTACCGAGCTTAAAAAAGGTACTCAAGACACCTATCTTGAATCTTTCTTTAAGGCTTTTGATGCGCTTCCAGGAGAAAACAACCTTGCTTCTCCAGATGTTTTCTTCAATAAAAACCTTGAGGAAGATATCAACCCAACGATGACTAATGCTCAGGTTAAGCCAATCATTGAGCGAAAAATAGACGAGTCCATTACCTCGGCTTTTGAAGTACTTAGAAAACGTATCGACAAATTTGGTGTTACTCAACCTAACATTCAACGTTTGGGTAAATCGGCTCGAATTCTTGTTGAGCTTCCGGGCGCCAAGGATGTTAGCCGGGTTACAAAACTACTTCAAAGTACAGCCCAACTTGAGTTCTGGGATGTTTATAAGTTTGATGAAATGGCAAGTTTTCTTCAAGCAGCCGATATGAAAGCGGGAGAATTGAAGGCAGCCAAAGAAGAGAAAACCATCGTTGCTGATACTGAAAAAGTTGAAGCAGTGGAAGATACAGCCAAAACAGAAGAAGATGATGTGAGTAAGCTTTTGGGGGGTCAGGATGTAAAGGATTCCTTAGTAGAAGATAATAAGGCAAATCCAATTTTGTCCCGAATGGTTTCTCTAGGAAGTCAGGGAACTCCAGTGATAGCGACATTTAAATTAAGGGATACCGCTGATATTAACGCATACCTTCGCAATCCACAAATACGTTCTCTCCTACCTACCGAGCAGCGTTTTGCCAAATTTGTGTGGGGCTTGCCCGTTGCCAGTCCACAATTGAATGGTGAGGAAGTCACTGCTCTTTATGCTTTAAAAGGAAATCGAGATGAAATTCCACCGCTTGGAGGTAGTGTGGTTGTTGATGCCAGACAGGAATATGATCAGATGAACAGAATAGTTGTTTCTATGCAAATGAATGGCCAAGGTGCTAAAGTTTGGGAACAAATGACTGGTAATGCGTATCAAAATCAAGGTCAGATAGCAATTGTGCTTGACAATATAGTTTACTCTGCACCTGGAGTTACTTCGGGGCCTATTGCTGGTGGACGAAGCCAGATTTCGGGAGACTTTACCGTGAATGAAGGTCAAGATTTGGCAAACGTACTTCGCGCTGGTAAATTACCAGCTTCTGCTGAGATTATCGCAGCGGAGGTGGTAGGGCCAACACTCGGACATGAAGCCATCAATAGTGGAATAATGTCTTTTGGAATTGCACTTATAATCGTGCTTTTATGGATGATTGGATACTACGGTAGGGCGGGTGTTTTTGCTGACATCGCCTTATTGGTAAACCTTCTTTTTATCTTCGGAATATTGGCGGGATTAGGTGCGGTTCTTACGCTTCCTGGTATTGCAGGTATTATTCTTACAATAGGGATGTCCGTGGATGCGAACGTGCTGATTTTTGAAAGGATAAAAGAAGAACTCGCCAAAGGAAAGGCGCAAAAGGATGCTATTAAAGATGGTTTCAACAATGCCCTATCCTCAATTTTGGACGCCAACATCACAACAGGACTTACTGGATTAATTCTTTTGGTTTTTGGAACTGGACCGATACAAGGTTTTGCAACAACCTTATTAATAGGTATTGCAACAGCACTTTTCACCGCCATCTTTGTGACCAGATTGTTCATTGATGCTTATACCAAAAATGGAAGACCTCTTGCTTGCTCAACTCCAGTAACTAAGAATCTATTTACTAACGTGAATATCGAATTCTTGAAAAAGCGAAAGGCCGCTTATATTTTCTCAAGTATTTTGATTTTAATTAGTTTAGGCTCACTATTTACAAATGGTCTTAACCAAGGAGTAGATTTTGTTGGAGGACGTACTTATACAGTTCGGTTCGCAAAAGATGTGAACTCTGCTAAAATTCAAGAGGATTTGATTGCCACATTCGGAAGTGCGGAAGCAAAAACCTATGGCGGCGACAACCAGTTAAAAATCACCACCAAATACAAAGTTGAGGAAACCGGGACTGAGGTGGATGAGGAGATAGAGCATATGCTTTTTGAAACTGTTAAAAATGAAATGCCCGCAGATATGACCTACGAGCAGTTTGTAGGGGATCAAGAGGGTAAAACGATTGGTAGGATGGAATACTATAAAGTAAGTCCAACGATTGCCGACAACATCAAAAGAGACTCATTCTGGGCTGTTTTGGGAGCGTTGATCGTGATGTTCCTATACATTCTGCTGCGATTTAGAAGATGGCAATTTGGTTTAGGTGCAGTTCTTGCGATTTTCCATGACGTGGTAATTGTGCTGGGGATTTTCTCCTTGACCTATCGTTTCATGCCTTTCAGTATGGAGATTGACCAATCATTTATTGCGGCGATCCTTACTGTGGTGGGTTACTCGTTGAATGATACTGTAATTGTTTTTGACCGTATTCGAGAGTATTTTAACGAACATGCAGGATGGAAAATGAACCGTGTTATCGATGTAGCATTGAACAGTACCTTGGGTAGAACCTTAAACACTTCCTTCACGACTTTGATAGTATTGTTGTCGATGTTCATTTTTGGAGCTGAATCAATTCGTGGATTACTGTTTGCTATTATTGTAGGTATTGTAGTTGGTACATATTCATCATTATTTATTGCAACGCCAATTATGTATGATACGGTAAAACGTAAGAAAATCGAGGATTTGATTGATAAAAAGAATGAAGAAGAAGCGGCTCTAGAGGCTTAATTGAATTCATAATAGTATAATGAAAGTAGGCTCGTCAGTAATGGCGAGCCTACTTTATTTCACCCAAGTTTTTCAATCAGAAATGGAAGCAAGTAATTAACTTTTCTGTTTAATAAGAGGCAGAAAACTAACAAATCACATCATTAGAAATAAATTCAGTAGTAACAGTATAATGCTGAACACTAAGATGAAAATATTTACTGACATCCATGTTTTTTTAATCGGTTAAGACTAATACTACTTAAAATAGCTGCTGAAATAGTAAAAATCAGGCTAATAATAGTTATGCTTCATGTTTCGTCAATAAAGTCTAGAAAATAATTTTGGTAAATGGAAACCCTTTCGACTTGTGTTGCTCCTAAATTAAAAGCATAATCCATAATCCATAAATCGCGAAGGAGATTAAAAAACAGATTAAACTTAGTACTGTTATTGTTTTCCACTTAGTTTGATTTATATTCTTCATCCTAGATGTTTTCTGATTAGGAATATTAGAATTATAATGAGTTTTAGTTGAATATTATTTCGCAGGAGTTTTGATTTCAGTTTGACTGATTCCAGCGTATTACTCAGTTTTCATATACTTGATCAAATTCCCTTACGAGTTAAAAATTTGGTTTTCCATTCTTCTTTAAAAGAAGGAGCTTATAGTAATAGCAGTGCAGATAGCCAAAAATAATAGGCTGATTATTGTCAGGGGACGCTTTTTATTCTTCATTAAATAATTCATTCCGATTATCAAGAATACTATTTGAGCAAGGAAAAAAGGGATTGTCAACATTTCTCGAAACACTCCAATTATTACAAAATCAATTTTATAGAAATTAATAAAAGCAATCAAAATGAAGTAGGTCACAATTACAAAATTTGCAAATATTAGATTTTTATCATTTATTATTTGGTCCATGATTTTCTAATCTTAGTGGTTTCTACAATGAAAGAAACTCAATGATATTCGACTCACCGTTTTGTTTCCTGTACGCTAAATGTACCATATAACCTTCACCAATCCAAAAGTTTGTTTTCGCCGTGATAGTCTATAGGGATCCAACATACATTAAAATTCTTCCCGATACGTTCCCAGCTCCGGCGGATACGTATATCAACGTATAATTATAGGTTCATTGACGCAGTAGAGGCGTCCCTATACGTATAAATTTAGGTCTTGAACTCTTTTCAATGCGTATTGAAATGTATTTAAAGTATGCTGCAGAGAAATGGAATGATTAATTTTCTTGAATCAGCTGAAACTTATCGCCTTTGGTTAAATTCCATTTATCCGAAAGTCCGCCATTCACCTCTAAAACATATTGCGAAGGTGCATCTGAAGGAAGCGAGGTTTGATCGTAAGGTTTTGCGTTTTTTTGGATATTCACGATTTCCTTTTCTGAATTGAAGTAAATGATATCCAGAGGAAATTCTGTGTTTTTCATATAGAATGACAATGGTTTCTCTGTCTCGAACACGAAAAGCATGCCTTGGTGCTCGGCCATGGAGTGACGATACATGAGTCCGGTTTCTCTTTTGTATTCATTGTCAGCTTTCTCAATATCAAGACGAACAATCACCGAATCGTTTTCCGCTTTTAATAAGTTCAGTTCTCCTTCCTTGATAAAGGTTATTTCTTTTGTGAGACTTTTTGATTCTGAAGAGTCTTTGCAGTTGTAAAAGCAAAAGGTGAAACAAACAATGGCTATTGAAATAAATATTTTTTTCATCTAGAATAGAATTTTTGTCACTTCTAAGTTCCCTCTTTAAAGGTTGGTAGTCAAGAAGCGTTACCAGTTTGAAAATTTTCAAGAATTCTCACTGTCCCCTATAGTGGCTGTGGGTACTTCAAGAATCTTCACTCTCCACTTTTTGGGGTAGGGGGCACTTCCACATTCTCAATATGGGATGTTTTTGTTGATGCTTTCCACATAATATAAATTCCTGCAATAATGAAGGGAATGCTCAGCCACTGCCCTGTGGAAAACACTCCCAGAGCCGATTCGAAACCGCCTTGACTTTCCTTTACAAATTCTACTAAAAATCGAACCATAAAAAGAAGAATTAAGAATACTCCAAAAATATATCCAATCTGTTTTCTACGCTCAGTTTTCCAATACAGAAACCAACAAACTAGAAAAACAATCACATAACCAGCTGCCTCGTAGAGTTGAGCGGGATGCCTGAAGGGAACGGTGTTGAGTAGTTCCGAAAATTGTGGATTGTTCACAATGGCGTCATAAGCTTTTGAAGGATTTTGGATTCCTGTGGCTTGAACGGCTTGGGCGGGGCGTATATCCTCATGAATAAAACGGACACCCAATGGAAAATCTCCAGATGGTTTCCCGATGATTTCAGAGTTCATAAAATTGCCGATTCGCACAAAAATTCCCCCTGCCGCTACGGCTATAACGATGCGATCCATTACCCACAAGAAGGGTTTTTTAATTACTTTTTTGCTATAATAAAGCATAGCAATGACATAGGCAATCGCTGCTCCGTGACTTGCTAACCCTTGAAAACCTGTAAATTCAAACTCGGGAACTGTACTAATTGGTAGAAAAACAGAAAGTGGGTCTTGAACAAATAGTTCGGGTTGATAAAAAATAACGTGGCCCAATCGTGCTCCTAACAAAGTGGCAACCACCATGTATATAAAAAGTTTGTCGAGCATTTCTTGGGGCTGGCCTTCGCGTTCGTATACTTTTTTGGTCAGAATCCAGCCTATGGAAAAGGCAACTACGAACATAAGACTGTAATAACGAATCATAAAGAAACCCAGATCAATGCCTTCAGAAGGATTCCAGGTAATTGTTAAATAGTGCATAGTGGAGATTTTATTGCGCTGCGTAAAGATAGCAAAAGCCAAAAAGTAATAGATGCCATTAACTTATTTCTTTTTTGGAGGAACAGGATCATATCCAGAACCGCCCCAAGGATTGCAACTGGCTATGCGTTTAATTGCTAACCAACCTCCTTTTAATAAACCGTGTTTTTCAAGTGCTACAACCGTATATTGTGAGCAAGTAGGAGAGTAGCGGCATGTATTTGGCGTAAAAGGAGAAATGAATTTCTGATACCCTCGTATTAATAGGACAAAAGGAAATATCAGGATTTTTTTTAAAGTATAATTCATACCGTAATGAAAATGAAATCGAAATCCAAATCGAAATCGAAAACGCTAGCTAAGAACATTAGGATTTTTACTTTTCATAAACTCATAAACTCATAAACTCATGATTAACTATTCATCAATTGAAAAGTTGTTCCATCTTTCCCATCTTTCAACTGGATTCCTTTATCGGCAAGTTCATCACGAATTTTGTCGCTCGTAGCAAAATCTTTGTTGGCTCGTGCTTGATCTCTCATTTCAATAAGAAGTCCCACAGCTGCGGAAAGCATTTCCCCATCTTGAGAAACTTCTCCGGAAACATTTTGCAAACCCAAAACCTCAAAAAGGAAATCGTGCATGGTTTTTTTCAAAATGTCTAGGTCTTTCTCAGTAATTGTTTCTTTTCCTTCCTTTAACGCGTTTATGAACTTCACTGCTTCAAAAAGTTGAGCGATGAGAATCGGACTGTTGAAATCATCATTCATTGCATCGTAACAAGATTTTTTCCAACTAATGATGTCCAGACTTGTTTTGCCTGAAGTTTTCATTTCTTCAAGCATTCGGTAAGCATCCATTAATCTGTTAAATCCCTTTTCTGAAGCTTCCAATGCATCACTACTGAAATCCAAAATACTTCGGTAATGGGCTTGGTACATAAAAAACTTAGTTACCGTGGGTGAAAAGGGTTTAGTTAAGACATCGTTTTCGCCTGTGAACATTTCATTCGGAAGAATGTAATTTCCAGTAGATTTTGACATCTTTTTACCGTTCAGTGTAAGCATATTGGCGTGCATCCAATAGTTTACGGGCGAAATGTTATTACAAGCCTCCGCCTGTGCAATCTCGCATTCGTGATGAGGAAATTTGAGATCCATTCCACCGCCGTGAATATCGAAATTGTCGCCTAGATATTTGGTGCTCATTGCTGTACATTCCAAGTGCCAGCCCGGAAAGCCGTCGCTCCAAGGTGAAGGCCAGCGCATAATATGCTGAGGTTCGGCTTTTTTCCAAAGTGCAAAATCCTGTGGATTCTTTTTGTCGGTTTGTGCGGAGAGCTCACGGGTGTTGGCAATCATATCTTCAACCTGTCTTCCGCTGAGTTTGCCGTAGTTATTTGTTTCGTTGAATTTCAGCACATCAAAATAGACAGAACCGTTTTTCTCGTAAGCAAAACCTTCTGCTATTATTTTCTCAACTATTTGAATTTGCTCAATAATGTGTCCAGTGGCAGTAGGCTCGATACTCGGCGGGAAGGCATTAAATTTTGCCATTACAGTATGAAAATCCACCGTGTATTTCTGAACGATTTCCATGGGCTCCAATTGCTCAATGCGCGCCTTTTTCAGAATTGGATCTTCACCACTTTCACCGTCGTTTTCCAAATGCCCAGCATCAGTTATGTTCCGAACATACCGGACTTTGTAACCCAAATGCTTCAAATATCTGAATACCAAATCGAAAGACAGAAAGGTGCGGCAATTCCCCAAATGTACATTGCTATAAACTGTGGGACCGCAGACATACATGCCCACGGCACCTTCATGAATAGGGGTAAATTTTTCTTTGGTTTTGGTAAGCGAGTTGTAGATGTGTAGATCGTGCTGTTTCAAACTTAAAGTTTCAGGTTTATTATTTGATTCTCTAAAATGTAATTTCCAGTTCCCTGCAGAGCTGCCGAACAAGGAATTTTATTTCACTTTATTTCTCTGTGATCTTTGCGTCTTTGCGGTAAAAAGCAAATTCTTTCTCAAATTTGAATTAACTATGTTGGAAATCCGTCACCCATCATCCGTCAAAACTTTGTCTCCAACTTCACATAATCCAAAAACTCTCTTTTTGTTTCAGGATTTTGGAAAGCACCTCCAAATTCGCAGGTCACAGTGCTGCAGTCTATGTCACGGATACCTCTTGAGTTTACACACAGGTGCTTTGCGTCAATCATGCAAGCGACATCCTGAGTGTTCAACACTTGTTGTAATTCCCTGACAATTTGCTTCGTTAAACGCTCTTGAACTTGTGGTCTTTTAGCATAATAATCCACAATGCGGTTCATCTTAGAGAGGCCCACTACGGTTCCGTTGGAGATATATGCTATATGTGCTTTTCCAACAATGGGAAGTAAATGGTGTTCGCAAGTGGAGTAGAGGGTAATGTTTTTCTCCACTAGCATTTCATTGTATTTGTATTTATTGTCAAAAGTGGATGCTTTCGGCTTTCGATTTGGGTTAAGACCTCCAAATATTTCCTGAACGAACATTTTTGCCACTCGGTTTGGAGTGCCTTTTAGGCTGTCGTCAGTTAAATCCATGCCTAAAGTTTCAAGAATATGCTGAACATCATTTTTGATTAAGGCAATCTTTTCAATATCACTGAGTTCAAAAGCATCAGCACGCATAGGGGTTTCAGCAGCGTTGCTGTTATGGTCATCGCCCATAACATCTACGGTTTTAAGTGATTTTTCTAAATCCATCAATTTCAAAACTTTTCATATTTAGATAAGGGTGCAAAGATACGAAATCGCAAATTGTTAAACATGGTCAAAAGTTCATATTTTCCTTGCAGATTTCGAGTGTATTCACAAAATTTTCTTAATTTCCCCCACGCAATTACATTTCTCAATATTATGAAAAAATTATCCCCCAAAAAATACCTAGGGTTTCTAATCCTACTCTTATCTTTTCCCCTATACTCCCAAGTTTCTGGATGTCCGAATGTTGATGCTGGCGAAGATATTGAGGTAGATTGTGCAGACCCTTGTACCACACTGGTAGCTGACTATCTCCACACTGGGGAAACCACCAGTTATGCGGTGTCTTCTATACCTTATGCTCCGCCCTTTCCTTTTACTGGAGGAACGGGTTCTGTAAGTATTACTGCAGACGATCAATGGTCTCAACGGATAGATTTAGGTTTTGAATTTTGCTTTTTTGGCGAACCTTATGAAAGAGCCTTAATTAGTTCGAATGGGGCACTCACCTTTAGTATTGCAGGAGAAATACCTAATGGTAGATATACGCCGAGTGTGCCTGGTGCGCCTAGTGGTGCAGGATGGCCCTTATCGGGAACAATTCCTGGTAATAACGGTACTTTTACTGGGGGTGGTTCAGATGCTCGTGCTGTTCTTGGTATTTTTGGGGTTTTACAAGATACCTATCCGCCAAACTCTTTCCCGGGTTGGTCTATTAACTATGAACTGGTGGGTGCCTATCCTTGTAGGATGTTAGTCTTTAACATTTATAAGCTGGGACAATTTAGCTGTGGAACGGGAGTGGGAGAACAAACCTATCAAATGATCCTTTATGAAACAACCAATGTTATTGAGGTTTATGTACAGGATAGAACTCCTTGTAATGGCTGGCAAGGTGGAACTGGGGTTATTGGGATTCAAAATGCCGATGCAACTGTTGGTTACACGCCTCCTGGAAGAAACACCGGTAATTGGTCTGCCCATAATGAAGCTTGGCGTTTTACTCCTAATGGAGCTCCTAATGTCGAGATTAAGTGGTTTGCCAACGGTGTTCAAGTGGGAACAGGCCCCACTATCGACGTTTGTGTTACTGGTACTACCGTCTTTACGGCACAAGCAGAATATACTAATTGTAGTGGAATAACAGTAACCGATTCTGATACGGTTACAGTGATTCTGGATACCGATCTGGAGGTGGATTTGGGTGAGGACGTTGCAACCTGTGAGGATGATGATATAGTTCTTTTTGCCGATACAGGAGGAGAAACTGGATTAACCTATGAGTGGTTTTTAGATGGGGTACTCATCCCTGGGGCTACCAGCGATACTTATACAGTCTCTTCCCCAGATTCAGGTGACTATAAAGTGACAGTTTCAAGTGATATATGCGAAGTGTCGGATACAGTTACTATTCTTTTTAATCCACAACCTATTATTGCAGAACCTGCGGAAGATTTGGGAATCTGTGATGATGGTACTTCCGATGGTCTTTTTGACTTAACACAAAATAATTCCGTAGTATTAGGAACTCAAGATACCGATTTTGTTATTACTTATCATCATACTCAAGCAGCTGCAGAAGCTGGGACACCTCGGATAAATCCCGCGAATGCGTATCCAATTGATGGCGACAGTGAAATTATATGGGTTAGAATACGAAATGCGAATAACACTTGCTACGCCATCGATTCTTTTGAGATTTCAATGGTTTCTGCTTTTGCCACAGCACCTCCAAGTCCGTATCGTATTTGCGATCTTAATAATGACGGAGAGGAAACGGTAAATCTACCAGCAATTTTCGGAGCTGACATTTTGGATGGCCAAGATACGGCCGATGTGAGATTGACATTCCATGACAATTTTGGAGATGCAGATACTGATGGCGCCAATCCGTTGTCTCAACCTTATGTTGTGACAACAACTCCAATGACAATTTATGCAAGGGTTGAAAATCGTCTTGATCCAGATTGTTTTGCAGTCACTGATTTTGTAATTATAATAGATCCGCAACCCATTATTGCGAGCCCTGCTGAAGATATGGGTATTTGTGATGATGGTTCATCCTCCGGACTTTTTGATTTGACAGAAAATGATGCGGTAGTTTTAGGAACTCAAGACCCTAACTTTGTCATTACTTATCATAATACACAAACGGCTGCTGAGAATGGTACTCCCATCATAAATCCGGCCAATGCTTATGCTATTAATGGTAGTAGTGAAATTATTTGGGTTAGAATTCAAAATGAAGATAACACCTGTTATGTCATCGATTCTTTTGAGATTTCAATGGTTTCTGCTTTCGCAACTGCTCCTCCTAGTCCTTATTATGTATGTGACCAAGATAACAATGGAGAGGAATCCATAAATCTACAAGCCATTTTCTCTGCCGATATTTTGAACGGACAAAATCCGAATGGACTTAATATTACCTATCACGATAATTTTGCAGATGCAGATACTGGCGGTCCAGCCTTGCCTCAGCCTTATATTTTGACTACCAGCCCAGTCACCATTTATGCGAGAGTTGAAAGCCGTGTTAACCCCGATTGTTATGCGTTAACCCAGTTTGAGATTATAATGGAGATACCACCTAATGCGAATCCAAATCCGACTCCATTAGTTGTTTGTGATACTGATAACGATGGTTTTGCTTGGTTCAATTTGCACGATGCCGATGATGACATCACTATGGGCGATGGAACGATGACTGTAACCTACCACGCTACAGAAATAAATGCCCAACAGGGTTTATTTGAGCTAACTGACCCTTATCCAAACGATGATCCATATATTGATGTGGTTTTTGCGCGTATTGAGGGTATGAGTGGTTGTAATGCTATTATAAGACTTCTTTTATACGTTCGCAACAGCCCCACCCCCACCGTTCCCACGCCATTACGTTTATGTGATGACAACACAGACGGGCTACAGATCTTCAATTTAACCACCAAGGAGC
>JBLWTS010000005.1:0-67022 GCA_048270045.1 Aequorivita sp.
CAAAGTCGCCCATCGCACTGGCCGTTGTTACAATATCCAACGGTTTTAGGACCGATATTTTGCTATTATCGCCAGCAGAGAAGCTACCTGCGGAAAGGGTTACCGTTTCTAGGGAATTTACGTCTTCACGAAGTATGATTGTTAGATTTTTCATTTTGGAAACGTCGTTTGTGAGATTGAAAGGTTCAAAAGAGACGTAGGAAACACTTAAAGTTTGCTGACCAACTTCAGAGGTTTCGAATGAAAATTTTCCCGAATCATCGACACTGGCACCGTCGTAGGTTCCGTCCAAATACACATTGGCACCAATTAGTGGAATACCTTTAGAATCTGTAACCGTACCGGATATTATTGTTTGAGCGAAGAACGAGGCAGGAAAAATGCCTAATAAAAAAGAGAGGATGAAAATTTTCATATTGTTGGATGTTGATTTACGGTTCAAAGATGAAAATTTGAGTATTCCTTTTAGAAAAGATTAAACTGAATTGTGAAATATTATGGTTGAAATGTATTTTCGGCCCTCGGTACAAATTTGAAACGGCTCCGCCTTATTCAAATTCACTCGGGCACCTTTGATTTGGCTTTTAAAAATGAACATTTGGAATCAGAGCCAGTCCGTTTTTCCATCGGGAATGGTTGAAGTCGTGACTCTTTTAGGGATCGGAATGGAAAATATAGTATTTGTCTGTAACTTCGAAATAATGTAAATTCATACAAACTTTAAACTTTCAATTATGAAAACAGATAAATATACGAAAATCGTTTTAACGGTGATTGCAATTTGCCTAACGATTAATGTGGTAAAAGAATTCAACTTTGTTCCCACCGCTTATGCCAATGAAAGCATGAACACGCTGGCAATTCCTGAGGGCTTTAAAATGGTGCCTATCAATACAACTCAAGTGATGGACGTGCGATTGGTTGACATCAACACTTCGGATGAGCTGAACGTAAACCTGAAAAGCGTGAGCACTTATAACCCTATAAATGTAAACTTAAAAAAGATTGAAACTTCTGATAAATTAGACGTGAACCTAAAAGAGTTAGGTGGGCGTTGGGTTCCTTATGGAGCACTTCCTGTGAAGATGGAATAGGGGTTTTGGGTTTGAAGTTTCAGGTTTCAGTTTTGAATCAATAACAATTAACCCCTTTTAAACGGCCTGATTATCAATCGGGCAGCTTTGTCGAAATTGATGTAATTGTAGGTCCAATTGAAGAAGGTTACTACCCTATTTCGGAAACCTACCAAAAACCAAAGATGCACAAACATCCAAATAAACCAAGCTATTGCGCCGCCAAAGTGTAGATTTCCAAGGTCCACCACAGCCTTGTTTCGTCCCACAGTAGCCATAGAGCCCTTATCAAAATATTTAAAGGGAGTCATTTTTTCTCCTTTCAACATTTTTACAAAATTCTTACCAAGACGTTTCCCTTGCTGAATGGCAGGTTGAGCGACTTGGGGGTGGCCTTTGGGGAAGTCTTCAGTTGTCATCAAAGCGATATCTCCTAAGGCAAAGATATTTTCTAAACCTTCAATTTTGTTGAATCGGTCCACTTTGTAGCGATTCGCTCTTTCAACTAGAGCATTTGCATTAATCCCAGCTATGGGCGCGCCAGTTACTCCGGCTGCCCAAATAAACGTGGCGGTCTTAAATGTTTTTCCATCCTTGGTTGTTACCGTAGTTCCGTCGTAGTCACTAATTAAAGTACTTAGGTGAACCTTCACGCCAAGTTTTTCGAGAAAATGATGTGCTTTTTTTGAAACTTGTTCACTCATGGGTGGCAAAACGCGATCTTGACCTTCTATTAAGTGAACTTCCATATCCTCTTCCTCGAGTTCAGGATAATCATTTTCGAGAATTCCTTTTCTAAATTCAGCTAAGGCACCCGCCAATTCCACTCCTGTGGGACCAGCACCCGCTATCACAAAATTAAGGAAACTCCGACGTTCGCCTTCACTACTAGCCCGATCGGCTTCTTCAATATTCTGCAAAATCAAACTCCGAATGTTCAACGCCTGAGGAACGGTTTTCATTGGCATACTATTATTGGCAATGTTTTCATTCCCAAAATAATTGGTTCGTGTTCCTGTGGCGATTACTAAATAGTCAAAAGTCAGACTCCCCACAGAGGTGGAAATACTGTTTTCTTTGGTATTGATATGCTCCACTTCGGCCATCCTAAAATGGAAATCGATATGCTTTCTGAATATTTTACGAAGTGGATAGGCTATGGAATCTGGCTCTAAACCGCCAGTGGAAACTTGATACAGCAAAGGTTGGAAGGTGTGGTAATTGTGTCGGTCAAAAAGCACAACCTGCACTTTTTCTCCTTTGAGTCTCTTTATAAAGGAAATTCCTCCAAAACCGCCACCGATGACGATAATTCGAGGCAAATTAGTATCTGGAATATTCATGGCTGAGAAATAATATACAAAAGTACCTTAGTTAGGGGTGTAAGTCTGGAAATTTATGAAATTTGTAACAAAGCAGGAAAAAGGAACACTAACCTATTGCCAACGAAAACCAACCATTGGAGAAGGAACTCGAACATATATTTGTTAAACAGCTGGAAGAGAACCAAAACATCGTGCATAAAATCTGCCGTTTATATACTAACGATCAGGATTCTCACAACGATTTGTTTCAGGAGATCACTATTCAGCTCTGGAAAGCCTTCCCAAAATTTAGAGGGGAATCAAAGTTCAGCACTTGGATGTACCGGGTGGCTTTGAATACTGCCATTACCCTTTATCGAAAATCGAAACGCAGCATTAAAACTCAAGATTTTGAAGGAGTTAGTTTTAAAATCGCCACGGAAGAATATGACAATACTGAAGAAAAGCAACTTTCCCTGATGTACAGCGCCGTGAAGGAACTGAATGACATTGACAAAGCGCTGGTTTTTCTTTATTTGGAAGACAAGAATTATAAGGAAATATCTGAAACCTTGGGTATTTCGGAAGTCAATGCAAGAGTGAAAATGAACAGAATCAAAGATAAAATAAGAAAAATTTTAAATCCGTGACCCACTATGGATGAACTCGAATTATTAAAAAGTAAATGGCATAATCAGGATCAGGAATTGCCAAGGTTGACGTACGGAGAGATTTATAAAATGCTTTTGAAAAAATCGTCATCCATTGTGAAATGGATACTATTTATCAGCATTGGAGAAATTATTTTCTGGACACTCCTAGCGCTTTTAGTTCCTGATTCAGGTAAAAAATTTACCAATGATTTAGGTCTCCACCAATTAATGCTTACGGCAAATATATTATACTATGCGGTTTTTATTTTTTTCATTATTCTTTTCTATAGGAATTATAAAAAAATATCGACTACGGATTCTATAAAGGAATTAATGGGAAACATAATTCGCACTCGAAAGACTGTAAAATACTTTATAATTTACAATATTATGGGCACTAGCCTAATGTTACTGGGAATAAATGTTTTTTATTATACCAATCAAGACCTCGTGTTCAATTTGATGATAAAGGATTATGGAGTATTGGCAACCATGGATAAAGAACAATTTCTTACAGTGTTCTTTTGGACCCAAGCCTTAATTGGCATTGTCGTTATTGGGTTGATAATTTTATTCTATCGGTTAGTTTATGGAATATTGTTGAGAAGACTTAAAAGAAATTATCAGGAACTTGAAAAAATAGAATCCTAGCATTTGCAATATTCAATATTCAATGTTCAATGTTCAATGTTCAATGTTCAATGTTCAATGTTCAATGTTCAATGTTCAGTGTTCAGTGTTCAGTGTTCAGTGTTCAGTGTTCAAATCTAAACATTCAATAATCTACTGAAAAGTGGTCTCTATTCCTTAAATAAAGTTGCTCGTTTACTGAGGTCCATAATCAATTTCTCCTCTTCCTGGCTTTCTAGAAGCACATTATAGTTTTTCCAGAAGGCAGAATTATACGGTTTTGGGGAAAAGAGATCTGCAGTCCATTGGTTCTCCTTTAATTCCTGTTGGATGATTTCAGGATCATCAATTATATCAGAGAAAAGGATTTCTTGGATGGTATAGTAATATTGTTCTCCTTTATCAAATCCTGGGGCTGACTCGGTTTTAGTTCTCTCGGAAGATCTGTCTCCAGTGTTGACCAGTTTAGGAGTTTCATAATAAAAATAACTTGGGTACATTTTATCGTTATACTCCCGATAAGTCTCTATAACCTTGTGAATAACTTGAGTATCAAAAAGGCTCTTGCTTCTTTTCTTTTGAATGTCGGAAGCTGCCACAAGCTGATATTCCACTTTTTTGATGGCATAATTATCATAATAGACATAAACCCATCCTTCAGGTTCGAAGCCTTCATTGTAAATATTAAAGGTATTCAAACCGACAAAATTGGCTCCTTTTGAAATTTTAATCTTATAAATCTTCCTGCCGTTGTCCACCAGGATAGTGTCCAATTTAAACTGATGTTTTTCGAGCATATTCTTACCGAACAAAGCCCCCGTGGCATCCGCATTTCTAATCAAATTCAGCTTTCCTTTAAAAATATTATCAAGTCCATTTACGCGGCTGTCGTTCCATTTAATGGCATTAATTAAGGAAGAGGTTTTAACCGATCTTCTGCTTATCGTTCCACTTTTTGGATCACGACCTATACTTTTAAGATAGGCAGAGTAGGTAAATAAACTATCAATGTCTCTGAGGTCATAACTTTTTCTCGTTTCATCCACATTGATTTTAAGATTATCCTTTGCTCCTCCTGCATAATCGGAATCGTATAAGGTTATCGCGGCCTCTATCAACCACTTATATTCCTTTTTATTACGTTCCTTATGCCTTAAAAAGCCTTTTTCGAGATAGGGACCATTTGGTAGATTTTCAGGCAGTCGCTCGATAGCTCGAATCATAATGTCATTTCCGGTTTTTGGTCGATTATCGGCCACAAGCACCACCTCATCAAGTGAAGCCACGTCTTCTTCAAGATATATATCAGAGCCATTTTCGAAATCACTGATGGCAGTTTCATAGCTTTTAAAACCGATGGAAGAAATTACCAAGGTGTCCGACATGTTTTTCTCTGGTACCATTAACGCAAATTTCCCATCGCTATTGGTAATGGATCCAACAGTGGTGTTTTTAATATAGACGCTCGCACTTTCAATGGGAATATAGGTCATGAAATCGGCCACTTTTCCTTTCAGTTCTGTTTGACCGAAGGAGGTGGCACCGATGAGACCAATAATTAGGACTAAAAATTGTTTTATGGGAAAATGCTTCATCTTTCTATAATTTATATTGGAGATGGATTATAAATAGATATCTTAAGTTCAACCTCCGTTTTTAAACAATTCTAAGTGGCTGGTTTATATTCCACGCCCTCAATGACCATTTTGGCAATAATCTCACGAAGAATTTCTGAAGTGCCTCCGCCAATTGGGCCAAGTCTGCTGTCACGCAACAGACGCGCCAATGGATAATCTTCCATATAGCCATATCCGCCTAGGAATTGTAGGCATTCGGTCATTACCTCATCAGATACTTTGGTGGAAATCAATTTGCTCATAGTGGCTTCCTTAACTACATATTCGCCATCATTCAAACGTTTTGCGGTAACATAATTAAAGGTTTTGCACACTTCTATCTCACTTGCCAATTGTGCCACTCTATGTCTGAGGGCTTGGAATTTGGAAATACTTTTGCCAAATGCAAATCTATCCTTCATATATTGAATAGTATATTCTAGTGCGAATTCACTTCTTGCATGGGCGTTAATCCCCATTATCAAACGCTCCAATGCGAAGTGTTGCATAATATACGGAAAACCCAAGTTCTCCTCGCCCATCAAATTTGTCAATGGAATTTCCACATTATCAAAAGCAATTTCACCAGTATCACTGGCACGCCATCCCAATTTATCGAGTTTGGTCGCAGAAATTCCTTTAGTATCGCGATCCATCACAAAAATGCTAATTCCCTTGTTTCCAAGTTCGGGAGCAGTTTTGGCAGCAACAACTAAATAGTCGCTATAAATTCCGTTCGTTATAAAGGTTTTGGAGCCGTTCAAAATGTATTTATCTCCTTTTTTCAAAGCAGTTGTTCTCATTCCGGCTACATCACTTCCTCCAAAAGGTTCGGTTATACAAAGACAACCTATTTTTTCTCCTGAAATACTGGGGGTCAAATATTTTTCCTTTTGCTCGTGACTGGCTTCTTTTTTAAGGTGCGTCATTGCCAAATAAGCATGCGCCCACATAGCAGCTGCAAAACCTCCAGAATTAACCTTCTGAAGTTCTTCCAAAAAGATAACGGTATAAAAAAGATCGAGATCCATCCCTCCATATTCTTCCGACTGATAGATTCCGAAGTAGCCCATTTCGCCAAATTTCTCCCAAATAAATCGTTCTATATGGCCTGTTTTTTCCCACTTATCAATATGGGGTACCACTTCCTTTTGAAGAAAATCTTGAAAACTCTTTCTGAAAAATTCGTGTTCTTCTGTAAAATACATACTATTCATACACCTTTAAAACTAATGTTTATAAGCCTTTAGCCCTTCTTGTTAAATTTATTCAACGGACAAATATAACTGAATTAGCTGTAACTTTCTTTCGGTCATTCCTTCAATTTTCTCCAATTCCTGAAACTCGATGATTTTTTCACGAAGTCTTCGATATTCCCAAATCTTCTTTGCCATTTCAAAAGAGATTCCAGGGATGGTTGCGATATCTGAAGCTGATGCCGTATTAAGATTCATTTTTACAATCTCCTTTGGTTCTTTTACGGTAAAAAGATTTAAAGTTCGCTTTACTACAGCGTCGTCCAAGCCATAAACTGCGTACAATTGAGAATCATTTGAAAAACCATTGAGTTTTTCGCGATATGAAACAATACGCTTACTAAGTGCCGCGCCAATTCCGCTTACCTGCTGTAGTTGTTCTTCAGTTGCTTGGTTCAAATCGATCTTTTGCTCGAACGGTTTTTCTACAAATCCCTTGTCACTTTTCTCATATTTGAAGTTATTAATTGGTTTCGGATTGGTTACCCAATCAGGAAATTTGAAATAGGGACTCAGTTTATTCAAAAGGGAATCTGAAACCTTTGTTACAATTTTAAAATCAGAAGTGGAATTTATCCATTTTCCTTCTTCTCTAAATTTCAGTAATCGGTCAATTTCCTCGTTGGACATTCCGAGCGAATAGCCTTTATAGTCAGTAATAAAATTAGGATTGAAAGGATATATCTTTGGTTTTCCATTTTCCACTTTAACAAGACGAAGGGAATCCAGTTCTTTTTGAATAGAAACAATTTCGGCAGAAGAAGTGTCAAAAGCATCCTCATCCGAAAAGTCTATAAACCAATAAAGGCAGAGCAATGAAATGATTAAAAGCAACAAAAGCAAAATCCCACTTCGCTGTCGTTTGTTGAACGTGAAGTGGGATTTTATTTCCATAATAATTTTTCTATAAATGTTTTGACATATCTTCTAATCCATCATCAATGGCCTCATGTTTGGTGCGAATAGCGGTCATATATCGTTTCAATTCCTTGCGGATTATTGGAGTCAAAATTACCACCCCAATTATATTTGGAACTACCATCGCAAAAATCATCGCGTCTGAAAAGTCGATAACCGAACCAAGACTGATAACAGATCCGACCCAGATAAAGATACAAAATATCGTTTTATATACGAGTTCTATAATTTTTCCTCTTCCAAAAAGGAAAATCCAGCCTTGCAGACCATAATAAGACCAAGAAATCATTGTTGAAACAGCAAATAATATTACGGCAATAGTCAATACAACTGAAAAATGTGGGATTACAGTATCGAATGCTACAGCGGTAATTTCTACTCCTTCATTTACTGCGACCCCGTACTCTAAAATATTGTTATCAAAATTGGTAATAATAATTACCAAAGCAGTCATCGTACAGATTATTACGGTATCAATAAATGGCTCCAAAAGCGCAACAATACCTTCAGATGCGGGATATTTTGTACGAACAGCAGAGTGAGCAATTGCTGCCGAACCAACTCCAGCTTCGTTAGAAAAAGCACCCCGACGAATACCTTGTATCAATACCCCAACCAATCCACCGGCGATTCCTAAACCAGAAAAAGCTCCTTCAAAAATTAATGCGAAAGCATCGCCAATATGATGATAATTCACGGCCAATACGATCAATCCTCCTATAACATAAATCCCCGCCATAAACGGAACAACTTTTTCGGTAACTTTTGCAATTCTTTTGATTCCACCAATAATAACAAAAGCCACTATGATGGCCATTACAGCACCAAACCACATTGCACCACTCGTTCCTTGCAGCTCAAAAAGCTGTACAAATTGCGCCGATGCCTGGTTGGCTTGAAACATATTTCCGCCTCCAATGGAACCTCCGATAACGAAGATTGCAAAAAGAACAGCCAAAACCTTTCCAAGGCCTTTCATTCCTTTTAAGGCTAAACCCTTTTTTAAATAATACATCGGCCCGCCATAAACGGTACCATCAGGACCAACGTCTCGGTATTTTACCCCAAGGGTGCATTCCGCAAATTTTGATGCCATCCCTAAAAGTCCAGCAACAATCATCCAAAAAGTAGCACCTGGACCTCCAATGGAAAGCGCAACCGCAACTCCGGCAATATTTCCCAAGCCTACTGTTGCAGAAAGGGCAGCAGTCAATGCCTGAAAGTGAGACACTTCCCCTTCCGCACTATCATCACGGATTGTTTCTATTAGATTTTCTTGTTCATTTGGGGTCATATCCCCGTAAAGGGTGTCGGCACCATGCTTCTCAATATCTTCATATTTTCCGCGCACCACTCGTATAGCAGTTCGAAACCCTGTGATGTTTATAAACTTAAAATAAATGGTAAAATAAGTAGCCCCTCCTATCAAAACGATAAGAACCCACGGGATTTGGAAAGTTTCAGAAAATGGAATTTCGTAAAAAATACCTTCGACAAACCATCCGGTATAGTCTCTGAAAATAGTATCAATTCGATCTGAAGTGGTTGGCCCTTGGGCAAAAGTGAAAATTGGAAGTAAAAAAGTGGATAGGGAAAGAAGATATTTCTTCATAAAGGATTTTTTGATGAAACGTATTCAAAATAAAACGAAGCAAGATGCTTAAAAAAAATTAGAATCTCAAAGAATTACACATAAATTTGTTAATACAATCCAAACAATCTTCTTTTCATGGTTAAACAACAGATTCTTGATTACGTGGCTAGATTTTGTATTAAAATCATATAAACCAAATAAATAAAGCCAATCTAAAAATCATAAAATTCATAGATCAAATACAGAACTTCGTTTGGTATTAACTAAATCTTTTAGTTTTAAAAGAAAAGCTAACGTAAGGTAAATGGCAAATCCCACCCCCATTGTGGCAAAAGAAACATAAATAAAAAATAAACGAACGCTTTTGGCACGCATTCCGAGCCTGTCTGCCAAACGAGAGGAGACGTAAAATCCTCGCTTTTCAAGATAATAACGCAATGAATATACAGCCTGCAACATAATCGCAAATTACACTTTTTACTTTAAATTGGGCAGAATCTCCGCCTTAAAAAACATCTATCTCCTAATTGTCCCGTCTTGAGGGCTTTGTTCCAGAACTAACAATCGAATTTCCAATTGCGCATTGCAAACAGCGGTTTTTATCGCAATACTCGCTTTTCAAATGTAGTAAGGCTTGACTTTGATAGGCGTTTTTGGAAATGTTTTTTAATGAATTGAATTTGTCGACAATGGTATTTTTTTCAGAATGTATTTCTGAAGCAATTTTTAATATTTCTTCCGAGGCTTCTTGACCGTGCTGTTCAGCGTAGCAGAATTTTATTGGCAGAACGGAGTTGATTATCAACAAATTCATAAAGCTCTTAGTGATGCGCTTTTTGCTCGCCTTCGAAGCAACTCCAAAATTGTAATGCGTATCCCAATAATCACTGGCAGAAACAGTGAAAAGAGTATAAAAGTCTTCCGCCTTATCAATACTAATTATTTTTGAAAATAAATTATCCCGTTTGTTATAAAGTGCTGCCAACTGGGAAAGTCTTATAGTCGGAAAATTAAGTGGACGAAGTCTAAAAAATGCTGGAGTAATAATTCCACCATTCTCTAAAGAAAATTTTCGTTTCAAATATTCGTAGTCGTTCTTCAGCCTTTGGAAATACCCATCTTCCTTTTCTCCATCTAGCAAGCCAGCTTGTCCCATTAACAAAGCTTCCAAATCCTGTTGTTTTTGACTACATTTTTTTACTACTGAAAAATCCATTGATTTCGCAATGCTGAAGAACGATTCTCCATTTATATTCAAGCCAAAGTTTTTACAGAGCATCCGAAACAACAATGCTTCCCAATGATTTTGTGTATCTTCTAATTCTCGAAGAAGAACCGTTTCCTTTTTCTGAAGTCTTTCAATATAAAGTCGTTCCAACCAATTTTCAATTACAAAAGAATCGACATCTTCAAAGTCATTCTCACAATTAATCCATTTCTTCTCTTTTGAAAATAGTTTCTGATAGCGTTCTAAAGTAGCTTTTGGAACAAGTTCTTTTAAAATTAAAGTCGGAATTGAGGAGCCATTCTTTCGGAAAATTTCGGCATCATGCTCCCAAACTACATGTAGAATCACATTATCATAAGTAGAATCTGATTCGTGTCGGTGAGCATACCAATCTGATGACTTAATATGAATTTCGACATTCCCAGCCCATAGTTGTCCATCCAACTCTATTTGAGAATTAAAAAAATCAGGACCCGAATTTAGGTTGTGAGTCCCTTGGTTCTTGATGTGAAGTCTTTCGCCGTTTGACGTATGGAAATTAGATCCGTCAAGCTTTTGAAATTTCCACACATAATGAAGAAAATCCTCTTTCATAACTATCCATATTATTCTGGGGAGTTTAAAATGAACGTTTAAGTAAATATATGGAAAATCACTTTTCCATTGCCTCTTCCTTTTCAGATTTAACCTGACTGTCGGCTTGTTTCTCTACTTTTTCTGAAATGGTATCCACGAACAACACTCGATTCCACTTGTAAAGTCTTCGGTACAGCACAATGTATCGAACAATGCCAATGCCAAGGAAAACAATACAAACGAATAAAGCCACATAGCCCAACCAATGAATTCTGTTAAGATCCTCTAATTGAAGCAAAGCAAGACCGCCCAACAAAAGATAAAGAGACGAACGAATATATGAAAGCAAGGTACGCTCGTTGGCCAATTTAGTTCGTTCCAATGCCAAAATTTCATTGGTGTTGGCAGGCACTGGTTTGGTGCGTAGAAATCTAAAAAGTTTTTTGGCTTCGTTTTTCATCTTTATAAAATATTCGAGAAATAGGAAGATGGAATGTCCCAATATTCAACTTCGGTTGATTTACAATTTGATATTGAGCATTTCATATCACTATAAAAGTACAAAGAATTTGTTGTGGATTATGTCACTAATTCAAGAATAAATATATCAAAATATGTGAAACTCTGTGTAGAATGGATAAAAAAGGAAGACCTTTTTAATTTCTTGTCCGATTCTCTTTTGGTTTTACCAGGAATCCACAAATAAATAAATCAAAAATACGCATTAACCGAAGACGGGAATTATCTATAAAGAAGTCGAGAGATTATTCGAATCTCAATTTCACTCACTCAAGAAATATTTTGGAGGGATTTTTCAGGTTAAACTCGAAGCCTGGAACCTGCTACTTGCAACTTGCAACTTGTAACAGATAACTTTTATAAAATCTAATCCTCAATAAATCCTTGAGCTTTCATCCATTCGTCGTTATACATTTTACCTACATAGCGACTGCCGTGATCGTGGAAAAGAACCACTACTACATCGTCTTTGGTGAAATGTTCCTTTAACTGTAACAAACCTTTTATGGCGGCTCCAGCGGAATTCCCTAAGAAGAAGCCTTCCATTTTGGCAAGTTTTTGAGTGTAAATTGCGGCATCCTTGTCGGTTACTTTTGTAAAACCGTCAATTATGCTGAAGTCAACGTTTTTCGGAAGAATATCTTCACCGATTCCTTCGGTGATATAGGGATAGATTTCGTTTTCATCAAAAATTCCCGTTTCGTGATATTTTTTGAAAACACTTCCGTAGGTATCAATTCCCCAAACTTTGATGTTAGGGTTTTGTTCTTTTAGATATTTACCAACACCGCTAATAGTTCCGCCTGTGCCAACGCCAACTATGAAATGAGTTACTTTTCCGTCAGTCTGCTTCCAGATTTCAGGACCTGTGCTTTGGTAATGCGCCTTTGCATTACTCGGATTGTCATACTGGTTTACATACCAACTATTCGGAGTTTCCTCGGCCAATCTTCTGGAAACCGAGTAATAACTTCGAGGATCTTCTGGAGCAACATCTGTAGGACAAACTACTACCTCACTACCTACGGCTCTAAGAATATCAACTTTCTCCTTGCTTTGTTTATCACTAATTACGCAGACCATTTTATAGCCTTTTACTATGGCGGCAAGGGCAAGACCCATTCCTGTATTTCCAGAAGTTCCTTCAATGATTGTGCCTCCGGGCTTTAGTCTCCCATCAGCTTCGGCGTCTTCAATCATCGTTAAAGCCATTCGATCCTTTACCGAGTTTCCAGGGTTAAAAGTTTCGTATTTGGCAAGGACCAAAGCTGGGATATCCCCAATAATTTTATTGATTTTTACCATTGGGGTATTACCGATGGTTCCTAAGATATTTTCTGCGTATTCCATAGATTATTTTGAAGCGGCAAAGGTACAATTTATTGGGTAAATGAAAAGACCCAAAAGGTTTTTGAAACCTTTGGAGTCTTGCAACTTCTTTCTTAAATAATATTCTATTTTATAATGGTGAATTGAGCAGGTTTTCCTGTATTGGCATCCCAAACTAATTCCCCATTGTACCAAAATTTAATTGCTCTTGTTTGATTGCGGGTTCTATAAATTTCAGATTTAATAGTGTCTCTGTCGGTTTCATTCCAATCTATATAGGTGATAGGAAATTCGTCATTTCCTTCATGATTCACAAATACTCTTAACCTATAAATTGAATCGTTATCTTGATAGAGTAATTCTTCAGTATGGGAGATTTTTTCTTCCCCATTGATTAAATGATAGGTTTTAAAATTCCTTTCATCATAGGCGTTAGATTTATTTGGGTTCAGTAAATCCTCTCCTTCAATATTTTTCAAAGATATGTTTGCATCCAAAGAAATAATTGTACAGCCGCAGCCTTCATCTTTACTGCAGCCAGCAGCCAAAAGGGCAATGACCAAAATTAATATTGACTTCATAATCTTCATGATTTCTGAAATTTAGTTATACTCGCAAATGAAAAAAAAAAAAGAAAACGAATAACTGAGATTTGTTTTGTTAAATATTAAGATGAATAATTTCTATTTTCTTAAGAAAGTCAAATTCCTTGAAATAGAACTCCTCCTCTAGCAATCAATCAAACCGAATTGCCTTTACCGGCGAAATTTTTGTAATAAGAATAGCAGCGACCAAAAGCATTAATAAACAAAGAATAAACGTTCCTGCATTCATTATTAAAATATAATCCCAGCTCAAATATACCGGAGCCTCAGAAACATAATAGGTATCTGGATTTAACGGAAATATTTTTCCATATTTCTGAAGTAATAACAAACCTATCCCAATCAAATTTCCCCAAAATAATCCCACACCGATTAAGTACATGGCATTGTAAAGAAATATTTTCCGAACGCTTCTATCGCTACATCCCATTGCTTTTAAGATTCCGATCATTTGGGTGCGCTCCAAAATCAGGACCAAAAGGGCTGTTATCATATTGATCCCCGCCACTAGGATCATAATTCCGATAATTGCCAAAATATTAAAATCAAAAAGATCCAACCATTCAAAAATCGAAGCGTACTTATTCCGAATGGTCTGGCTGTCCAAGGTACTGGCGGTTTCGTTATAAACTGCATTTCCAATAGGTACAATTTCATCAAAGTCATTTACGAAGACTTCAAATGCGCCAATTTGGTTTTCATCCCATTTGTTTAACCTTTGAATGTGCCGTATATCGGTTATAATAAACTGTTCGTCAAATTGCTGAAACCCACTGTTGTAAATCCCAACAATCACAAATCCGCGACTGCGAGGAGTTTTTGAAACCTCATCATTCAAAAAGAAGGTTGTTACTTTATCGCCTAATTTTAGCTGCAGCCTATTTGCAAGATATTCCGAAATCAAAATATCTTCGTTGAGTTCGCCTTTGAAATCGGGAAGTTTTCCTTCAACCAAATAATCCTCGAAATATTCCCAATCGTAATCATCGCCAACTCCTTTTACAACTACCCCTTCAAAATCGGTTTCGGTTCGAATTACGCCACCTTTAGAAGCCGTTACTTGAACATGCTTTATGCCGTCAATATTTTTAAACTTCGGATAAAAAGGCTGGTCTTTTGAAATGGGATTTTGTGAATCGTTGGAAAAATTGGTATCAAAATTGGTAATAATGATATCGCCATTAAAGGCCGAAACCTTTTCGCGGATTTTTTTTTGCAGTCCAATGCCAGTAGCAATGGAGACCAACATCATAATAATCCCAATGGCTATGGCGGTAATCGCGATTTTTATTATCGGTGCCGAAATACTACTTTTATAGTCCTTGGAAGCAATGATGCGCCGAGCGATGAAAAATTCGAAATTCACTTGAGACTTATGAGGTTAACTTTTTTCAAAAATACAGTTTTATTGATTGTTCTGACTATTTTTTCATGTGGAAGTTCGGTGGAGAAAAAAGAAAAAAGAGAAGAGAATAGAGAGCAGAGAGTAGAGAGTAGAGAGCAGAGAAAAGAGAGTAGAGAAAAGAGAGAAGAGAAAAGAGATGCTGAGGATGACGAAATTATTGTTGGTGCTGAAAGATTCTATCTTTATTCTGAATTGTTGAAAGGGAAAAATGTAGGTGTTGTTGCAAATCAAACTTCTGTTGTTCATCAGGAATCAAATGGGGCGGAAATTTATGGCGAAAGGAATACGCCCATAATTGATGCCCATTTAGTGGATTTCTTAATTTCGAAAAAGGTTTCCGTCAAAAAGGTTTTTGCTCCTGAACACGGATTTCGTGGCACTGCAGACGCAGGAGAACACGTGAAAGATGGTGTAGATTCGAAAACTGGTGTCCCGCTGATTTCCCTTTACGGAAGTAACAAAAAACCGTCCGCTGCGCAACTGAAGGGAATTGACGTAATGATTTTTGATATTCAAGATGTTGGCGCTAGATTCTACACCTATATTTCCACTCTACATTACGTTATGGAAGGGTGTGCGGAATTGGGAATTCCTGTAATCGTTCTAGACCGCCCCAATCCTAACGGACATTATATTGACGGGCCTATTTTGGAAAAAGAACATCAAAGCTTTGTAGGTATGCATCCTATTCCTATAGTTCACGGAATGACGATTGGGGAATATGCTTCTATGATCAATGGGGAAGGTTGGCTGAACACTAAAATTAAATGCGATTTGAAAATAATCGAAATGGAAAATTATACACATAAAACTCCGTATTCACTTCCAGTAAAACCATCTCCAAACTTACCAAATGATAAAGCCATAAATCTGTATCCAAGTCTTTGTTTTTTTGAAGGAACATTTATAAATGCTGGTCGCGGAACGGAGATGCAATTCCAAGTTTTTGGCGCGCCGAGTTTGCCAGCTTCCAAATATCCTTTTCAATATACTCCGCAACCCAATGAAGGTTCAAAAGATCCAAAATTCAAAGGTCAACTTTGTCACGGAAAAGACCTTCGGAAAGAACCGCGATTGAATAAAATCAATTTAGAATGGCTGATTGATGCTTATAATGCCAACGGAAACCTGCCTGCCGGCAAGGCAGGAAAGAAAGATTTCTTCAATTCATTTTTTGTGAAACTGGCAGGAACGAAAAAATTGCAACACCAAATTGAACAAGGATTATCTGCAAAAGAAATACGGGATTCTTGGAAAGATGGGATAGCGAAGTTTGAGAAAGTTCGAGAGAAGTATTTGCTTTATCCTTAAAGAAATGGTAGTGGCGAAAAAGAATAGCAGTTGGCGGTGGCAGTTTCCAATATCCACTCCGACTGCTAACCGCAATTGAAAACTGTTACTTTATCAATCGCTTCATTTCCTCCACAATATTATAAGCCGCTGGGCAAATGCCTACATTTTTTAGGGTAAGATTAGAAATCTGTTGGAATTTCTTTCTGTCGGTATGCGGGAATTCACGACAGGCTTTGGGACGAACATCGTAAATACTGCAATAATTATCTGCTCCCAAAAATTCGCAAGGAACACTTTGTAATACATAATCTTTGTCCTCATCAATTCGCAAATAGGTTTTGATAAACTGCTGTGGCTTCATTCGGAAATGTCTGGAAATCCGCTCAATATCTTTGCCCGTAAATAAAGGCCCCGTGGTTTTACAACAATTGGCGCACGAAAGACAATCTGTTTTCTGAAACTCCTTTTCGTGAAGATCCTGCATCAGCGTATCCAGATGCTTGGGCGGCTTTTTCTTCAGCTTTCCGAAGAACTTTTTGTTTTCCGCTTCGGCTTCTTTTGCTTTCTGTGGCAGTTGTTTTAAAATATTGTCCATTTCAAACTTTATCCCGTCTTCTGCGCCTTCGCGGGGGGATTATTTACCGCAGCGAAACTAAGGACGCAAAGATTTTGTTTTTATTAAAGCTATTATTTCTTGAAAGTTCAAAGTTACTACCTCTCATCCGCTTCTTCGTATTCTCAACCAAATAATTATTCAGGAAAGTCATCAAATAACAATACTTTCGCGATGAGCTATAGAATTTGAAAATCACTTCACACTCCTCAATATTATGGTAGATATTATCGGCATTGCCCTATTAGATTATTACAATGGAAATTATTCCGAAGATATTCTAACGGAAACGAATATTTCAGAAGAAGACGAACTGCCTCTTCCCTATCTTTTCAGAACATTTGAAGAAATGCCAAAGCTTGAACAGAAGGCTTTAAAAACGGCTAAAGGAAGAGTTCTTGATGTGGGATGTGGAGCTGGAAGTCATTCGTTATATCTTCAAGAAAAAGGTTTAGATGGTTTGGGCATCGACACTTCGGAAGGTGCTATAGAGGTTTGCAAATTACGCGGACTTAAAAACGCGAAAAAAATTGATTTACTCGAACTTGAAAAGGAGAAATTCGACACTATTTTGTTGTTGATGAATGGAACTGGAATTTTCCAGAATCTCGAAAACACTTCAAAATATCTTCAACTTTTGAAGTCGTTATTAAACTCAAACGGTCAAATTTTAATTGATTCGAGTGATTTGCAATATATGTATGATTCCACCGAAGAAGGCGGAATTATAGTTCCAGCCGATCGCTATTATGGCGAATTGGAATTCAAAATGAGTTATAAAGAAATGGAAAGTGAATATTTTGAATGGCTATATCTGGATGAAAAGCTGTTTGAAAATATTTGTTCTGAAAACAATTTGGATTTTGAAGTGATTGCTCGGGGAAAGAATTTTGATTATTTGGCGAGGATTAGACCCCAAAGGTCTCGGAGACCTTTGGGGTCTAATTAATCGACCTCAAAAACCATTTCCCCATTAATAAAAGTGGCAACAACTTTCGTGGTTGGAAGTTCTTCTTCTTCTACTTCCATTATATTTCTATCAAGAATGGTAAAATCTGCAAATTTGCCGACCTCGATACTTCCCTTTTCATTTTCTTCAAAATTGGCAAATGCGGCCCAGATTGTCATTCCGCGTAAGGCTTCGTCACGAGTTAAAGCATCTTTCATTTGAAATCCATCCTCTGGAAAATTTTTTAGATCCTTTCTCGCTACTGCTGCGTAAAAAGTGTACATAGGGTTTACTTCTTCTACCGGAAAATCTGTTCCCAAAGCGATTTTTCCAGCTTTTTCAAGCAAGGTTTTGTATGCATAGGCACCTTTCATTCTTTCCGCTCCCACTCTATCTTCGGCCCAATACATGTCGCTGGTAGCGTGTGTGGGTTGTACAGAAGGTATGATATTGTTGTTATCGGAGAAGTAATCAAAACCTTCTGGCGAAATTATTTGGGCGTGCTCCACTCGCCATCTTCTATTAGTTTCACCTTGTAAATTCTCTTTATAGGCGCGCAATACGGCAATGTTTGCTGAATCTCCAATAGCATGGGTGTTCATTTGAAATTCTGAGGCAGCCAATTTTTTCGCAAGAAAATCCAGACTATCTGCCGGAGTTATCATTGCTCCAAAATGACCTGGCATATCGCTATATGGCTCTCTCATGGCCGCTCCTCGAGATCCTAATGCTCCGTCGGAATAAATTTTAAAGGAACGCACATTTAGCCTTTCGGTTTTATAAATGCCTTTTTTTAAATAGTAATCCATATTTTCTGGACTATTACTCACCATTGCATAAATTCTAAGCTTGAATTTTCCTTGTTTTTGAAGTGTATCAATAAGTTCGATTATGTTTCTGTCCAGTCCTGCATCGTCAACCGTTGTCAATCCATTTTTAACTGCGATTTTTTCTGCTTCCAAAAGGGCGTTGATAGAAATTTCTTCGGAAATACCGGGAAATGTTCTGTTTACCAATTCCATTGGATTATCAATGAGGATTCCTGTTGGTTCTCCATTTTCAAGAATAATTTCTCCGCCTTTTACTTTTGTTTTTGCTGTGATTCCTGCAAGTTCGAGAGCTTTTGAGTTTACGAGCAAAGCGTGGCCATCAATCCTTCTTAATGCCACTGGAGTCTCAGGAAACAAAGAGTCCAACCTTTTTTTGGTGGGAAAATTCTTGTCCTCCCATTTGTTCTGGTCCCAGCCCCGACCAATAATGTAAGGGAGTTGCTTTTTTTCCTGAAAGGCCACCAGTTTTCCCAATACCTCATCAAAGCTTTTTGTTCCAATTAAATCGACATTTTGAAGGCCAAGACCCAAGCCGTACAAATGGGCATGGGCATCTATCAAACCTGGCACTATGGTATTCCCTTTTGCGTCGTAGGTTTCTTTGATCTCATATTTCAGTTCGAGTTCAGGCTTTAGTCCAATTTCTAGAATTTTGCCATCCTTAACTACAAAAGCAGTTGCCGTGCTAAAATCTTTATCAACCGTATAAATTGTGGAATTTTTTATAAGTAGATCTGCAGGGATTTTATCGGGGGCGCAGGATACAAAATATATTGTCGAAAATAATAAAAGTAGTTTTTTCATAAAAGTTGGTTGGAAAAGTAAAAATAAGGAAAGCAAACCATTGTCGAAAATATAATTTCATACCAAAAGATATAATTTATATATTTTGAGAATATACCAATTAGATATACCTTTGTTATATAATATTCAGCTATGAAAACGATATCACTAAAAATGGACGAGTCTATTTTTGGGGAAACCGAAATGATCCTCAAGACTATGAAAAAGCCCAGAAACCGTTATATCAATGAAGCCATTGATTTTTATAACAAATTTCAGAATAGAAAACTTCTAGAAAGTCAACTGCGAAAAGAGTCCAAATTAGTTGGGAAAAATTCTATGGAAATTCTGTCGGAATTTGAAGCTTTAGAGTATGAAAATTAAGCAATTTGAAATATGGTCTGCAGAGCTTAATCCACAATTTGGCACCGAGCCTGGAAAAACCAGACCTGTTTTAATCATTCAAACTGATTTGCTTAATAAAGTTCCCCACCCATCTACAATCATTTGTCCCCTAACTACAAAAATTTTAAAAGACGCAAGTATTTTACGAGTTTCCATTCCGAAGAATAACGCCAATCTCGAACAAACCAGTGATATTTTGATTGACCAAATGAGAGCGATTGACAACAATAGACTTGTTCATAAAATCGGTGATTTACCAGCTGATCTTATTGATCTTGTAAAAGCAAACATAAAAATCGTACTTGATTTTCAATAATCTGCTTCTACCAATCAAACTTATAAGTAGCACCCACCAACGCCTGAATTCCCTGAACTGGATAATTCATCCATTTTTCATAATTATCGCTTAAAAGATTACTTCCTTTAACAAATGCTGAAATTCTATCGGTAAAACGGTAACCAAAATGCAGATTGGCATCTAGATAGGAATCTAGAGTAACTTCATTTGAATACAAGTCTCCAGCAGGTTCGAAATAATTATAGACTAAGTCCTTCCTTTCACCCACAAAAAACAAGGAAGCTCCTCCATAAAGTTGTTCGGTAATTTTAAAATCTGAAAATACCGAAGCCTTTATAGTTGGAAGGTTCCAAGCTTCACTTTGAAGATCTGTACTATAATTGTAATAATCTGCATTCACTCCCAACGAGAATGCATCCGAAATAGCAACTTGCAATTCGGCGAAGATTGACAGGGTATTCACATCATCATAGACCACATTGAAGGAGTTCCAGTGTTCATAACCCTTCGGATCACTACCGATGATTTTACGCTCATTGGCTTGAAATAAAGCTAAATTTTCATCCTTTCCATAAGCAGCTCTAAAATTATAGGCGATGGAATTGGACAGTTTTCCTTTAACTCCTCCAAAAGCCTCATATAATTTTTGGGTTGGTACAATGTATAAAGTTGGTGAAATAAACGGATTTTCCTCCTTGAAGCTGTAATAGGAATTCTGTTGCAATCCACCTTCTACCCCCCCGTAAACAATAACGGTCTCGTCCATTAGGCGATACGATGCATTAAGTCTTGGGTATAATGAAAAATCAGTATTACTGTGTTCGCTATCTAGACTTAAATATCCTGCAACTCCAAGCGAAACGGCAAGATCGTCATTGACAAATCTCAAGGACGGTGCGACCCCTACATTGAGGTAACTGTATTTTATTCCAGAAGTATTAAAATAATTATTATCAAAACTTCCGCTCAGATAATCGATATCACCATCAACTTTCAATTTCAAGCTTGCCTGTTCGGCAGACAGGTTTTCTAAAGGAAAGGAGAATTCCGGCTTTAATTTCACATTAAATTCCGAAGATGAAAAGGCATCCCCCAAAAACCGAATATTCAACGAACTTCTTTCAAAATACGAATTGTCCAAAGCGATACTTCCACCCAAATAACCACTTAGGTAAGTCTGTTTTGGATCAATCTCGCCCAAATATAAATGGGGAGCAAATTCATTTGGAATACCATACCAATTGTAAATTTGATGCTCGACACCTGCTTCGAGTCTATAAGCAATATCTCTTTGGCGACTTGTGTAATTGGCATCCAAACTGGTGTCATAATACTTGTCATCCAAATAAACATCTTTTATACCGCCCTGTGAAGAATTATGGCGAAAGAAAAAGCCTGCATTATCTGTTCGACTGATTTGAAAATTGCTGTACAATTCGCCTAAAATTGTTGTGTAATTTCCGAAGCCTAAAGTGGCGTAGTTATCGTAGAACTTTTCGCGTTTTGCTTTTTCAATATTTGTCGCTTTACCCTTTGCTGGGGTGAAGGTAGAAGCAACAGGAACCGAGAAAATGCTGTATTTAACCTCCTTTTTCTGAGTAGTTGTAGAGTCATTTAAACTTGGAGTTTCCTTGACTTTAAAAGCATCGGAGATTGTAGGAGTATATGGCTTGACAATATTTACGACCTCCGTACCAAGTTCCTTTTCTTGAGAAAATGCCGAATACTGAGTTAAGAATATTGTTGTAATTGAAAATAAAACTATTTGTTTTAGGGACATATTTTCAAAATTTAGGTTTTATGGATTTATCTTCTGCGCACCCTGTGTCTTGGTGGGATAATTACCAGAGAGGCACAGAGTACACTGATGTTTTTTAATTACCTGTTTCTACGGATGAGTTTGTTTTTGCCTCGGCAGTTTTGATTTTGGTCAATTCCATTTGGGCTTCTTCAACAACTTCAGGAAAATCAGTAAAGTTTTTGATGACGCTTTCTAAAATGTAGGTAGCCTGATAAGCATCTTTTAGGGCGTAAAAGTTTTTCGCCATAAGCACCAATCCTTTTGCGCCATATAATTTATATCCAGAATAATCCTTAGCCAATTTCTGTACTGATGCATTAGAATCTTCAAATTTCCCTTCTTTGTTTTTAAAATAAGCTTCATAATATAATGCTTCGGCAGCCAACTTACCCGTTGCAGTTTTTTGAACCTCGGCATATGCTGTTTTGGCCTTTGCCTCATTGTTGGTTTGCATTGCAGAACGGGCAATGATTATTTGGGCATCACTTTTAACAGCATTGTCAATTTTCGGATTTTGAAGAACTTTCTCGGCATTTGCTACCGCATCGGAATATTGCTTCAATTCGTAAGAGGCCTTCATCATATTTGACTGTGCGAAAATTATGTTTTGAGGAAAATCGGCTTCATTTTCCAAACGTTTTAAATACGATAAAGCATTTTGATATTCCTCTTTCCCTAGATACAATTCTGAAATCCGGGCTAAGGCCTGCTCTGTAAATTCACTCCGCTCCCGCTCCACAACATATTTAAAATGTGGAATGGCCTTATCTGCCTGGTCGCTGGAAAAAAATATCTGACCTAAGTAAAAATGGGCTTTCATCGCATTCCGTCCGTTAGGAAAATCCCTTAAATATCCCTCAAAACGACTTTGTGCTTGGGATATTTTGTTTTCCAAATAAGGTTGTTCCGCAGCCAAATAAGTGTCATCGTCAAGTTCGGAATCGCCAACTTCTACGTAGTCAAGTGTCTTTACCCAGTTTGCATACTCATTGACCTTACCTTCATCTATATAAATTATTTTTGCAGATGCCACGGCCTGTAAGGCTTCAGGGGTAGATGGATAATCCTTGGCCACTCTTTTAAAAAGAACAAGAGCTTCACTGGTTTTCTCGGAGTTGTTATAGATCAATGCCTTTTTCAACAATGCCTTTGGCACAAAACTACTGTTTGGAATATCGCGAATCAGTTGGTCGTAGGCAGCGATTGCATCGGCATTTTTATTTTGTGCGACGTAGGTATTTCCCAATTCATACAAGGCATCATCACGATAAATAGATTTTGAATATTTCTTGACAAACGCAACAAGATTCTCCAATTTCGTCTCTGTCCTATCCACAAATCCATAACTAATGGCCTTTTGGAATTCGGCATAATCATTAGCTCCGCCCATATCGATGGCGGCGTTGTAGTTCTCCATTGCTGGCCAATACTGGCTGGTTACAAAATAACTATCGCCCAACCTCATGTAGGCATCCTTTTTACGGGCATTTTCGGATGAAGAGGAACCCACAAAGCTCTTGAAATTCGCAATTGCTTCAGAATAACTTTTTAATTTAAACTGGGTATAAGCCAAATTGTATTTCAAATTTCTAATTTCTTCTGTGGATTTTGCAGATGGCAATTTTTGAAACTGGTTGTATCCTTCCAAGGCTTTTTGGTAATCTCCAAGTTGGTAATCGCTCTCAGCCTTCCAATAGGTCGCACGTGCTGCAAAATTTGGATCTATGGGGTTTTTTAAACTTTTATCAAAATTGGAAATGGCCTCGGTGTACTTTCCTTCGTTATACAATTCAATTCCATAATAAAATGCTACTTTCTGATAGGCTTCCTTGTCCTGAAAATTTTTATTGGTCTCCAATAAGTTCATCGCTTCCTTATAATTCTTGGAAGTGATATAGCTGTCGATCAACAAACCTTTTAATTCTTCATTATTGGGGTGTTTGGGATATTTTTCAATAAAAGCAAGCAAAACCTGAGGAGTACTTTTATAACTGTTCCCGATTTCATAACTCAATTTTGCGTAATTGTAATAAGCGTCTTCTTGAATTTCTGGGCTAAAATCCATTTCAGAAGCATTTTTGAAAGCGTTTAGGGCTTCTTGTTTTTTATCCAATTCTAAGTAACTCTCGGCTAAATGATAATAGGCGTTTTGCGCTACATCATTCTTTCCATCGATGATTTTATTAAACTCACCAATAGCTTTTTCATAATCGCCTTGTTTGTAATATGCGTAACCCAATTGGTAATAATCGGTATTGTTCCATTTGCCACGAGTGCCTTTATATTCTTTTAAATACGGAACCGCCTCGGCATATTGACCAAGGTTGAAATAGCTTTCACCAATTATTTTTGAGAGTTGACTTTTTTCTTGGGGACTCGATTTATCGTATTGTTGCTTCCCCATTTCGATAGCTTTATCAAACTTTCCGAGTTTGAAATTCATATCTGCTTGGTAATACGAAAGGTCTTCGGAATAACGGGATTCGCCTTTTACCTCTTCAAACATTTGGTTGGCTTCTTCGTAATCGTCGCCTTCATACGCAATAAAACCTAAATAATATTTTGCTTGCGAACCATACTTTTGCGACGTGGAAACGCTGTTAAAATAATTCTTTGCCGTGTCGAATTGTTTTGCCTGAAAATAAACGTATCCGTTATTAAATTCGAACTGTTCCTGTTCACTTCGGCTTAAATTACTCGTATCTACCTTCTCGTACCATTTTTGGGCTTGCGGATATTTTCGGTTGTCGAAATAGTAATTTGCTACATCCAAATAGGCCGAATTTCGCTTTAAGCTCGTAGGGTTTTTAGCTACAAACGTTTCCATTAATTGATCTGCATTCCGCTGATTAAGCCGTACCGCAGCATTGGCGATATAATATTCGCAGTCACTTTGAATGGTTTGGTCGTCAGTGCTATTTTTGATTTTGTCGAATAGCGTCTGTGCTGCCAGATACTGTTTATTGTTATACAGCTCAAGCGCCTGATTAAAATCGACTAAATCGTTGGTATATACAGCGGTTTGTTGCGAATATGAAGAGATTGAAAGGAAAAGAAAAAGCGAAAAAACAACAAAGTTCTTTATCATTATTTACAGTTTTTGATTGCGTAAAGATATTTAATCTTAAATGTAACTTTTGGCTATACTGTAAATTTTTAGAGTTTATTAACGAATAAATTTTTAGGTTGTTTTTGTTCGAATATAACGCTAGAAATTAGGATTAAGTATAACGCTGGATTTTGATTATACCTTCGGATTTAAACCCCAAAGTTTCAAAAACCTCTTTGGGGTTTGGAAGGAGTTTCAAATAAAAAATAAATGTTATTTTTACAAAATTAATACAAGCCTAAATGATACAGAGAGAGAGAGAGAGAGAGAGAGAGAGCAAAAATAATTGTCGTCCTTCCCGCCTATAACGCCTCCAAGACACTTCAAAAAACATATAACGAAATCCCCTTCGATATTGTTGATACGGTAATCTTAGTGGATGACAAAAGCACTGATAATACCGTTGACATTGCGCGCGAAATTGGGATTGAGCATATTATAATCCACGAACAGAATACAGGTTATGGTGGCAATCAAAAATCCTGTTACAATAAAGCTTTGGAACTGGGGGCGGACATCGTCATTATGCTCCATCCTGATTATCAATACGACCCAAGGCTTATTCATTCCATGAGCTACCTTATTGCAAATGATGTATATCCAGTGGTTATTGGCTCCAGAATCTTGGGAAAAGGTGCTTTAAAAGGAGGTATGCCGATGTATAAATACATTGCCAACCGATTTTTGACCTTTACCCAAAATCTATTAATGAATCAAAAACTTTCCGAGTACCATACGGGGTATCGTGCATTTTCAAAAGAAGTATTGCTCGCTATTAACTTCAATGAAAACTCAGACGACTTTGTATTTGACAATCAAATGTTGGCGCAAATTTTTCACAAAGGCTTTGAAATTGCAGAAATTACATGCCCCACAAAGTATTTTGCCGAAGCTTCTTCCATCAATCTTTCGAGAAGTATGACTTATGGATTTGGAGTTTTAAAAACTTCATTTGTCTATTTTCTGGACAAGAATAAGATTCGCACATCAAAACTCTTTCGATAATGCAAACTCTCAGCATCTTTGATAAAAAGAATATTTCATTCTTCTTATTTGTCGTTATCAATTTTATTTTCTGTGTTAAATATTCTAGCAGAGTTACCGATTGGTATCTTTTGTTTTCAATACTTTTTTCTGGTATTTATTTTGCAATTTGGAAATATAAATCGCTTTTTGCCAAGATTCCGCTTCTTTCAACAATGAACGTTGTACTCCTAGGATTTTTCTTATTGGGAAGTTACTACGGACTCACAAAAATACCCGTGGAGTCTTTAAATGTTGATAGATGGAGCGTTATAACATCTTTTTGGGACACCTATTTTTCTGGCGAATACGCCTATTTTGCCAAGGCACATACTGGTAATCCTCCAGGCCCAATGCCTTTTTATTTTATTTTAGCTTTTCCATTTTATGCCTTGGGTGAATTAGGACTTTTTTCACTTTTGGGAATTGTAGCATTTTATGTTCTTTTGAAGTATTCAAAAGTTCAGAACTATATAATTACGAGTATTTTACTACTTCTTTTTATTTCTATATTTTATTTATGGGAAATATTTAGCCGAAGCAACGTTTTCATTAATGGTGTTTTAGTGCTGTTTTCTATTGTTTATTTCAATAAAGAGGAAAAGCTAACTATAAAGCGAATAGTAATCACTGCCATCCTAACCGGGCTTTTGATGTCCACACGAAATGTCTTTGCCATTCCGTATATCATCACTTTCTTATTCGCGTGGAGAACAGGTCGGATTACATTTGGAAAATTGGCTTTACTGGGAACCATAACCATTTTAATATTCGGAATAACCTTTCTTCCATTTGTAATTGGACATTTTCAGGATTTTAGAATTATGAATCCTTTCTTTGTCCAATCCACTTTCCTGATACCTTTCGGCTATACTATCGGATTCATTTTACTGGCAGTACTTTTTGGTTTGAAGTGTACCAAAGTAGAAAATATTTATTTTTTTAGTGGACTTACGTTATTCATTTCGATCGCAATATATTTTGTTTACCATTTTATCAACACAGGTTTTGATGAAACTTATTTCGGAAGTGTAGGCGACATATCCTATTTTATTTTAGGCGTTCCGTTTTTGTTATTTTATTCTATAATTAAGGTTTCACCACGAAAGGGAGCTTCGTTTACAAAAACAGCTAGCCTCACAGAAATACAAAACCCTGAAGGTTCTCTATGACCTTTGGAGTTACCAATTTAATCCAGTTCTTTTAAAATCCGTATTTTTAAACTTTCATAATTCCCAAAGACATCGCTATGAACAGATTTTTAATTTTCGCTATACTCCTATTTTCAATCTCCGTCTCTGCCCAGCGGAATCCATTTAAGAACCTCGCTGAAAAAGATGGCAAAATCGGAATCGGCACCAATGCTCCCGATGAACTCTTGACGGTTAAAGGAACCATCCACTCCCAAGAAGTGAAGGTAGATTTAGATGGCGCCGTTGCACCAGACTATGTTTTTGAGAAATATTTCAACGGTTTTTCTGAAGCTTTGCCGGAATACAAATTGATTTCTTTGGAAGAACTCGAAGTCTTTTTGAAGAAGAACCATCATTTGCCACAAGTTCCTTCCGCAGCACAAATGGAAGAAGATGGAATTTCATTAAAAGAAATGAATTTACTACTGCTTCAGAAAATTGAGGAATTAACACTTTATACACTTCAACAACAGAAAGAAATCGATGCGTTGAAAGAAAAAGTTTTTGAATAGTAAATTAGTAGCAGTATTCAGTTGCAGTTGGCAGTAATTCAACTTATTTTTGACATCATTCCAAATTCATAATTCATAACTCGAAAAAATGTCCAATCACGTTCTATATCTCAATGATGCTTCTATTTTTCAAGGTGACAATCTCGTGCTCTCCGATGTTTCGGTCTCGATTGAAAAAGGCGAGTTTGTATATCTAATAGGAAAAACAGGAACAGGAAAAAGTAGTTTTATGAAAACCTTATATGGTGATCTTCCGTTACAGAAAGGTCAAGGACATATTGTAGGATACGACTTGGCGACCTTAAAAGAAAAGGACATTCCGTTTCTACGAAGAAAGCTCGGAGTGGTATTTCAAGATTTTAAATTATTGAATGATCGCACGGTCCATAGTAATCTTGATTTTGTGCTTACTGCAACAGGCTGGAAAGACAAAGTGGCCAAGGAAACTAGAATCAATGAGGTACTTGCCAAAGTGGATATGAAAACCAAAGCTTTTAAATATCCGTACCAACTTTCAGGTGGTGAGCAACAACGAATAGCGATTGCCCGTGCGCTTTTAAATGATCCTGAACTTATCCTCGCAGATGAACCAACAGGAAATTTAGACCCTCAAACTAGTGTGGAAGTAATGGAAGTTCTTCGAGAAATAAACAAAAATGGAAATACCATCCTAATGGCTACCCACGATTATGCATTACTTCTTAAATATCCGTCAAAAACATTAAAATGCGAGGATAATCAGATTTTTGAGGTGGTTCAGAAAACGGTTTAGATAGTTGATAGACGGTAGTCGGTAGTCGGTAGCTGTGAGCTATTAATTATGAATTCAGAATTATGGGGCGGGGTTCAAAAAATTGCCGATAAAAAATCGGAAAAGGCTGTGCTTCAAAAAGTCGTGTCTCCCTTTAGTCGTGCCTCCCTTCAGTTGTGATTCAAAACGTCCCTTTTCATTCATTCTTCCAAAATACTGGGATCACGGAGGCGAAGTTCACATTCTCTTTCAAGCGTAGGGTTAATTTTTAAATGAATTCTTCCAGTTGCATTTGGTTTTAGAATAGTATTTTCCAAAATAGTGATTCCTTTTTTTGAAGTGAGCTCCAAGGTGGCATTTTCTGTGAATTCCTGATTCCGAATTACCACATCTGATATTGAGGTAAGCTTAAAATCCCAACGACTAAAACGTTGATTTTCGATCTTAACCGCTTCCCTTTCTGCAAACATATCGAAGACCATTTTTACAGCTTTTCCAGTATTCAGCATTCCCGCACCATAGAGTCCTTTGTAAGGTTTATTGGGAGCCACCTCGTCAATATTGGTAGCTGTGAGTTTTATAATGCTTTCCACCTCATCAGCCGGAAGACAAGGATAGAGTGAAAACATAAGTCCGATGGAGCCTGTAACCAGCGGTGCTACGCCTGAAGTTTGATTAAATTGGCTCATGTCAATTTTGTTCTGCAACGCCAACTCACTATATCTAAATATCCCAACGGATGGGCCTACAATATCTATTTTATCATTTAGGTTTTTTACACTTACAGGATATAAATGTGGCGTCTGCGTGGTATCATTATTTTTGAAACCAGCGGTACGGCCTACGTAATACCGTATATTCTCAACATAATAAAGGTTCTTTTCCTTTTCAATCTTTATGTTCTCGCTGTAATCTGCATAGCGATGGGAGGCTGAAGAGACTGCTATTACTTTGTCATACGAAGCTGGATAATAATAAACTTCACCTTTGCTTTTTGAAAAAGGCATATTGTGTCCAATTGCGACAACTACGGTTCCATTTTCGAGTATTTCATAAATAGCCTCCTGCGCAGTTTGATAGAAACCAGTGGAGCCCCAACTACAATTGATCACTTTAACTCCTAATCTTGAGAGTTCGACAAGTTGTTCCAAAGTTTCTAAATGCATGTAATTTGTTGAATAAATACCACAATCATAGCATACTCCAGGAATACCGTAGGCGTTATCCCCTTGACCCGCTGCCGATTCCGTAACCGAATAGCCGTGTCCCCTTGAAAAAGACGAACTCTGAACAACTTTCGTTTTTCCCATGAACTCGATGTCCAAGGAATCAATACTTCCATCAGAAATACCAATAATTACATCACGAGAACCTGTAGTATAATACCACGCCTTTGGAACTTCCATCACATCGAGATAATCTAAATTGACCTGCGCTCCAATATTTTCTCCAATGGTACTGGTAAGCCCATAATCATTGGGCTCAAAGATTTTTTTGTCCTCCTCAGCAATCACTTCGCCAAATTCAAAAAGATGGGATGCATTCGTTAGCAAGTCCTTCATCAAGGCTTCTTTATCGGCAATTACAAAAAATGTTTTTTTGAGGTTTTCCTTTTTTGCGTACTTCCAAGTTTTTTTAAAAGTCTTGATTTTATACTTATCCAAAACCGATTTCAACGTAGCATCGTTTCCTGAATAGCGCAAATAATCTCCACTTTTCTCAAAAAAGGGCACAAAGGAAGTATCGCGAGCCCGAAGATAAAACCAGGCATCGGTTTGCGATATCATTTGAAATGATTGGAAAAATATTATTGTAAAAATAAAGATTTGACGCAACACGAAGTTTTGCATACAAGATAATGCATTTTTTGAAACTCGAATTACGTTTTAATTGTATTTCAAAAAATTTCTCCTCATCCTAAAAAGAAACCTGTATTTTTGGACGATGTATCAGACATTGAAAAAAGTGGCCCTTTCCATAATTCCTCGAAGAACTCTCTTTGAAAATGAGGTTTTTTTTCGATCGATTTTCGCTTTTCATTTGCATGGAAAAGAATACTCATGTACCGTTTGTGATCGAGGTGCAAAGAAGTTCATCCAAATTCCAGATGGCGACCTCCTCTGTCCTTTTTGTGGCAGTCGATCCCGAACGCGAAGACTCAGTGATTTTTTAGAAAAACAAGATTTATTGCACGGACGTGTTCTTCACTTTTCGCCTTCAAGAAGCCTATATAGAAAACTGAAGAAAAATGAAAATATTACTTATATCAGCACCGATTATGAAGATGAATTTATAGCAGATTTTCAATATGACATTACCAATATTCCTTTGGAAAATGATTCATTCGACTTAATAATATGTTATCATATTCTGGAACATATTGAGGACGATAAAAAAGCGATGGAAGAGTTGCAAAGAGTTTTAAAACCCAATGGAAAATGCGTGATTCAAACTCCTTTTAAAGAAGGCAATATTTATGAAGATTTCTCAAAAAGATCTCCTATAGAAAGACTCGAAGCTTTCGGGCAGGAAGACCATGTAAGGATTTATTCCATTGAAGGGTTAAAGAATAGATTGATAAAAAACGGTTTCAGAAATATCGAAATCAAAACTTTCCCCCATGAGCATCGTTATGGCCTTATGAATGAGACAACGTTAATCGCCCAAAAATGATTTCCATCCTAATTCCCACATATAACTACAACGTGTTCCCGTTAGTTTGCGACTTGCACAGGCAGGCCGAAAAGTTGGAAATCGATTTTGAAATAAGGGTTTATGACGATTGTTCTTCGCTCCCTATTTCCGGAAATGAAAAAATAAACCAACTTTCCAATGCTTCTTTTACCCCTTTAAAGAAAAACATAGGTAGAAGCGCGATTCGAAACTTGCTCGCTAAAGATGCTAAATACAAAAATCTACTTTTTCTTGATGCCGACACCCAAGTAATGAACAGCGATTTTCTTCAAAACTATATTGATGAAATTCCAAAAAAGTATCAAATAATTTATGGCGGTATTCGCTATCAAGAAGTCGCTCCTCCAAAATCCGAAAAATTGCGATGGATTTATGGAGTTAAAAGAGAAGCCTTATCCGTTGAGGAAAGACGAAAACAACCGCATCTTCGATTTCTGACATTGAATTTTCTAATTCACAAAAGTGTTTTTTCATTATTGGAATTCAATGAAGATATTCCAAATCTCAGACACGAAGACACTTTGTTTGCATTGGATGCTAAAAAGAAAAACATCTCTGTTCGCCATATTGATAATCCTGTAATTCATTTAGGATTGGAAAGCAGCGATGTATTTCTGCGAAAATCGAGAGAATCTGTAGAAAGCCTAAAACTATTTATAAATCAAGGCTTAATTCTACCTGAAGAAACTGCTTTATCGGCAAAAGCGCTTCAACTTCAAAAAAGCAAATCGGCTGTTGTGGTTCGAAGATTTTATAAGAATTTTAAAACTTCAATGGAGAAAAATCTCCTATCTGATAAACCATCTCTTTACCTTTTCGATGTTTACCGATTGGGTTATTATTTAAGCCTATAATTTGGAACTAATCAAAAATTCCAATCAATAAATTAAAACCACAATGCCAAAATTCTCCGTTATCATCCCATTGTACAACAAGGCAAAAGACATAGAAAAGACTATGAAAAGTCTCTTTGCGCAAACTTTTACCGACTTTGAAGTCGTGGTTGTGAATGATGGCTCTACGGATGATAGCGAAAAGGCAATCAAGTCATTTACAGATTCGCGGATTAGATTTTTCAATAAAAAAAACGAGGGAGTAGCGCGAACGCGGAATTTTGCAGTACAACAAGCATCTGCCCAACACGTAGCTTTTCTGGATGCAGATGACTATTGGCACCCGGATCATTTGGAAAATCTCGATGCCTTAATTTCAGAATTTCCCGAAGCACAATGGTATGCAACCGCCTATGAGAAAAAACACAATCAAAAGATGATTACGGCAATGATTTCGCCAATCATGGAAAAAAAAGATTGGAGTGGTATTGTAGATGATTATTTCAAAAATAGCTTAATAGATGCTTTGGCATGGACTTCAGCCGTATGTATGAAAAAGGAATTTTTTCAGAAATTGAAGGGATTTGATGCCACAATTACCAATGGAGCCGGGGAAGATACGGACCTATGGCTTAGAGCCGCCCTCGCTTCACCATTGGTTTTTTCTACTCGTATTTCCGCCCGACACAATCTCGACGGTAGCAACAGAATATCGCATACACCCACAAAAAACAGAGTGTTTTTCAATCCAGACAAGTACGAGGAAACCGCAAAAGAAAATTCTTCGCTAAAAAAGTATTTGGATATCAACAGATATTCTTTCGCCATTCAGCATAAATTAGCGAAGGATATGGATTCATTTCAAGATTATGTAAAGAAAACTGACCTAAATAACCTCAACTCGAAACAACGTTTTCTATTAAACCAACCGCGAAGTATTTTGATTCTTCTTATTAAGATTAAGACTTTATTTGAAACCTTCGGAACGCGATTAACGGCCTACAAAGGTTAGGTATTCTTCGTATTCCCGAATGTAATCGTTTTCATTGTATTCTGCACTTACAAGAGAAAGACACACGGCCCCAGAAGAAAAGTTCTCTAATTCTCTCCAAACACCATTCGGAATTAAAAGCCCTCTATCTGGCCTATTGAGAGTGATGATTCTCCTGTGGTTTCCATTGTCCAAAACCACGTCAAAACTACCGCTTAAGGCAATCAAAAATTGTTGTAATTGCTTGTGAGCGTGACCACCGCGAGTCGAGGAACTTGGAACATCATATAAATAATATACCCGCTTAATTACAAAGGGTAATAAATCCCTTTCCACCACAGAAAGATTACCTCGGCCATCAGGATCACTGATTTTTGGGATTTCAAGTAATTCAATTTTATCTAATTCGTTACTTTTCATTTTGCAATAATTTATCCCATTCCTCAGCTATATTTTCAAAGCTCAAATGGGCAATACTATTTATACTATTTTCTTTACACCTTTTATATAATTCCGTATCTGAAATCATACGATTCATTGCTTTTGCCAATGCCTTCACATTAAAGTTTTCTACTAAAAGTCCATTTTGCTCATTTAGTATTATCTCATTAGGACCGCTCACACAATCCACTGAAACCACCGGAGTGCCAACCGAAAGCGATTCGACTAAAGCTCGTGGAAAACCTTCATATTTGCTCGTAAGAACGGTAAAAAATGCGTTTTTGAGATACGGATACACATCTGGCTTGAAGGGAATGAACTCCACTTCCTCCAATAGTCCTAAATCTGTCACTTTTTGAACCAATTTATCACGATCCTCGCCACTTCCCATTATTTTTAAACGAATTCCCTTTTCAGGTAAATTCGATTGACGATAGCTCTCTAACAGAAGGCTAATGTTCTTAACGTCATCCTCCAATCTTCCAACAAATATGATATACTTATCCTCAGAATTAACTTCGTTTCCTGAAAACATAATCACAGGATTGTAAATAGAAACACCTTTATCCGTAGAAAAAAGCATGTTAATAGTTCGTGCAATATGCTTTGAAACTCCAACAATCTTATGTGATTTATTTATAATTTGCTTTATAACCCACTTATTCCTGGGAAGATATTCGTCTAAATTGGCACTTCGAATCACATAAATTGTTTTGAAACCCTTGTAAATATAATTTAGATAATACAGCTCCTTAACCGCGGAAAACCGGTTTCTATTATCGATTATATAATCAAAATTCTCCTTCTTAAGAAATTTTCGAAGTTTTCTAAAACGGGACAAACGTTGGACAAGCGAATCATTTTGTGTTTTTAATTCTCCTAAATTGAACAACTTTCCAGCAAACGGGTAATCAATCAAATCGGTTAAAATCACAATGTGAACCTCATAGCCCTTCATTACAAGCATCTGCGAAAGAAGCGCCGTAGAACGCTCTGCCCCTCCCTTTCCTAAAGAAATTGTGATAAGACAGACTTTCATTCCATTTTCTCTAGGCATCGTGGTTTTTATAGTATTTTTGGGAAATCACAGACAAAGATAAGTTATTTCCAAAATGGTCCACCGAAAACCCACTTCAATCCTAAATTTACCCAAATGAGAATTCTCTTAGTAGGCGAATATAGTAGGTTACACAATTCTTTAAAGGAAGGATTACAGGCGCTTGGGCACCAAGTGACCCTAGTTTCAACTGGCGATCATTTCAAGAAATTCCCTTCTGATATTCTTCTGAAACGAAAATTCGACACTGGCTTTTCAAAAAAGATAAAAGTGGGAATTTATAAATTATTTGGACTGGATATCACTTCCCTAAATTTGAAAAACCAGTTCTTCAAAAATAAGGAAAGCTTCAAAAACTTCGAAGTGGTACAGTTAATCAATGAAAGCTCTTTTGCTATTGAACCGAAATATGAAATGGAGATAATTTCCTTTTTAAGAAAAAACAATAAAAAACTGTTTCTTCTTTCGTGTGGAGCAGATTATACGAGTGTTAAATATGCTTATGAGAAAAAATTGCGTTACTCCATATTTACTCCACTCTTTGTTGGCAAAGTTTCGGAAAAGGATTTCGCCCATCCTCTGAAATATCTGCAGCCAAAATTTCATGAGCTACACCAATTCATCTTCAAAGAAATGGATGGTGTTATCGCATCCGATTTAGATTACCACATCCCGCTTGATGGTCAGAAAAAGTATCTAGGGTTGATTCCGAATCCGATCAACACTTCGCTTTTAGAACAACCTTCATTTGCAGTCAATGGAAAAATCATAATCTTTCACGGAATTAATAGGTTGAATTATTTCAAAAAAGGAAACGATTATTTTGAAGCTGCTCTTATTAAAATACGGAAGAAATATCCTTCAAAAATTGAATTAATCACTGTCGAAAGTTTACCGTACTCGGAATATATTTCAGCATATAATTCGGCCCACATTCTTTTAGATCAAGTGTTTTCCTATGACCAAGGTTATAACGCACTGGAAGCAATGGCGAAAGGAAAAGTTGTATTTACAGGAGCCGAAAAAGAATTTTTGGAGTGTTATAATTTAAAAGAAAATGAAGTCTGTATAAACGCCCTTCCCGATGTGGATTATCTGTTCCGGAAAATGGAAGAACTTATCCTCGAGCCGAAGAAACTTGTTGATATTTCAAACAATGCTCGGGAGTTTATTGAAAAAGAGCATAATTATATTTCGGTAGCTGAAAGGTATTTGGAGACTTGGGGAAAGGCCAATGATGAGAAATTACTTTAACTCATTCTCCTTCAAGAACTGAAGATATACCTACAAGGTCTTGGAGACCTTGCAGGAAAGTCCCGTCCCTCCTCCTCCTTCGGCGAACAAGTGGAGGCCTTGCTGGAAAGTCTTAAAAACACAAACACGGAGTTGATGAAATACCTACAAGATCTTGGAGAGCTTGCAGGAGATAGGGTTGCCTGTTTAACTCATTCTCCTTCAGGAACTAAAGATATACCTACAAGGTCTTGGAGACCTTGCAGGAAAGTCCCGTCCTTCCTCTTCCTTCGGCGAACAAGTGGAGACCTTGCAAGAAAGTCTTAAAAACACAAACACGGAGTTGAGGAAATACCTACAAGATCTTGGAGAGCTTGCAGGAGATAGGATTACCTGTTTAACTCATTCTCCTTCAGGAACTAACATACCTACAAGGTCTTGGAGACCTTGCAGGAAAGTCCCGTCCTTCCTCTTCCTTCGGCGAATAAGTGGAGGCCTTGCATGAGATAGGGTTACCTTACGGGAAAATCAGATTAAAACGGCAGTTCAATAGATTCTGGATTAATAAAATCCTTTGAATATGGGTTTTCCAGAAAGCTGAGCATAGGCTTTTGAAATTTCAGGATATCGTCTTTCTCAATGCCATAAACTTGCCAATAATTGGCGAGAAGTTGGGCGAAAATATCTTCATCCCAAAACCCAAAAAGCGGCCGATTTGGGACTAGTTTTACAGGTAAAGCTTCTATGATAACTCCGTGCTCACTTTCTTCAATTTTATATTCTGGCTTATACTGCAATATATAATCTGAATAATGAAAACGGGCATACAGCTCTTCAAATTGAACAGGATGCAAGGTGTGGCCTTTCATTTTTTCTAGAATATCTTTCTGTTTTTCTGCAATTACGCCATTGTCGCGAAAACAAACGATTATACCGAAACCATTTACTCCCATTGAAAATAATAAATTAACCGTATCATCACGATAACTGAAAATATCAGCGGAATATTTAAGTGGAAAAATAACAATGCTCCAAGGTTTTTTTCCTTCAAATGACACTGGCGCAATCAACGATTGAAGCATTAAATGAAAATTGCCAAAGCGTTCTTTCAGATAAGGGGAAATCGAGAATTCCTTTCCTTGTCTTAGTAACCGTTGCTTTTCATAAATCATTTCATAATAGAGCAATCCATACACTATTCTTCCCGTCCATTGGAAGATTTCTACTTCTTGAAGTGCCGTAATTCCTTCAAATCCATTTTTAAAGGCTTTTTGAACTTTTAAATCAAGTGCTTCAAACTCTTTAATCACTTCTACAGAACAAGGCAATCGCAAATCTGAATATTTATATGATTTGGTTTTATCCATCATTTCGATTCTTTCATCGCCAAATTTAAAATGCATTAGCAGCCATTCAGGAAAAACGGAAATGCTATCATTTGTCAATGCTCCCGAAAGGAAGCAAAAATGTTCATCAAAAATTAGGTCGTCAAAAGGATTAAAAAGCGATAAGGCCATAGGAATATTGGAAATTCGGATTCAAAAAAATTCGCATCAAAGGTAATGATAACTGAACGTTCACGAAAAAACAATGCTACAAACACCTTCCACAATTTTGATCAGGTTTAATCTAGCGCCGCGCTTTTTCCACCACCTCTTCTAAAGTATCTGGAAACCAAATATAAGACTACGCAGAAGTAAACAACATATCTTAAAAAGTGGGCCATTACCACGCCTTCGATACCGTATATTCCCGTAAAGTAATACGCAAAACCATAAAAAAGTGCCAGCGACATAATTTCTGTGAATATGAAATTCATAACGAGTTTTTTAGCCAAAAACTGATGCGCTAAAACCAACGAAGCTAAGCGAACAAAGTCTCCCATCAACTGCCATTTGAAGAGAGATGCCATTTCAGTTTGTCCTGGATATATTATATCGATGATAACATTTCTAAATAAGAAAACGAGAATCATTCCACCTGCAAAAAGTGGCAACAGGGTTTTGTAAATTGATATCACTTCCTTTTTAAAATTACTGGCATCATAAATTCCAGCAAATTTAGGAATGACATAGAGAGTGAAAATGGAGCCTGAAAACACCATATAATTATGGGAAATAAAAGTCATGTTCGTCCAAATTCCAGCATCTCTTCCCGACAATTTGTCGTCGAGCATGCCTCGAATGTCTATTTCCACAATTGGCAATAAAATAGAAGAAACGAAAGACATAAGCGTAAAAGCTAACAACGCTCTTGCCATTGGGGATTGAAGTTTCAGACTTTTAAACTGAATGTATTCGCGGAGTACTTTGTAAAAAAAGAAAAGCATTACCGACACCTGAACTACTGGCGTAATGGCTATTGCCACCAACACCCCTTCCAAATTATATTGAAACAGAAAAACCACTGTTAGCGCAGCACTTAACAAGTAGCTTATCAAGTCAATTTTGACATACTTTTTATATTCCGAAAGACCGTTTATAACGCCGTTAAAAACCCTTTGGACAGCTATAAAAGGAATTATTACAGCAGTTAACTTTATTATAAACGAATAGTCTGTGGTTGAAAATAAATAGGTGCTGATTTCAGAAGAAAAAAACAAAAGAACTGGCGTCGTGATTGAAATCCCGATTATTAGAAAAACAAAAACTGAAGAAAAAAGCTGCTGTAGCTTTATCTGGTCAGACTTATATTCCGCTATATATTTTACAACTCCATTAAAAGTTCCTAAGGACGTAACCGAAGTTAGAAGCTGCGTGAAACTCCTAAGCTGCCCAACCTTATATTGCCCCACAGGTCCAACATATTCCGTCAATAAACGCTGAATGATTGCCGAAATAAACAACCGAACCACAATAGCCCCCGCGTTTAAAGAAGTCATCTTTAAAAGCAGATTATTTTTTATGAAGGCTGGAATTTTCACGGTTTGGCTTTCAAGTTTCAGGTTTCAGGTTCCAAGAACCAAGTTTTAAGTTTTATAACTGAAATTTTCCATTTTTTAATCTCTGTTCTCTTTTCTCTGTTCTTTTTTCTCTTTTCTAATATCTATTCAAAACCTCAATAACCCTCTCCACATCAACTTCAGATAAAACGGGACTCATCGGGATACTGATTACTTCTTTATGTATTTTTTCGGTATTTGGGAAAGACAAATCGGAAAACTCCGAAAGTGCTTTTTGTTGGTGTGGCGGAATTGGATAATGAATCAAATGGCCAACGTCCTTCCGATCTAAGTAATCTATAAATTCATTTCTATTTTCAACCCGAACCACAAAAAGATGAAAGACGTGGTTCTCGCTGCCATCATATTTTGGAAGGCTTATTTTTTTATTCTTTATTTCTGAAACGTATCTCTTCGCAATCTCTCTTCGCCGATTATTATCCATATCCAAAGAAGGTAATTTGCAGTTTAAAAAAGCGGCTTGCAATTCATCTAGTCTCGAATTGAATCCTAAAATTTCATTTACATATTTGCTAGAAGTGCCGTAATTTCTGAGTTTTGAAACAACTTCGGCCAAAGCATCGTCATTGGTTGTAATCGCTCCCCCATCGCCCAATGCTCCTAGGTTTTTAGTTGGATAAAAGCTGAATCCAGCCGCATGACCAAGGTTTCCTGCTCGTTTTCCCTCGCTGTTTTCTGCGCCGTGAGCTTGAGCTGCATCTTCAATTACCAAAAGATTATTTGTCTTTGAAAACTCAAGAATTTCTTCCATCGGCGAAAGTTGTCCGTACAGATGAACAGGCATTATTGCTTTGGTCTTTTTCGTAATTGCACTCTTAAGTGAAGGTAGGTGGAAGTTATAACTATCCAAATCAGACTCGACTAAAACAGGTTTCAAACCAGCTTGCATTATTGCTAAAATAGTCGCGATGTACGTATTTGAAGCAACTAGAACCGCATCGTTTTCTTTTAACTTCCCTAGTATTTTATACCCTTCCAAAATCAAACGCAAAGCATCTAAGCCATTGCCAACACCAACACAGTGTTTCGCGTCGCAAAATCTGGCGAAATTAGCTTCAAACAATTTCACTTGATTGCCCAGCACATAATGTCCAGATTCTAGAAACTGTTGAAAACTCTCGTGAAAAGACGGTTCAAACCGTTTGTTAATAGCTTTTAAATCAAAAAAAGGAATCATATAAAAATGTTGGTTAAAAGATGATGGTTCTCCGTTCTAATTTCATAAAAGTCGTGTGAAATGCCTCTTCCACCAAAACTTTCTTTCCAATTCATAAGTCCATTGTTGACTTTCATTCCTTGAGCCTCGTTGGAAATTCCAAAATCAAAATATTTTTTCTGAGCGAAATGATGCAATAAATGACTAAAAAGAAAATCCAAGCCGCCCGTTTTTCGCCCAAGATCATTTGCTGAAATATATTGAGCGTGTGCTACTTCGGATGTTTCAAATATGGTGGTTCCGGCGACAATCTCCTCGCCTTTGTAAACATTGAATTGCCTGATATTTTCAGGAAAATAGGATTTCAATACATTTATTTCTTCCAAAGAATGCACGGGTTTTTGGTTGTGAACTTGTTTTAAGTTTGGTTCTAGAACCTCTCTCCAAAAAGAATCAAAATTGAGCTCTTCTCGAACCACTAAACCGTTTTTCATTCCCTTTTTTATTCCTCTCAAACGATTTGAAGATTCAATTTTTAAAGGATTTTCATTAAAAACACAGCTACTCAAATCACGTCGAGTGAGTTTCGCCTTTGTAAGAAAGAGCAAATAATCAATCTCATCACTCGGCAGTCGATTATACATTTTCGGAAGCAATTTCAAATTCAAAACCGCAATTCCTTTAGATTCAAGAAAACTTAACAAGCTTCGAAAAACAATCAGCGTTTCATGAAATGTAGTTTTCATGCCAACCAATAATCCACCATAACTCAAACCTTGATGGGAATGCAGCACTCCATCTTTTAAATTCGCAGGAAGTATCGCCACCAGCTTTTCCTCTTTATAAATAAGTAGAGAATGGTCTTTAAATCGATCGGAATGATAGTCCATAAAATTGCGCTGGAACAGAAAGGTCGCGTTCTTGGCTTTCTTCACAAAGCTATCCCAAGCAGACTTATCTGCTAGTTGATATTTTCTAATTTCGTAATAATCCAATTCGATTGATTTTATTTTTAATCCTTTAGCACATTTCCATCATCATCAATTGCCGCTCTCACAGATTTTGAAAAAGTGCCATTCTGAAGGTTATAACTGGAATTGTCCTCCGTATATTTCAAATATTCAGGATTTTCGCTCAAAACGGAAAACAAAACACGAAAAACATTGACATTACTTCGCAGTTCGTCATCAAAACCTTCTTCTAAATATCCATTCCATTTAATTGCCGCCAAGGTCGAATAAATCGTTTTTATTTCATCGGAATCTCTCGCGGAAAACATTTCATGGTAACTATTAAGTCCAACCCATCCACCGTGATCTGCCAGTATTATAATAATTGCCGAAGGATCATTCTCAGAAATATAAGCCACGGTGTTTTTCAACCAACCATTGACTTCCTTGATCTTTTCGATGTAAGTATCGCGTTCTTCTTCTTTCGATGCCGCAAAATGAACGTGGTGCGGCAATAATTTTTCAACAAAAAAGAATCGAGGTCCCTCGATTTTCACGGTATCCATCGCAGCTTTTAAGTCGTCAAAAACTACTGCTTCCAAGTTTTTACCATCGCTGAAATACGGGATTTTATTTGTATCAATATTGTAGTAATTGTAATGCTGATCTGGCAGGCTCTGCTGAAAATAATCGTCCTGAACGATAAAGAAATTGGAATAACCATTTCGTTTTAAAACTTCAATAGCACTATTATTTCCAGATATAAAATCGCGAGCAAGAGGCATTTCAATGGAAGGAAAAAGCACTTTTCCAAAATGGTGCTGCTTCATTGCAAACATTGAAGAATTGGAGGTAAGACTTGCGGGATAATTGCTTCGGAAGTTGTTATAAACCTTAAAATTTTCGTCTTTCAGCCAAGTGTACATAGGATTGTCAAAATGATACAATTCGCTCTCCATCATATCCTGTCCGGCGTAGCCATCTGGTTGGATCATATAGATATTTGGAGTTTTCTTGAACTTTGCTTCTCCAATTGAATCAGGTAACGCTGTCCAATCTTGAGATTGTTGCTGTTCGATTAATTTTATGGCGCAATTCACAGTAGGAATGATGCTCATCAAAAGGATAAGGACAAAAAGTTTTTTATAGTGTGAATGAAGTTTCCAAGCGGCAATTACTGAAACGATTAACAAAGCCAGTAGCATTTTCTTTTTGAAATCAAGGTACATTGCCCACGACATCAAAGTGGCCACGGTCATTATAATTGTTACAAAAAGTACTGGAGACTTATATTTCGAAAGCTTATGAGACAACTTGAAAACTAAGGAAAGAATAGAAAAAATGGCTATTGGAATTCCTATAAAAAACAACAGAAAAAACCCCAAGTGTTTCCAAGAATTCACGGCCCAAAAATTATTGGAGCAATAAAAAACCATTGGGTAAAAGCCACAAATCAGTCCTGTTAGCAGGGGATTTAGATTTCCTTTATAATTTCCGGTAAAAAAACTGCCCATAAACCTTTATATTATAATCAGTTTTAAAATTCTCAAAGATTTTGAGATTCGATGTAAAAATACGAGTTAAAAAAGAATAGAGTCCATCGCGAATAAACAAGACCATTGGTCGCGACAAATATAACATTAAAAATCCTGATGCACGGCTGACACGGGTTCGAAGGACGGCATCTTTGCAGAGATGGGACGGCAGCCGTTGCACCGAGGGACGGCTTCCGTTGCACCGAGGGACGGCTTCCGTTGATCGGTGGAAGGCGTGCCTTGGTAAGGCCAGTGATTACAGGTGGTTTGGAGGAGTAATTTTTGATTTTGAAACCTTTCTTCGAGACAGAAATTAGGCTAAAGCCAAATTCTTATGAGTTCAGTTCAACCACGAGCTGAAGCGCCGTGGTTGTTCCTATTCTCGGAATAACCCTGTGCTTTAGCTCGGGGAAGAAAACGAAATAGCTATTGGCTTTAGCCAAATTTCGTTTAAATCTTACTGTCTAAAAGAACACCGCATTCGCCAAAAATAACTTTCCATTCTGCCAAAAAGAGCGAAAAACAACATCGTCCACTAAATAAACCACACTTCCTCTCCCTTTTTCCGCCTGGGCAAATACGATAGAATTTTTTAAAGAAGCCTTTGCTGTTTCCCCTGAAAAACCGGCAACACTTTCAGGCTCTCCTTTTATATATCCTACGTTATAACCATCCTCTAAAAACTTGTAAGAATCGTTTCCCAGCTTCAAGGTGTAGTAAGTGTCGCCATAACCAAAAGCCAGCGGATGGGTGTTGTCCAAAGTTATTTTATAAATACTTCCCGTAATCATATCCTTGGTACTTTCCATTTCACGCTGGGCATAAGGAATGAGGTTGCCTTCGGAAATAGAATCCTTTTTCTTTTCGTCTTCATCGGCATCATTTTTAACCAGATCAAATCCGTCCTTGCCTTCAAAAAGACGCACGGCATTACTCATAGCAATCAGTTTCCCTCCTTTATCAATCCAATTTGATAAGGTCTCAAAAACTGTATCGTCAATAATTGAACTGTAGTTTCCATCAGGTAAAATCAGAACATCATAATCAGACCATTTAATTCTGCTTATATCCTTGGTGTTTATTGAAGTGATTGGATACTTCAACTGAGTTTCAAAAAAATGCCACAACGTCCCGTAATTTAAGGAAGATGTGCCTTCGCCTTGCAACATCGCGATCTTCTTGTTTTTAATCAAATGCACATATTGCGAACCGAAATCTGTTCCCGTATCCGCAAAACTGCTTGGGGAAGCATACAATTGACGCTCCAGTTTATTTGCAATTTCGGTTATTTTTTTATCGAACTCAGTATTGGTTTTATTATCGCTTCGGGTAATTATCAAACTTCCTCGACCGAATTTATTGCCACCAAATCCGAGTTCATTTTCGGAAAAGCGAACTTTTATTCCATGCTTCAATAATTCTGAAAGGAATTCCGCATCCTTCAAACTATTCCATTTTGATATATATCCCGCTGCGGAAGGGGATGGTATGTTAGAAACCTTATTCACGGAGGCACTGTTTTTAGCCGAAACCAAAGTAGTACTTGCAACCGCTTCCAACCCGAAAGCATACGGAAGGCTCCAAGCTGTAATATCATAAGTCAAAGGCGTGGAAAGCGTGGTTTTCGGCTCAAAAAGAACCTCAACCATTTTTCCCTTAGGTTGGTTTGTACTTACAACCAAAGCGCCATTGCTGTCGATTGAACCCTTTTTACCCGCTGTATAACTGTGGCCCTTGACCGTTCCACCATTTGAAAATCCGTATTTTATTTCGTGACGATCCAACATTTCGGTCAGTGCTTCAATATTATCTTGATTTCCCTTCAATACAAAGCTTTTATACTTCAAATTGTCATTTTGAAAGAATTTTTTAAAATTGGAATTAAGAGCTTCGGCATTTTGCGATGCGACTTCAATAGTCGAAAGTCCGGAGGTTGTGTGATGCGCCATCCGATCCATTAATGTCAGTTCGATATCCTCATTGTTGATAATTCCCAAACCAGCCCGACCGTGCCCTGCTTGTTCGTAGGTCATACCAATCGCACCCATAAACATTGGGTAAGTATCGCCATAACTGGGATAGAGCAAATCGAAACTTTCACGGGTAAAGAAAAGCCAACCGTTTTCATCAAAATGTTTGGCGTTGTTTTTTCCAACAGTAATTTGAAATTCCCGTTGCCAAGGCGTCAACATTTCGTGATATGGTTCGGCTCCTGGCGCAAAATAGTACGGATTGTCGATAAATTGCTCGTGAAAATCCACGTGGATTTGCGGCATCCACTTGTTATAGATTTTCAGTCGTTGTTGGGTTTCAACCTGACTTGCCCACATCCAATCGCGATTTAAATCGAATAAATAATGATTGGGACGCCCGCCTGGCCAGGGTTCGCTGTGTTCAGTTGCATCCTGCGAAGTGTTGAAAGGCGTAGCTTTTACCTGGTTGTACCAATTTACGTATCGGTCGCGACCATCAGGATTTACATTGGGATCCATAATGACCACTACATTTTTTAAATAATCGTGATGTTCGGTTAGAAGTTTATAAATAGTATTCATCGCGGCTTCACTGCTGGAAGCTTCGTTTCCGTGTACGTTATAACTCAGCCAAACAACAGTTTTTTCTGGCGAAGCGGTGCCGTCTAAAAGTCCGATGTTCTTTAAATTGTCGGTTCTAATTTTCTCTAGATTCGCAATATTTTCTTCGGAAGAAATCACGGCGTATGTCAATCTTCGTCTTTCATTTGTTTTTCCGTAATCGTAATATTTCACCTTTTTAGAATTGGCTGCAACGTGTTCAAAATAAGAAACCACATCGGCGTGACGGGAAAATTGGGTTCCGATTTCATATCCTAAAAACTCAGATGGGGATTGCAGTTGCGCAAAAATAAAAAATGGAAAAAGCAGAAAAATAAAGATGAAATAACGCTTCATTTTAAGAGATTTTAAATGCAGGCTAAAACTAAGGAAAGATTTTTGAAACTTAGACGATTTGAAACACGACTTTTTGAGTCAAGACAGTTTACTTATGTCGAAATATATTGGGTGCATTTTAATCATTTCAACCACAAATACACAAGGGGAAAATGATTCGCTAATCTCAAATCTCATTTTCTAATCGTCATGAGGTCGATCAATGCAAAATATAGAGGCGTCAAATGTCGTGGGTCAAACCGTTGGGGCTTCAATCTTCCTCATGCCAACATCGTGATTCCAACCACGACTCTATAAAACAGTACCATTGGAAACAAGACATTAAATCAACCGTTGTGTTTCCGATCGTCGTGACTAAAACGCCAAAAATCAGACCGTCATGGTTCAAAACGTCGTGACTCAAACCGTCAAGACCGTATCCATTTTCTCAAGATTAACGTATCTTTAAACCCTCGACCCATTGAAAACGGTTATTTTTGTTCCAATTTTCCATAAACCTATGCCTAGCCATTCCATTCCTTATAAAAACACAGGATATTTCTCAAAGCTCATTTGTGATTATCTTGAAGAAAACAAGGTTTTAAAGCCATTTTACAATCGGTTTCCATCGTTGAAAAACTTCAAACCTCAACTTGAGGAGAAGCAGAAAAGTTTCAGCGAAGTAAAAAGACATCTTCTCGCAAAGCGAATTATGTATCAATACGGCGATAATTCACTGTCACAATCTACGTTGAGCAATATCGATCTGTTGAAGGAACACAGCACTTTTACGATAACCACGGGACATCAATTAAATCTTTTTACAGGACCTCTTTACTTCCTGTATAAAATATTTTCGGCAATCAACCTTTCTGAACAGCTCGAAAAGGAATACCCAAACAACCATTTTGTGCCAATTTACTGGATGGCAACGGAGGATCATGATTTTGAAGAAATAAACCATTTCAACCTGTTTGGAAAAAAAATAGAATGGGATAGAAAATCAGCGGGTGCTGTTGGCGAATTTTCTACGGAAGGTTTAAAAGAATTAAAGAACCATCTCAAAAAAGAATTTGGCGAAAGTGAAAACGGCAAAAAACTAACCCAATATTTTTCTGACGCTTATATAAATCACAATAATTTGGCTGATGCCACGCGATATTTGGCCAATAAACTCTTCTACCATCACGGACTCGTAATTGTGGATGGCAACGATGCTGAACTCAAAAAGTGTTTTATTCCTTTCGCCGAAAAAGAATTAACCGAAACCCTCAGCTTTAAAGAGATTTCAAAAACCACCGAAAGACTTACAGCTTTAGGTTTTCCTGAACAGGTGCATCCTCGGGAAATCAACTTATTTTATTTGAAAGAAAATCTGCGAGAGCGGATTATAGAAAAAGAAGATCGATTTTATGTGAATGAAACCGATATCTCTTTTTCAAAGAAAGAAATCCTCAAGGAGCTTCACAAAAACCCCGAACGTTTTTCACCGAACGCCTTGCTCCGACCTTTATATCAAGAAGAAATCTTACCGAACCTATGCTATATTGGCGGTGCTGGAGAACTGGCTTATTGGTTTCAGTTGAAAGATTATTTTGAAAAAGTGGAAGTGCCGTTTCCCATATTATTACTTCGAAATTCAGCTCTTATTGTTCCGAAAAGACTCTCAGAAAAACTTGATAAACTCAAATCTGGCATTGAAGAAATGTTCCTGCCACAGCACGAACTCATTACCAAACACACCTATAAGAAATCAAAAATAGAGATTGATTTTTCTACTCAGAAAATGCATCTAAAAAGGCAATTTAAAGATTTATACAAATTAGCTGAAAAAACAGATGCTTCCTTCCTCGGAGCCGTTGGAGCTCAAGAAAAAAAGCAATTAAACGGTTTAGATCATCTTGAAAAACGCTTGTTGAAAGCTCAAAAACGAAATCTTTCAGACGAACTAGAACGCTTGCGAAATATCCAAGACGAATTATTCCCTAACCAGAGTTTGCAAGAACGCCAACTTAACTTTTCAGAATTTTATTTGGAATATGGAGAAGGATTATTGAATTTATTAAAGGCAGATTTAGAACCGTTGGATATGCGATTTAAGGTTTTTGAAGTGTAATCTTAACTGCTTAATAAAACCCCAAAGGTTTAAAAAACCTTTGGGGTTTAGAACGTGGATTGGTGGCGAAAATCCATAAGTTAAAATTCTCTTTTTTGAATTCCTAATTCATAATTAAAAAAGTATTTTTGGCTATGCAAAACAACGTCCTCATTTTAGATTTTGGTTCGCAGTATACCCAACTGATCGCCAGGCGAGTAAGGGAACTGAACATTTATTGCGAAATCCATCCATACCATCATATTCCAGAAAACCTCGACCCCTTTAAGGCCGTGATACTTTCCGGCAGTCCTTTCTCCGTTCGAGCAGAAGATGCACCTCATCCGGATCTGTCAAAAATCCGGGGTAAAAAGCCACTTTTAGGAGTGTGTTACGGCGCCCAGTATTTGGCGCAGTTTAACGGAGGAAGTGTAGAACCTGCCAATTTGCGGGAATATGGACGCGCAAAACTCTCAAAAATAAAATCCGGTGAATTGTTTTTCGAGGATATTCCAGAAAATACTCAAGTATGGATGAGCCATGGCGACACCATTGAGAAACTTCCCGAAAACAGTGTGCGCTTAGCAAGTACTTCTGAAGTTCCCAACGCAGCGTTTAGATTTGAAGACGAAGAAACTTACGGAATCCAATTTCATCCTGAAGTATATCATACCACTCACGGCAAGCAATTACTGGAAAATTTTTTAGTAAAAATCGCTGGCGTGGAACAATCGTGGACACCTGCTGCTTTTGTTGAAACAACCGTTCACGCATTAAAAGAACAAATTGGCGACGGTAAGGTGGTTTTAGGCTTAAGTGGTGGAGTAGACTCTACCGTTGCGGCCATTCTTTTGAACAAAGCCATCGGAAAAAACCTGTATTGCATATTCGTAAATAACGGGCTGCTTCGAAAAAATGAATTTGAAAGCGTACTCCATCAATATAAAGACATGGGGCTAAATGTTAAGGGTGTTGATGCTTCCGAACGATTTTTGGAAGCCTTAAAAAATGAAACAGATCCCGAACGAAAGCGAAAAGCTATAGGTAATGCCTTTATCGAAGTTTTTGATGATGAGGCCCATCAGGTAACAGGTGTGGACTGGCTCGGACAAGGTACTATATACCCAGATGTAATTGAAAGTGTTTCTGTTAACGGTCCTTCGGTAACGATCAAGAGTCACCATAATGTGGGTGGACTTCCGGACTTTATGAAATTGAAAATCGTAGAACCCTTGCGAATGCTATTTAAAGATGAGGTTCGCCGCGTAGGAAAAGAAATGGGAATCGATCCAGAATTGCTCGGAAGACACCCATTTCCCGGTCCTGGCTTGGCCATTCGGATTTTAGGCGACATTACTGCCGAAAAAGTTCGTATTTTGCAAGAGGTGGATGCCATTTTTATAAATGGATTGAAAAAATGGAATTTATACGATAAAGTATGGCAAGCGGGAGCAATATTACTTCCCGTGAACAGCGTTGGCGTTATGGGCGATGAACGGACTTACGAAAAAGTAGTCGCGCTACGAGCTGTAGAATCCACCGATGGAATGACTGCGGACTGGGTAAATCTACCATACGAATTCCTTCAAGAAGTGAGTAACCATATAATAAACCGTGTGAAAGGCGTTAATAGAGTAGTCTATGACATAAGCTCAAAACCGCCGGCCACAATAGAATGGGAATAAGTAATTTGAATTTATGTCTATGTTTTGTAAATCAATAAAATCAACTCTCTATATTTTGAAGTGTTTCATGTACATTTCCGTAATTGTTTTATTTACGGTTAGTTGTGGTTCCGCGGCTCAACAACAACAATACACAAGCCACGCCGTACAAAAAGGAGAAACGGCTTATAGTATTGCCAAGGATTACAATATTTCCGAAACTACGCTTTACAATCTCAATCCGGAGGCCAAAAATGGAATAAAAGTTAACAGCATCCTCATCCTTCCTTCCAAAAAAGGTTTAAATGAGGGCACCAAAGGATCTAAATATCGAGAGCATAAAGTAAGGAGAAAAGAAACTCTTTATGGAATCGCGCAGCAATACAATGTTAGCGTTGACGACATTAAAAAACTAAACAAAGAATTATATTCTCGAGGATTGAAGAATGGCGAGAAGTTGCTTATTCCTGTCGTAACAAACGAAATGGGAATCATTAACCCCAATATTGGTGGGATTCCACCTGGAACCAAAGAATACAAAGTACAACCCAAAGACACCAAATATGGAATAGCCAGGAAATTCGGTATTTCTATTGCTGAATTGGAAGACTTAAATCGCGATTTGGGAGAAGATCTCAAAATAGGCACAGTTTTAATCGTTCCCGACAAAACCATAATTGAAAGTGCAGAGATAGATGAGGATAACTTTCAATTTTATGAAGTAAAGCCAAAAGAAGGATTTTATAGATTAAAAGTGAAATTTGGGCTTTCAGAAGAAGAAATCATTGCTTTGAACCCTTATGCCAAAGATGGACTTAGGGAAGGCATGATTTTAAAAATCCCAAAGGAGGATAGTTTTGCTTCAAAGGATGACATTTCCACTGTTGATCTTGAAAAAAAGATCGACAACAAACGGATGAAAACCGTCGCCCTGATGCTCCCTTTTCGTTTAACCCAAAGCGCAACCGATTCAACACATACCGATCATGATTGGTTGAAGAAGGACCCCACCTTACGCATTGCCTTGGATTTTTACAGCGGGGCACTCATGGCTGCTGAATTTGCCAAGGAGAAAGGGATTTCTGTAACTCTGAATGTATATGACACTGAAAAAAGCGACAGCAAGGTAGCTTCAATAATTTCTAGCGCGGCGTTTAAAAATACGAATGCCGTCATAGGCCCGCTTCTTCAAAAGAATGTTGAAAAAGCCTCTTCATTATTGGAAAAAGATAAAATTCCTGTTTTTTCTCCCCTTAGCAATCGAGATATGGCGATGAACCAAAACCTTTTTCAAACCCTTCCTACGAATTCCATTCTTGAAAAATTGATGATTCAATATCTGAAAGCCAATGCAAGCGGTAAAAACATCATCATCATATCCGATTCAAAAAAGCAAAAACAGCGGGAAATGCTTCAAGCTGCCATGCCTACAGCGCGGGTAGTTTCCTCTAGAGATAACTATGTTCGGTCTTCGGATGTATCGGCTCTGGTTTCGGAAGGCACGGATAATTGGGTAGTTCTGGAATCAGAGAATCCGGTTTTTGTAAGCAGCGCAGTCAACGTTCTTGCCGCAATGCCCAGTCACAATAAAATCCGACTTTTTACATTAAACAAAAACGAAGCTTACGAGTGGCATGAGATTTCTAGCGCCCGTCTTGCAAAACTGAATTTTACATTTCCTTCAGTCAATAGAACTGCTGACGAAGATGCCCGTGAACCGTTTTTAATTAGCTATAAGAATAAATATGGCGTATGGCCCAATCGGTATGCCATTCGTGGTTTTGATGTGACTTATGACGTCCTGCTGCGATTGGCTTCTGAAAAGGACATCTATGACGCGATTCTTCCAGAGAGCGAAACCGTTTATATTGAAAACAAATTTCGCTATGAAAAAACAGGAGATCAAGGATATTGTAATCAAGCTGCCTACATTTTAAAATACAACAAAGACCTTAAATTCGAAATAGTAGAATGAGTACCGCAAGAGTTAAATACCTCGGAAACCTTCGAACTGAAAACGAACATCTGAAATCGGGAAATAAATATATTACCGATGCGCCAACAGACAATCAAGGTAAGGGCGAAGCGTTCTCTCCTACCGATACCGTAGCCACAGGCCTAGCAAACTGTATGATTACGGTTATGGGAATCAAGGCGAATGACCTGAACGTAAATATGGATGGAACCACGGCAGAGGTTACAAAAACCATGGCTGCAAACCCACGCAGAATTTCAAAAATTGAGGTCATATTACATTTCCCCGCTGGAATTGATGAACGCTCCAGAAAAATTCTCGAAAACACAGGTAGAACTTGTCCAGTAATGCAAAGTCTGCATCCCGATGTTGAAAAATTGATTGTTTTCCATTGGGGATAAAAAGTAGGCAGTTTTCGGGTGCAAGGGGCTGTGAAGATTTAAAAAATTGTTAGTATTGTTGATTACAATTTAATATGAAATTACTTCTTGCCTTCATTTTCACCTTCTTATTTTTTCAGCAGGATACTTCAGAAAAGATAATTTGGAATGAAAACCAAAAACTCACTTGGGAAGATTTTCGAGGAAGACCAGTGCGTAATGCTGGATTTGTAGCTAGCACAAACACGGGAATCAACTTTGGCTATTCATATAAAATATCAAACGATGGCGTAAGCGTGGAATATTCGGTGGAAAGTTTTTTTAGTCCTGAAAAGTCTTGGTATTTCCAAGGCCAAATATCGCAACACGTTTTAAACCATGAGCAGACGCATTTTGATATTTCTGAACTTCACGCAAGGATTCTTCGCAAAAGGTTAGGATCACAAAAATTCTCGAAAAAAGTTAAGGCTGAAATTGAAACGATTTATTTGCAAGTGGAGGAACAACGAAAAACGATGCAAAAGAAATTTGATGCTGAAACAGATCATTCCCGGAATATTGAAAAAGAGCTCCAATGGGAAAAACGGATTGCCAAACAACTCGTCAATTATGAATCTTGGAAGTGGCCCCAACCCAAATCACCTCATTGAACTCGCAAACTACAAAATGCCCTTCGGAAAATATGAAGGCTATTACCTAGCCAATATTCCTGAATATTATTATGTCTGGTTTCGACAAAAAGGATTTCCTGAAGGAAAACTAGGAAGAATGATGCAGGAAATGTATGAATTGAAATTAAACGGACTCGAGGACTTAGTAAGGAAGCTTATTAAAAAATAGCTACAATCACACTCAGAATTAATGATAAAACTACAATAAAAATGATTTTCACTTCATTTTTTTAGCCGCCAAAATTTTCAAGTTCAAAGATTCTATTCGCTTCGTTATCAAGGCCTGTTCTATTCTCAATAAAGGAAAACCCATTCTTTTCTAACAATTTTTTAGAGCTCTCATTGTCTCTATGAGTAAATGCCTCGATTTTATCCAGCTTAAATCCCTTAAAACCCATCTCTATAACGGCCTTCAGCGCTTCACTCATAATTCCCTTTGCCTGAAATTTAGGATTCAAATCACAACCAACTTCCGCCGTTTTATAGTTCTCCGAAAAATTACCACTAAATAGCTTCCTCTTTTTTGGCTCTTGATAGGTTCTAAAAGTTCTATTGATCACGTCCTAAATTCTTTTAATGGATTAATTAAAAGTAACGGAATTGAAAGCCATTTTTCAATAAATTCCTATTATTAACACTTATCCAATGTTGTGTATTCGTCCTTTTAGTTTTCTCTTATTAAAATTGGAAACTCGGGTTTGATCTTGCTTTTTGAGAGTTAAATATATACCTATGGGCACACCAAACAGTATGATAATATACCTGTTTCTAGGAAAATACAATTGATAAAGAAGTAGTATTATCCCCGCTAAAAATATCAATCCTACAATTAAGAATGGCATCTTTGAGGGTTTTGCATATAATTCATCCACGTGAAATTCCGTATTTGTTCCGCAATTCGCACAGTTCAATGTCTTCGTTTCGCCCTCCGCCATTGTAAACTCTACACCAGTATGTGCATCCGTTTGACATCCGATTTCATTCTTACAACTTTTACATTTTCCGTAAACTTTCATTTTATCAAGCCTTTTACCTTGGTTTTTGCCAACCAAAATTCTCAAAATATAAAATTGAATGTCTTAAATCTCAATAGAAACCCTGGCCTCTTTCAACAACTCCAGAAACAAATCAATGTCCTTTTTATGGGTTCTAAAGGAAAGAATAGCAGCGCGCAAAGTCAATTTATTATCCAAAACGGTGGAAGAAATAAAAATTCTACCATCTTTTTGAATATAATCCAATACTTTTTTATTCTGTTCGTCACTGTCGTATTGGACTAGATCCAGCCTAAAGGCGACAACACTCAAGTCAGGTTTACAGACAACTTCGTAGCCAAGGGCAACAAGATGATGCGATAAATAAGTAGCCAATTGCAGTTTTTCGTTCAGATAATCGGAAAAAGCTTGTTCTCCATATAATTTAAGCGGTAGCCACATTCGCAATCCTCGAAAATGTTTACTCAATTCAGGAGATAAATTTGAAGGGGAATATTGCCCCTCTATATGTGCATCCCGCATATAATTAGCAGTATAACTATGGGCGGCGGCAAGATGTGTTATGTTTTTTATCAACACGATTCCTGAGCCATAGGGAAGAAACATCCCTTTGTGCGGATCGAGAATTATGGAATCTGCTAATTCAATTCCCTCTAACTTTTCTCTTCCCTGAGCAGTTAGCATAAAAAATGCGCCGTAAGCACCATCAACGTGAAACCAGAGATTATGATTTTTGGCGATATTTCCTAAACTTACCAACGGATCCACAGCTCCAACATCGGTAGAGCCAGCATTTGCGATGAGTAAAAATGGTTTTAGGCCTTCTCTCTCATCGGCTTTAATTTCATTTTCTAAATCATCTACGGAAATTCTGAAATGTGAATCCAAAGGTGTTTTTCTAATAATACAACTTTCGAGTCCGATGATTTTTAGTGCCTTGTAAATACTGTGGTGCGATTGTGCCGTACAATAAACCACACTTTTGGAAATTGCTGTGCCTGAAATGTTTTTATGATGTTTAGCCGTATGAAGCGCCACCAAGTTGGCGATGCTCCCTCCTGAGGTCAAGTTTCCGCCAAAACCTTCCGAATAACCCATTAGTTTTCCCGCCCAATCTATTAAGGCATCTTCCATCCTAACAGCCCCAGGAGAAGCATAAAATTCTCCAGCATACCTATTTGTGACGGCAGCAAGATAATCGGCGATGGCAGAGCTATAAATCCCTCCGCCGGGAATATAACCCAAATGCCCGCCCGAAGTGGGATTCAAACCAGTATTCAATACACGTGCTTCAAAAAAATCCAAAACGGTGTCCACTGAAGCTTTTTGGCTGTCTATTTCAAAAAAGGAATCGGCTTCTGTCTCCGGATGAGTATTGTAGTGAAAAGCCTTTCGCGCGGGAAGTGACTCTAAAAATTCTTCAGAAAAATTGTTTATTTTATCAAAAAGGGCTTTTCGTTCCGAGGCTGTTTCTTCAAGTTCAAATACAGGTTTCGCAAAATTGGGATCATTGTTTGTCATAATGCAGGGATAATCTCTACAAAACTAACTAAACTTAATCTGGAGGAATTAAAACACCAACAAAATAAATTCAAAAACATGCCTAAAGAGCTCCAAGCTCCATTAACCCATTTTCTTTATATTGTGAATTACACCACCATCAACCAAAATATCCGTAGCTGTAATAAACCGAGCGGCATCACTGATCAGAAACTTAACAACCTCAACTACATCTTCTGGTGTGCCGTGTCTTCCCAAAGGAGTTGCTCTTTTTATCCGCTCCATTCGCTCGGGATGCTCTTCGGCCGCCTTTAGCGCCATTTCCGTTTGAATAACTCCTGGAGAAACTGTTACAATACGCGCTCCTTTTGCGCCATATCTATCCGCATTTTTATAGGAAAGTAACTGCACGCCACGTTTGCAAAAATTGTACATAGTATCTGAACTGCCACCCACAAATTGGCTAACGGTTTCAAAGGAACCTGAAGCCTGGGGATTTTCAAGTGCCGAATCGTATTTTTCATTGGACGGAACAACATGGGCCATCATAGAAGAAAAAAGAACAATAGCCGAATCTTGGATTGCCAATTCATAAAAAGCATCAACCAAAAGCTCAGTGCCAATTAGGTCGATTGTATAAACCTTTTTAAGATCTTGAACCGTTCCACTTACACCCGCAGTATGTATTAGGGCTTTTAGAGATCCAAGATTGGAGACGTAATTTTTCAATTTTCTCACATCTTCCTTCTTCGTTATATCACAAGCAATTCCCGTGACCTTATAACCTTCCTTCGTAAGAATTTTGACAGATTTATCCACCATTTCTTGCGAATAGTCTGTAATAACCATTTCATCTTCTTTAAAAGCTCTTGCACACGCCATTCCAATGCCGCCGGCACCTCCTGTAATCACAATCAATTGTTTTTGGACACTCATAATTAAACTAGTTTTATTTGAATAATTTACGAAAAAATCTATCTGAATTGAAACAAACCAATTCCTACCAAATATACATTTTACAAGATTCAATTCCTTGTAAAACAAGACTGCAATTTAAGGACAAACCCAATTCATAGCGATTTTATGAACGATGTCATATTGAATAGAGGCAATTCTTACTTTGGGAAATTTATTTACCCAATAAGGTCAAAGAACATCAAACCTTCTTTTGTTCATTGATATACCGGAAATTAATAATCACCACAGAAAGAATAATAATTAAAACCCCAATCCATTGAATTGCTTTCACTTGTTCATCCAGCAGAAATTTAGCCGAAAAGATAGATACCGGAATTTCAATCGAAGCTAAAATACTTCCAAGTCCGATACCGACAATTGGAAAACCTTTATTAAACAAAATAGGCGGAATCACAGCGCCAAAAAGTGCCAGAAACATCCCAAATAACCATAAATTTGAGTTGTCCAAGTTCATTTTTTGAAAAATATCGACGTTCCAAAACAACAGGACAATGATAAGTCCACCTAAAACCAAGTATTTACTTCTCGTGATGATGGGCAAGTCACTTTCCACCCTGTTCGTGGCCGTGAGTGTAACGGTAAAGGACAAGCTTGCGAGAATTCCAAATGCCAAGCCTTTAAAACTAAGGGAATGGAAATCATCAAAAATATCCACGGCCAAAAAAGTGCCGATCAAAACCACGATACTTCCAATAATTTTCAGAAGATCGGGTTTCGTTTTATCTAAAAATATTTCGAGAACACCCCCCATCCAAATGGCTTGCATCAATAAAATGATAGCAATTGAAACAGGTACATACTGAATGGATAAATAATAAAAACAACTCGTCAGCCCCATTGAAGTTCCGAAAATCATCAACTTCAATTTTGATTTTCCTGAAGCCTTACTTAATGTGGATGTTCTATTGCTCAATAACGAAATAAAAACAAGGGTTAAAAAACCCAACAAATATTGGAAGAAAGTCAAAACACTAGAATCCAATCCTTGCAAATTTCCAAGTTTTACGACGGTTGCCAACAAACCATAACTCGCAGCACCAAATACCACTGCAGCAATTCCTTTTAATTTATTCATCGAATTTTAGGGCGTAAAGTTCTAATGTTTCTTTCAATTGGGGACAACCATTTTCCGGGTTTCAAATTCTCCCAAAGATACCATCCCTCTATAAAGGGAAACAAGATAATTCCCCACTGATTGGTGCTGCTGAAATTTTTGCTTAAAAATAATGTACACCTACAGTTTGTATTCCTCCCGCACCTCATCGCTATTGGCAAAACAAACCGGAGATGAATTTTGTGGAAGTGTGTTTTTTGCCTCAATCCACTTACTCATATATTTCGAGGCTTGCAAACTTTGATGTTGAAGCACTTGGCCTATAAAGTTCTGCTGTCTGTGTTTTTCAAGATTAGATGAAAGCCATTCTATCCTTTTTTTAAAATCTTCGGAAAATAGATGCTTTTGAAAACGATGTTTAATAATTTCAAACCCATTTTGCTGGGCTTCCTTCCAGCTTTCTTCTTCTGAATACAATCTTACCGCTGATTTGACAAAATCTTCATAAGAAGTTGTGATTTCTCCGCCAAATGGCATTTTTCCGCACAAACCTTCTGCTCCTATTTTGGTGGTAATTGAAGGCAATCCATAACGCATGGCATCGACGAGTTTTCCTTTTAATCCCGCACCAAAACGGAGGTACGCCAATTGAAGTCGATATTCACTCAAGGTGTTTTCTAAATCTCCTACCCATCCTTTTATTAAAAAACCCTCCTTTTGATTGTGAAGCTGCGTAATTTGTTGTGGTGCATATGCTCCATAAATATGTATTTCGGCTGGTGGAAGTTGTTTTTTAATTTCTGGCCACAGCTTTTTCAATTGAATTACTGCATCCACATTGGGCGCATGCAAAAGATTCCCGATGGCAATGAAGTTTTGTCGATTTTCAAATGTTATCTTATTCGCAGAAATATTTTGCACCATAAAAGGCAGGTAATACAGAATTTCAGATGAAATCTTAAAAGTGCTTTGAAGCAAATCCATTTCAAATTTTGAAATGATTAAAGAAAGATCACATCGAAAAATACTGGCTATTTCCCTCTTGGTCGTATCGGAAAAGAGATTGGCTTCTTCAATCACTAAATTCTTCCGGACTGCCTCTTCCCTAGCCTTTCTAAGAAAATGTAAATCTTCTGTATCAAGAATTTTCAAGGTTTTCGGACATGCTTCAGAAACCCGCCAACCAAATTGTTCCTCGGTAATATAACGGTCAAATATTACGATTTCAGGATCTAATTGTTTAATGAATTCATCAAAAGAAGCATCGTTCAACAGAATACTTTTCACTAAAATATCCTCTCTTTCAAGATTGACGGATCTTTCAGAAATTGATGCAGTGCTGGCGAAAGTGATATGGTAATTAGTTTCCTTAAACAACCCAATCAATTGCATCATTCTGCTCCCCGCTCCCGTAGTATCAGGTTCGGGAAAAGTATGGCCTATGATGAGAAGATTTTTCAATGTAGTTTTTTTCAAAGATACGGAATTGCAAGAATCGTAAAATTGCATTATAAATCCTTCATAGAAATTGACGCTGTTCTAATCGAACTTTGCTTCCCTTCAACATTCGTCCAGGCGGCATAAAGTGTGTTTCCAGCAACTTCCAACTGCGGAAAACCACTAGAACGCTCAAAACTTGTTTCTGAAATAGTAATTGGAAAACCCTTAGATCCATCTGCCGAAACGCGCATTACTTGAATCAAAGTTTCATCTCCTACATTCTCCATCCAACATACAATTGCAGCATTTTCTGAAATCATTACCACATCAACCCTTCCCAAGGTTTCATTGTTATTTATGTGGATCGGAACTCCAAAGGTCTTGCCTCTATCTGTGGAAAAAGCTAGCTGAACTTTTGGAAGATCGTTAGCCGAAGTAAACCAAGCGACTACGGCATTATTTTTATAAGAAGCAATTGCGGGACCATTTACTGGGCAGGCAGAAATTTCCCAATTATCATTATAAACTACTTGAGAATCGGAAAATGAATCGTCAAAAAGACCTATGCGAGCAATATCTCTAACTTCGGTTTCTGATCTATCCCTATACACAAGCACTGGGGCATCCTCTATGGAAGTCATTCCAGTTTGACAACAGTCGCAAACACGATTATCCAATTCTACATCTGGCTGCATTGTGCCATCGGCATGAACCACTCGCCCACGAAGCGTCATGGGTCCTCCACCATGAGAATCATGGCCGCCAGCTTCGGCTTGAGTATTTCTTCCATCAAGCCAGATTACATAAAAAGAAGATTGATCGTGGGGAACTGCCGAGACAAAACCATGCTCACTCGCAGTTCCGTCATTATTTAGAAGAAGATCCTTTTTCCAAGTCTTTGTTGCACCTGAAAAAACATTCACTTTTGCATCGTAAGTATATTTTCCATTGGCGGACTTCTGAAGATGACTTATTAAAATGTTACCATTATTTTCAGCAATAACCGGAAAATCTGCCCAATTCGTAAACCAATCATTCCCCGAGTTTACTTCAAAAGGACTTGTCCATTTCTCATCATTAAGAGTGGAATAATATAATACTGAGATTGAATCCTTCCTCTCAATCCAAGACATAAACAGCTGATTTTCTGTTCCAAATAGCCTCGGGAAAGAACTGTTTCCAGTAGTGGGATTTTCTAATGATGTTACTATTTGTTCAGTTGCCTCCTCTTTAGAGTTCGTTACAAATTTTTGCTTTATTTCATTTTTACACGAAACAAGAAGTGTTGAGCCCAGAAAAAGTAGAGGTGTTAGTTTTAATAAATTCATTTGTCTATAATGTTTATTTTTAAAGGACAAATGGAACATCCAATAAGTCATTACGCTGTGTAAAGATTATTGATGGATGTTTCATTTATTGAGTATTTCTGCCAGTTTTTAAAATGGAATTAAAAATTGTTTAAGATTGCTCCGTGAATTTAGACTTCGAATTTATGCAACATCAGCAGGAATAGCTTTAAAAAAGGAAAGAATAATAAATTATACTATTCCTTAAAATCCATAAAGTTCACACATTAATCCCAAATTAAAAAAAGCGGAGATTGCGCCAAAAACGAGCATACTGCTTATAAATAAGCTAGCTAGGATTATAATTTTCTTGTTTGAATGATAGTTGATACAATTGAGGACTATTTGAAAAGCCAGTGCAATAGATTGTGCCACCAGCATTTGTTGGGCGCAAACTATAACGGGTTCTTTATAGTATAAAAAGTAAGTTGCAATCATTAGGATTATGTACAACGCCGTTATTCCAAACAACACTGTTTTGGGAAACTTGAATCTCTGTGAATTTATCATGGCTGTTGCTATATCTCAAAGATAGTGAATCAGAAACAGTATGCATAATACACAAACCCTTCTGAAAAATAAATTTTTCAGAAGGGTTTTATCATTTGGCTAATCAGGGGAGAAAATGCTGTTTCTCCAAAAATTTAAATATAAACGAATTATGATTTTGTTCTATTCCTCAAAGAATTCGGTACAGCCCACATTCGTAAAAGTAAGGTTAGCGGAAGTGTAATTAGGATTTCCACCTTGGCCAGGATGCAACCATCCATAAACGGCACAAGCACCCAAATCTTTAAAATGAACATCATGAATGTTTAGCTTGGCATTGTACCATAACTCAATTGCACCTTCATTGCTTGTGGGATTGGCTCCGGCATCGCTGATTTTTGCAAACCCAATTTCATTGTTGGTATTGGGGTTATTGATAAAAATCCCTCCCCATGAACCTGGACCAGAAACTTCACCTTTTATGGTTATCGGTAATGCTTCGGTTCCTACTATTTTCAATGTGCCATCAATATTCTTCAAGCCTGCTCCTGGTGCCATTTCCAATACTACTCCCGGATCTATTTTAATTGTTCCTCCGTTAGCAACGCTTAATACATCTAGAGCTCGATAAGGCACATTTATATTTTGCCAAACTACACTTGTCTGAATCCCTCCCGAATCACCATTTAACATCACTCTATCTAGATTATTCCCACTGAAGTCATTATTAGCAGAGAGTTTATGAGCATTAGAAAAGTTAATTAATACAGGCTGGCTATTTTCGCTAAAAACGTTATTTTCCAAGTTAAATACTGCTGTGTTGCCTGGTGCCACAAATGCTGTTTCTTGACTATATTTAATAGAACAATTATTCATTGTTACCGCGCCTTTACTATGTATGAGAATAGTTGCAGGACCATGTCCATTAAAAGTTTGACTTCCGCTATAACTTATATCTACATGTTCCATAATATTGGTATTATTGGCAGTTTCAAACAAAAGTCCTCCCCACCAACCTAGGGTGGAGTTTGTCCCTGTCATTACAATGGGTTTTGCCGCAGTACCCATCGCATGTATTGGAGATGGATCTTTAAAGCGAACTCTGGCACCACTGACAAAATGTATTACGACTCCAGGTTCAATTGTAAGTTTTCCTTTTACCACAGGGCTACAATTTATTACATAATCTACTGGAGCATTTGGATTATCAACGAGAGTTAAATCTTCCAAGAAAAGGTCGCAATCCAGCTCAACTGGCGGAGCATTTCCTTCGGCCGGATCTCCGGGACCATCATCCTTGGAGCAGGATATCATTAATAACGAAAGTGCGCAAAGTGTTAAAACAAGCGTTTTTTTAAATGGGTTTCCAATTTGATTTCTCAAAGTCATAATTTATTATTTTTTAATTATAGGAACAAACATATACAGTGAAAGGAAGCTATGAAACCCTCAATTAGTATTTGACACTTATCAATTAGTATTTGGTAAAAACACGGGAAAACTACCAAATACTAATTAAAACCTGCTGAATGCTAAAAAAGATAGAAGTTCTATATTAAGAATAGTATTTTAGCTTATTGATGAAATTTCTACTTATAATAACTCTTAGTTTTTTAGCCGGTTTGACACCATTGAACAGTCAGATTGCTGCTGATTCTATTTCAAATAAGGTATCGTTATTAAATAATAGAAATGTTAAAGCACTCCGAACCGATCTGGAAATAGGTTTTAAAGAAATTCAGAAAGAAGATAATTGGATACAGTACGACTCCACATTTGTTGCCAAGCCGAATACTACCATTTGGTTAAAATTTCAAATTGAAAACCAATCGAACGATACGATTCGAAATTATTTTCATAGTACAGATCACGTTACTACGATTTATCAGGAAAAAGGAACTGTTTTTCAGAAATTAGTAAACGGAGTATTGGTTCCATTGCCCCAACGGGCCAATAAATCATCACATTTCTTTACAGAATTTTCCCTAGCTCCTTTTCAAAAATCTCAGTTTTACATAAAACTAAATGTCAATCGTTTTGTGAGGTTTTATGATTATCCTTCAATCTATAGTGAAAGTGGTCATTTTGACAATTTTCGAAGCGAATATAAAAACCAATCAAGCTCTATAGCTTTTATCTATTTTTATATTGTTTCGTTATTCACCATCGTCATTTTTACCGTGGTATTTTGGTTGCGTTTATCTCAAAAACTTTACCTGTACTACTTAGGATATTTATTTTTTCAACTTATATATGGTTTTATAATTCTTGGAAGAACATTGGCTCCTGTGGGAAATATTTTTGAATATTATCCAAAACTCGCCTATAATTTAAATGAACCTGTACAGTTTATTTTTATAGGGTTTTATATTTTTTTCATTATAAACTTGCTCACAATTAAAAGGTATAACAAGATGTTGGCAAGAGCCCTTAAATACTTTGGGTTCGCCTGTTTTATTTATGCGATCTCACGTATTTTCTTTGCCTATTTTTTTTACAATGCCTATTTAAATGGACTTATATTCTCGATTGTCAGAATTGTCATTCTTCCCTTGAATTTAGTTTTAATTTTTTGGATAATTTTTAAAGTAAAACATCCATTGTTAATCTTTTTCATTATTGGGCAATCGTTCTTTTTTATAGGTGCTCTATTTGCTTCCTATATAGGTTCTTCTGCCTCCCATTATTCTTCTGAAAGTATATTTGGAAATATCGAAGCTCCAAATATTATCTTCCAAATAGGTTTGTTGGCTGAAGTTTATTGTTTCTCGCTGGCGTTGGGACAAAATGTTTTTTTACTTCAAAAAGAAAAAGAAAAGACAACCGTTGAGTTGATTGGGCAATTACAAGAGAATGAACATATTCAAAGAACAATGAATCTTGAACTAGATAAAAAAGTAAATGAAAAAACCACAGAACTCATACAACTTTACTCCCAACTTGAAGCAGATCAAGAAGCGAAAATAAAAAGTGACTTTTCTCAAAAGCTAAAGGAGACTGAGATGAAAGCCTTACGATCCCAAATGAATCCACATTTTATTTTTAATAGTTTAAGCGCCATCAAACATTTAATTATGACTTCCAGAAATGATGATGCCATAACGTATCTTGATGACTTTTCGAGCCTACTTCGAGGAATACTTCAAAGCAGTAATCTTAAAAAGATAACGGTTGAAGAAGAATTGGAAATTTTAGAACTGTATCTTTCTCTAGAAAAGAATAGAATGGGACGAGAGTTTATATATAGCATTGAATTTACTTCAAGAGAAGAACTTTCACAATACAACATTCCGCCATTATTGCTACAGCCTATAGTGGAAAATGCCATCTGGCATGGCTTGTACCCGAGTTTAAAAGCCGAAAAAAAATTGAAAATTATCTTTGATACAACGAAAGACTTAAAAATAATAATTGAAGATAACGGCATTGGAAGGGCAGAAAGCAACAAAAAGAAAAAACTTCACAAATCTATGGGCACGAGCATTGTTCAGGATAGACTGACGCTATTTAACCATTTGCACGAACATTCGATTCACCTAAAAACAATTGATCTTGTTGAAAACGGAAATGCTTTAGGAACTCGAATAACACTAACCTATAAATATTGAGTAATGACAAAAGTTATTATAATAGACGACGAAGCACATTGCACGAACGTATTAGAAAGTTTAATAAAAAAAATAAACGGAGATTATTCCGTTATAGGCGTTTTTACGAATCCTTTGGAAGGGTTGAATTTTATTCAAAATAACCCACCAGACCTTCTATTCTTAGACATAGAAATGCCAAATCTCAACGGTTTTTCTCTTTTGGATAACTTACTACCCATAGACTTTGATGTCATTTTTACCACAGCTTATGATCAATATGCTTTAAAAGCGTTTAGATACAGTGCTATCAATTATATACTAAAGCCAATAACAGAAAGAAACATTGTAACCGCACTTTCAAACTGGGAAAAAAGACGAAATAAAACAACTAATAAACAATGGCAATTGTTTCAACAACATTTACAAGAATCGAACAAGGAATGCTCGCAAATAGCCCTTCCCACAGGTGTAGGATATAAAATAGTTGAAATTGATAATATTGTGAGATGCCAATCAGATAGTAATTACACCAATATCTATTGTAAAGACGAAAACAAAATATTGATCAGCCGTACTTTAAAGGAAATCGAGGAACTTTTAAAAGACCACGGCTTCCTGAGAGTACATCAATCGCATTTGATAAATCCTCAATATGTACAAGGAATTCTAAAAAACGACGGCGGAAGTCTAATTATGCAAGATGGTGCTGAAGTGCCTGTTTCTAGACAACGATCCAAACAAATCAATGAAATTTTGGAAACCATGCTTCGGTTTAAGTAATTTATTTTGGGCTTGGTTGGTTGAAAATTCAGGAGATTCAAAAAAATATTTACACTAAATCCTAGCGTCAATTCACCAAATTCTCACTCATAGCTACCAACTACTAATAAGTCATTGCCAAATTCTGAGCACGTTCATTATTTAAAATAGAATTTTTTAGTTTTACACCTTAGTCATTAAAAAATTAAGGAATGAAAACTTTAAAAACTTCAATTTATTTAGCACTAACAATGATTTTAACCCTTGCAACATCGTGCAGCAGCGATGATGATGGCGGTCCAAACCAACCCGGAACTGCGGGCGCTCCCCATAAATATGACATAACCGTAGATGGACATCGCTTTTTTGGAGAAATTGACAATGTAAGTCCTTACGATGGAGAAACTGGAAAAAATGGTGCCCAACCAGCAACATCTTATATTATATCTGCCCAAGGAATTACGAATGTTCTTTTCGGATTAAAGGATAATGATATGGATGCTTCTGGGGGATTTAGCTTTCCCACTGGCCAAGGAAATGGGATACCTTTTGATTCCGAGGTTTCTATGTTAATAAAGCCTTCAAATGGGATAGTTTATAATTCGAATACCGGCACTGCTACCGTAACATTAGGAGAAAGCTCAAATTTACCCGGCGGATTTGGTCAATTCACAGCGATAAAAGTTGATTTTGATGGAAAATTCGGATATTACGACACTAATGGCAATCCACAGACAGCAACAATTGCTGGATATTATACTATCAATTTACCTGAAGGCGGCTATTAAAAATCTATAAACCTATTGCATTGTTATTGTTACAATTATATGCCAAACTGAATTTTAAATTAAACTTCAACTGGCAATCATAAATCTTAACCGTTCTGTGATGAATTAGTTTAATTCATTATATTTTACCTAAATTTAAATCTTAAAACTCCCAATTATGAAAAAAATACACATATTTTCACTTGTAGCCTTTATGTTCCTGGCCTTCACTGCTCCCGTAGAGGCGCAACGGGGCTTCATTAGAAATAAAATAAAGAACAAAATAAAGGAAGACCAAAAGGAAAAGCACGCTGAACCTCAAAGAGAAAAAGGTAAAAAAGCCATAGAAGACATCACTTATGAAAATGACACTCGTTATAAAGTTCCTGAAAACCCAGTAAAAGCTACACTAGTAATGCAAATGCAGTCTTTTAAAAAAAATGGCAAGCTGGATAATACCAATACTACTAAAATGGTTTTTGGCGACACAGGGGAATGTATGATTATGAACGAAGGCGGTAAAAACGAAAGCCGCATGCTTTTCGATTATAAAGGCGCTGCAACCTATATGATAAACGAAAAGGACAAGACTGCCATGAAAATGCCAATGATCAATTTCCAGAAAATGGTTGAAGGAATGGCTAAAGGGATGGGGGATATAGACGAAAATGATGGTCAATGGAAACGAACCAATGAGCAAAAGGAGATTAACGGCTACAACTGTCGAAAATATGAATATACCAATGCAAAAGAAAAAACCAGAATGGATGCTTGGGTCACCCAAGATATAAGTATTGATTTAAGTGAAAATCACCTCTTCGGAAGTCAGATAAAGGATTTTTCTACAAAAACCCCTTCCGAAAGTCCGTCAAAAATGGATGAAAATTATCCTAGAGGCCTGATGGTTCGCAGTATTTACTTTCAAAAAAACAGTGACACACCAAGCATGATTATGGATATTACGACTATTGAAAAATCATCAGACCCAAAGTATTTTGATCTTAGCAAATACGATGTAAACGATATATTGGATAAACTTTAGTTCATAAAGAATTGATTTTGTTCCTTTAAAAGCTGTTTCAAATGGATGAAATTTTCTTATGAAACTACTTATGGGCGTCCAATAAAACACCTTAACAACTAAAATCCTTCGGCATGAAAAACATATTACTTATTCTTTGTTTGAACTTGATACTATTTTCATGCAATTCCAAGCAAAAACAGAAAGACGTTTTAACAGACGCTAAGGAAAAAGTAACTCAATTGACGGGACGCGAAGACCTTTGCTCACTTCTGGACGAACAGACTATCCGGACTGTCTTTCAAGTACCTGACAGTATAGATTTTAAAAAAAAAGACAATCCTCGGATCTGTAGCTATTCGTGGACAGAAGAAATGGACAAACCAGCATACTACCGAGTTTCGTTGAATTTTGCCAATAAAGAACCCAAGAGCCCAGAAGCATTAACAAGTATTTGGAATAGTCAAAACGAATCCTTATATAACAAGGAAGAAAGAGAAATGGAGTCCGTAAATGGTGTGGGTAATGCAGCCAGTTGGAGCACTCTGGGTGGAGGCCAACTTAGAGTAAATGCCGAAGGGTATATTTTCTATATCTCACTAAAAGCACAGAAATTTGAGTCATTGGGAGGTAGTTTAATATCCAGCATTCAGAAAAAAGAAAGCATAGAATTAGCCACTGATTTGGCACAAAGAATTATAAAAAAATTACAATAAATATAGAAGGACGCTATTAATATTTATTAAGTTTTTAAATATCAATCCCAAATGATATCTAACTTATTAATTTGAGTTAAGCCTTTATCAAGCGTCTAGCTTTAGTTTCCTGCCATTCCGTGCAGAATAAACATCCAACTAATACACCTAAGGCTTACGAATGAAACCTTGGTCGCAGTAGGATTCAGCATTTGTATCCAGTCCGTCTGCCAACACATTGCCAGATGAAGGGTTTGTACCGTGTACATTTTTCAATAAATCTACGAATCAAAGGTTTTGAACCGAGCTACCGAATACTCAGCCAACTTGCCCAAATACTAATTGGGTGTTGTTACCCTGCTTAAGCAAAGCTACTTTTGAATTTGTAATAATAGTCACTATTACAAATCTCCAATTAAACTCCTCAAGTTATCAATAATTTATATTCATAACTAAAAAACGATTTACAATGAAAACAATTCAAATTTCTTTTAAAAACCAATCCTGTCCTAAATGTTTTTCGGAAGATTTAAATTTAACGCTTTTACTGGTTTCCCGACCGTTTTTCCTCATTTT
>JBLWTS010000006.1:0-63896 GCA_048270045.1 Aequorivita sp.
AAGCTATTGCCGAATTAAGAGTTGAGGTTCAGAAAAAAGTATTTCAATTTCCCATTGGTTATTTTGAAAAGCGCAAATCAGGAGAAATTGCCAAACGAGTGATGGATGATGTAGATGGCTTGAGTGTAATCGTTGGTAGTGGAATGGTGCTTTTTCTCGGCGGAATTGTTACCTTTCTTTTCGCATTCGTCATTCTGCTCTATATAAATGTTAGTCTCACGATTTACGTGGTTATTCCGTTGTTTGTTTTGGGTTTTGCAACTCTACAAGCATATAAATATATCCGTCCAATATTTAGAAAACGTAGAGAAATTGAATCTGAAGTTTATGGCAGATTAAACGAGTCCCTAAGCGGTATTCATATTATAAAAGCCTATAATGCAGAAAAGCACGAACTAAATATCTTTGAACGGGGAGTACATAAAATCTATGATTACTATAACAAAACACTTACGGCAAGAGCTCTTGTACTCAGTGGGGCAACCTTAGTTTTTGGAATTTCAGCTCTCGTGGTTCTTTGGATTGGAAATACGATGATTGTTGATGATACATTGACCATTGGTGAGTTTTTAAGCTTTGCTTTGTATCTCGCTTTTATGATTGCACCCATCGTTCAAATTGGGAATGTGGGAAGTTTACTTACTGAAGCATTTGCAGGTTTAGACCGTACTGAAGAAATCTTAAGCACTCAAACCGAAATTGATGATAAAAGAAATCACGAACTAATTGATGTTGTTGGCAATATAAAGTTTGAAAAGGTTTCCTTTAAATATCCTGAAGGAGGCGAAGTGCTTTTTGATATTAATTTTGAAGCAATTCCAGGAAGTGTAACTGCTCTAGTTGGTAGCTCAGGTGCTGGAAAAAGTACAATAGCTGCTTTGATTTCTACTCTTATTTCTCCGAAGGATGGGATTATAACTGTTGATGGTTTTGATCTGTCAACAGTAAACCTCGACAGCTATAGAAGTCAATTGGGAATGGTACTTCAAGATGATTTTCTGTTTGAAGGAACTATTCGAGAAAACATTCTTTTTTCAAGGCCGAATGCTTCAGAATTGTCGTTTGAAAAAGCAGTTAAATTTGCTTATGTCAACGAATTTACCGACCGTTTTGAAAATGGATTGGAAACGATTATCGGGGAAAGAGGCGTAAAATTATCTGGTGGACAAAAACAGCGAATCTCGATTGCCAGAGCTCTTTTGGCAAATCCTAAAATATTGATTTTAGATGAAGCTACTTCCAATCTTGATATCAAAAGCGAACAAATGATTCAAAAATCGTTAGCCACTTTAATTTCAGGGAGAACCACTTTTATTATTGCGCACAGATTAAGTACAATTCAAAAAGCCGACCAAATCTTGGTGCTTGACAACGGTTTTATTGTGGAACGCGGCAATCACCAAGATCTAATGTCGGCTAAAGGAAACTATTTCAATCTAGTAACCCTACAATCTAGGATTTAAAATCCATAGGTAACTCCAATTCCCAAAGCTTCACGAATCTGAAAACCTTGCACTGCATTGTCATCGTAAATGGCTTGGAATGTAATATTTGCTGAAATAAATTTGTTCACTTTCATTACTAAATTCAAGGTGTAGTCGATATCGACATTTTGTGGATCTTCTAAGTAATTTGAATACAGATTTAAAATATTTTCGGCAGAAATATTTTTCATAATATCAAATTTGGCGTATCCCGAAACAGAAGCTCCCAGTTCAAAACGACTAGATTTGTTTGCATCAACACCAAAGTATTTATTTTCATTATAGAGTTTTAATTCCTCGAGATTGTTTTCGTCTACTTTCGTGAAATCTTTATTGACAAATATAAATTTGGCGGTAGCTGGCGCGATATTCACATAAAGATTATCGTTCTTTTTCCATAAAACACCGGGTCCAAACTGAAGATATCCAGGTGACATAATGTGAGTAGTTTCTGTACGATAGCCTGGATCTGAAGGATTAAGATCTTTATTGAATTCATACCCTTTGGCTAATTGTGTTTTGAAGTTTAAGAAGAGAGAATAATACCATTCAGATTCTTTAATTTGTCTTCCCAATACAGAATTAAACTCTAATCGGTCATTGGTTTTTCGTGAATATTTGTCGTCTCTATTTTTAGTTATGCCGTAATCTGCCAAGAATCTGTTATCCCAGCTTATTTTGCCTTTTCGGTAATTGAAATCGTAAGTAAGCGATAAATTTCCAGAATAATTTGTAGTTCCACCACCAGTCCATTCTTCATTAAATGCAGCTTGGTTGAATAATAAAGAAATGTTTCCAGATCTTTTCCAACCATTTTCGATGGAGTCTTTTGCTTTTTCTTCTTGTGCCGATACAATTAAAGGCGCAATCAAGACAATTGCAAGGAGTAATAATTTTTTAGTCATTATATGTGATTTTGATTTTCGGCAAAGATAGTTACCTTTTCAATAATTAAAAACCAAAAAAAGACCTCGAACTTAGGATATGTGTATTGGAATCGGAAATAGAATTTCAGCTTCTTCTTTGAATAGAATCTTAATTATTCGATTATAAGAGACAAGAGGATATTCGCAGTCTTGTTTGAATGAATTTTAATCCGCTTAGCGGAATCGGATTTAATAACTAATAGTTCATTTGGAGAGAGCGTTATTTCATCCTGATCAATGCCAATTTTAAATAATCCATCGTAGGAATACAGAATATTTAATCCATTACAGGTCAGTATTTTAACTTCTTCCTTTTCAGAAATACGAAAACTGCGTAATTCGCCTTTAGCACCATTTGCGAGCATAAGATTGAAGTCTTTCGCCTTTCCGAAGCTTGTAGTTTCTAATCCACCATCAAATTCGTAGATTTCAAAGGGCTCTAAATTCGTAAAGGTTTTCCCGTTATGAGTGAGCTTCAAATTGCCGTCTAAAGGAGTGATAAATCGGTAAACTTCTTCTAGCTTAGTAAAATTTGATTGTTCCAATTCTACTGTGGCTGAACTGATGCGAACTTTGAAATTTCTTTCTTTATAATTTGAATTCTCGGGATAGATAAATAACTGCATGGTCTTACCACCAGACCAAGCAGAGGTGGAAAATTCTTCTTCCTTTAGTTTTCTGAAATAATTATTCACTTCCTTTTAAATAGCGGAACAGAGGAACAAGCTTCCCCGTACATGATACTTTTTGCTATTGGCTGAAGTTTTTGCGCCAAGAGCACGTATGCATTTTGAGGAATGGGTCTGTGAGCGCATCCTTTAATAATCACGGGTTTATCTGAATATTCTAAAACATCCAAATTTTGCAGTATTTCTGCATAAAGAATACTTTCTAAATCTTCTAAATTACCAACTGTTGTTTTGGCTGCGAAGGGTGCTAAATGAAGTGATAGAAGTAAATATGCCCAACCTGGAACGATAGCGTCCGTGCTGCAACTGAGCGAGACATAACAACCCGTGTATCGTGACCAATCGTGAGCGTTTGCTTTTTCGCGAAAATCTTTCTCCCGGAGTACGATTCCTTCAACTAACCATTGCGAAATATCAAAACGAATCCGTTCTCCCTTTGGATAAAAATCCTCTAGGTCGATGATAACCAATTTACTATTCGCTACGCGATTCACTATTTCTTCAGACACAATTTAAAGTTGTTGAGTTTGTCAAGCTTTATCCTGTCTGCTAAATGAATTAGATAGCAGACGGGACAGCGCAAGAGATTTTTATAATTTTGAATCTTTTATATAAGATTTAAAGCATTCCAAGTTCCAGTTTTGCTACATCGCTCATTAACTCTTGACTCCAAGGTGGATCGAAGGTGATTTCGACTTCGGCATCTTTAATCATTGAAAAAGATTTAACCTTTTCCTCTACTTCCAAAGGCAAACTTTCGGCCACTGGGCAGTTTGGTGATGTTAGCGTCATTAATATTTTAACCTCGCGATCTTCGTTGATAAAGACATCGTAAATGAGTCCTAGCTCATAAATATCCACTGGGATTTCAGGGTCATAGATGGTTTTAAGAATTTCGACTATTTTTTCGCCTAGTTCGGCCATATTTATTTCTGGTTCCATTGTATTAAGAATTAAGTTTAGCTTGGAATGCCATTGCATCCAGTTTCATTTGTTTTATCATCGAAACCAATCCGTTGGCTCTCGTGGGTGAGAGATGTTCCTTGAGTCCGATTTCGTCGATAAAATCTGTATTTGCGTTTAAAATTGTTTGAGGGGTTTGCCCAGAGAACACCCTGACCAAAATTGCGACGATACCTTTTGTGATAATGGCGTCGCTATCGGCTGTGAAAACGACTTTTCCGTCATTTAATTCGGAATGTAGCCATACTTGACTTTGGCAGCCGTTGATAAGTCTGTCTTTGGTCTTGTATTTTGGATCAATAATATCAAGAGATTTTCCTAGCTCAATCATATATTCGTATCGCTGCATCCAGTCGTCGAACATTGAAAATTCGTCAATTAATTCCTCTTGTATTTTTTCTATTGTCATTATTTAATTCTTTTGGGCTTTTGTAGCTTTAAGGATTACGCTTCTGTCCGTTTTGGAATAGAACGTTAATAAATTGTTTTCGAGAGAATAAGAACCTGTATTATTAAGGGCATCTATAAAAGTTCTTTCTACTTTCATAACATTTCCATCCATACACTCTTTGGCAGTTACAGCAAGATCCTTGAAACTGATTGCATATAAATCCAGCGTATACTTACCGAATATGGAGTTGCATCCACTGTCGGCATTAATGGAATTGTCCAAAGCCGATAGAGAAAATATTGGGTGTGTTTTTAAAGAAACTTTTTCACCATTAATGGCGAAAACTGTGTAGCTTCCAGTTAATTGTACACTTCCCGCAACATCAATTACTTTTTTGGTTTCGTCACAACTGGTAAATACAAGTGCGAATAATAACAAGGATAAAGTGGCATAAGTTTTCATAATAGATAAGGTTTTAGAGTTTTTGTTTCAAAGTACAAGTTTCTATAACAACTATAATCTTAACTTAACATCGATTTAGCTTTTTTCACAGCTTCAACCAAGACGTCAACTTCTTCTAAAGTATTATAAAAGGCAAAAGATGCCCGTACGGTACCAGGGATTTTATAAAAATCCATAATCGGTTGTGCACAGTGATGGCCAGTTCGAACGGCGACACCGAGTTTATCGAGAATGGTTCCGATATCATACGGATGCATTCCCTCAATATTGAAAGAAACGACCGAAGTTTTATCGGCGCCAGTTCCGTAAATCTTTAACCCTTCAATTTCCAGTAATTTCTTGGTGGCATATTGAAGAAGTTCAACTTCGTGTTTTTCAATAACGTCAAATCCGATGGTATTCAAATAGTCTATCGCAGCACCAAAAGCAATTCCACCACTTATATTGGGCGTTCCCGCTTCAAATTTGAAGGGAAGTCCCGCATAAGTTGTTTTTTCAAAAGTTACTTGGTCAATCATATCCCCACCACCTTGATAGGGCGGAAGTGTATTGCCCCAAGATTCTTTCATATAAAGTATTCCTATTCCCGTAGGACCACACATTTTGTGTGCTGAAGTTACGTAGAAATCTACATCCAGCTCCTGAAAATCTGGTTTTATATGCGAACAGGATTGCGCGCCATCAACAAGAACGGCGGCATTCACTTTATGGGCGTATTCAATAATTTTTGCAATAGGATTTATAGTGCCCAAAGCGTTTGAAACATGATTTACAAAAACCAATTTCGTTTTTTTGGAAAGTAATTTTTCGTATTCTGAAAAAATCAACACGCCTTCCTCGTTCATCGGAATCACTTTCAGAATAGCTCCCGTTCGTTCACAGAGCATCTGCCAAGGAACTATGTTTGAGTGATGTTCTAATGCTGAAACTATGATTTCATCACCCTTTTTAAGCAGCGTTGAAAAACTCTGAGCGACTAGATTTATGCCGTGGGTTGTTCCCGGAGTAAAAAGAATTTCATAAGGCTCCTTGGCATTAAAATGCTTTTGAATTTTCTGCCTTGCAGCCTCATAAGCATCTGTAGCTTCTTGCGAAAGCGTATGTACCCCGCGGTGGATATTTGCATTATAATTACTATAATAGTCAACGATGGAATCTATTACTTGTTGTGGTTTTTGAGATGTTGCAGCGTTGTCCAAATACACCAACGGATATCCATTTACCTTTCGAGAAAGGATTGGGAAGTCGTTGCGTATTTTTTGGATATTGAATGACATTTGAAGTGTTTATGAATTTGAATTCCAGAATCAAGGTTCTATCACGAACCTGCCTAATGACAGGCAGGTTTACGAAAGTTTATCGGAGTTATCCGTGTATTCGTAGTCAGTTTTTTTATAACTCAAACCCCAAACTAACCCCAATTTTATTAGCTATCAATTTATTGATACGCGTTTTAAGTTCTGGGATTTTTACGCTTTCCAAAACGGTGTTTGCAAAGGCGTACATCAAAAGAGCCTGAGCTTCTTTTAATCCAATACCACGACTGCGTAGATAGAACAGTGCATCATCGTCAAACTGCCCAACGGTACATCCATGAGAACATTTCACGTCATCGGCAAAAATCTCTAGCTGTGGCTTTGCATTGATTGTGGCTTTATCGTCGATAAGAATGTTGTTGTTCTGTTGAAAGGCATCAATCTTTTGGGCAATCCGATCCACGAGTATTTTTCCGTTAAAAACCCCAGTAGAACTTTCGGCAAATATTCCTTTGTAATCCTGGTGACTTTCACAGTTTGGTGCTTTGTGATGTACTAAGGTATTGTGATCCACATGTTGGGTTCCTTCTAAAATAGTCACACCTTTTAATGTAGAATCACATCGCTCTCCTTTTTGGTAGAAGTTTAGGTTATTCCGTACCAAATCTCCTCCAAATGAAAAGGTATGCACGTGACAAATACTTTGATCCTCTTGTGAAATATAGGTGTTGTCAATCAATGAAGAAGTATCGGTATCGTTCTGGATTTTGTAGTAATCGACATAAGCGCGTTTTTCAGCAAAAATCTCGGTCACGGAATTGGTCAAAACTCTGTTTTCCGAAAGACTTTGATGACGCTCAATAATTTGTACGTGTGAATTTTCCCCTACAACGATTAGATTTCTTGGTTGAAGAAAGATGGCCGCTTCATTACCCGTTGAAAAATTGATGATTTCAATGGGTTTTTTCACTTCCTTGTGGGCAGGAATATTGATGTATGCTCCGTCCCTTGTAAAAGCAGTGTTGAGTGAAGTTATGCCGTCTTTTTTTGCGATTTTATTGAAATAGGCTTCAATTACTGGTTTGAACTTATTTTTAGTAAGAGCGGCGGACATTAAACATATATCCACATCGTCATGCGTAGTTTCAGAAAGAAAAGAACTGTACACGCCATCGACAAATACGATCTTGTAGGTGTCTATTTCGTGAAGAAAATAGGAACGTACTTTTTTCCATTCTACATTTTTTTCTTTGTTCGAAATGATGCTGTAATCTGGTTTCAACACTTGGTTGAGTGAGGTGTATTTCCAAGCTTCCTCTTTTTTAGTAGGGAATCCTTGATCCTCGAAGATTTTTATGGCTTTGTTACGCACATCGTGAATGGGCGAATCAAATTCCAAGTAATCCTCAAGGGCTATGTATGATGTAAGTAATTTATCTTTAAAACTCATTTTTTTTAATTCAGAATTCAGAATTCATAATTCTGAATTGTTAAACCAATTCTTCCTTAATCCAGTCGTACCCTTTTTCTTCAAGCTCGTAGGCGAGTTCTTTGGTGCCGGATTTTACAATTCTTCCGTTCATCAATACGTGTACAAAATCGGGTACGATGTAATCCAACAATCGCTGATAGTGCGTTATTAGAATAACAGCATTATCCTCACTTTTTATTTTGTTTACACCATTGGCAACAACTTTAAGGGCGTCAATATCTAATCCAGAATCTGTTTCGTCCAGAATAGCGAGTTTGGGCTCCAACATTGCTAGTTGGAAGATTTCATTCCGTTTCTTTTCACCTCCTGAGAAGCCTTCATTCAAAGAGCGAGAAAGGAATTTGCGATCAATTTCAAGCATATCGGCCTTTTCCTTTATCATTTTCAGCATTTCAGCAGCTGGCATATCGCCCAATTTCTTGGCTTTTCGACTTTCATTAATTGCGGTTTTTATAAAGTTGGTTACTGAAACTCCGGGAATCTCCACAGGATATTGAAAAGAGAGAAAGATGCCTTTGTGCGCTCTTTCTTCAGGGTCTAATTCAGCAATTGAATTATTTTCAAAGAGGATCTCACCTTGGGTAACTTCATATTCGTCCTTTCCAGCGATTACTGATGCTAATGTACTTTTGCCTGAACCGTTAGGGCCCATTATCGCGTGAACTTCGCCTGCATTTACTTTTAAGTTGATGCCTTGCAGAATGTCTTTTCCATCCAGACCAGCGTATAAATTTTTAATTTCTAACATAATTAACTTTTGTTTTCTTTCAATTCAATGTCAGCTTTCGTTGGGGTGTTGCTGACGTTTACTATTTCAGTTATGGTGATGATTTCGTCCCAGCCTTCGGCTCCTTCGGGTTTAGGCTTTACCTCTCCCCGAATTATGACAGGAACCATATCGTAATCCTCTTTTTTGATTGCCTCTACCCGGTTGGCGAGGTCTTTTGCCACCTCGTTTATTTTAACGCCATAAACGAATGAATTTCCTTTAAATACTGCAGCTTCTGGAGTGTAAATGAATTCGCCTTCGAAGGTTCGGAGAGCAGTACTGTCAGTAACAGTATTTTCATTATGTAATTCTTTTTTTTCCGTTTTTGTATTGTTGCAAGAAAAAACTAAAACGGAAAGCAGCAACAGTAACAGTATTTTTTTCATCTCTGTAAAATAATTTTTTGAGTTTGATTAACCTACACTACCTTCCAGACTGATTTCTAGGAGCTTTTGTGCTTCCACAGCAAATTCCATTGGTAGTTTGTTGAGTACGTCTTTACTGAATCCATTAACAATCAAGGCAATTGCTTTTTCAGTGCTAATTCCGCGTTGGTTACAATAAAATATTTGGTCTTCTCCAATCTTGCTGGTAGTGGCTTCGTGCTCCACCATAGCGGTTTTGTTTTTTACCTCAATATAGGGGAAGGTGTGAGCGCCGCACTTGTTCCCCATTAGCAAGGAGTCACATTCAGAAAAATTTCTGGCCTTATCTGCATTAGGCATAATTTTCACCAAACCGCGGTAACTGTTTTGGGAGTTTCCAGCAGAAATTCCTTTTGAAATAATGGTACTTCTAGTGTTTTTGCCAATATGAATCATTTTTGTTCCGGTATCAGCTTGTTGAAAGTCGTTGGTAACGGCAACTGAGTAAAACTCTCCGATGGAATTATCGCCTTTTAGAATACAGCTTGGATACTTCCAGGTAACGGCACTTCCTGTTTCTACTTGAGTCCAGGATATTTTTGCATTCTTTTCACAAATTCCTCGTTTGGTCACAAAATTGAATACTCCACCTTTACCATCTTTATCTCCAGGGTACCAGTTTTGGACGGTGGAATATTTTATTTCAGCATTATCCATCGCTATAAGTTCTACTACGGCGGCGTGCAACTGGTTTTCATCTCGGCTGGGAGCGGTACAACCTTCAAGATAGCTAACATAACTGCCTTCGTCGGCAATTAAAAGCGTTCTTTCAAACTGCCCTGTTCCGCCTTGGTTTATTCTAAAGTAAGTGGAAAGTTCCATCGGACATTTCACACCTTTAGGAAGGTAGCAGAAAGATCCATCACTGAAAACCGCACTGTTCAATGCTGCGTAGAAATTATCCCGCGGGGGAACGACGGTTCCTATGTATTTTCTAACCAATTCCGAATGTTCCCTGATAGCTTCGGAAATAGAGCAGAAAATAATTCCCTTTTCGTTCAAGCTTTTCTTAAAGGAAGTGGCTACCGAAACAGAGTCAATCACAACATCTACGGCTACGCCTGTCAATCTTTTTTGTTCGTCAATGGAAATCCCCAACTTTTTAAAGGTATCCAACAATTCAGGATCCACTTCGTCCAAGCTTCCATATTTGGGTTTATTAACAGGTGCGGAATAGTAGGAAATACTTTGGAAATCAGGTTTTTCATATTTCACATTTGCCCATTCCGGCTCTTCCATGGTCTGCCAATAACGGAATGCCTCTAGACGCCATTCGGTCATCCATTCAGGCTCTTCCTTTCGTTTTGAAATGGCTCGCACCACATCTTCATCCAATCCTACGGGGAAAGTGTCGGATTCTATATCGGTAAAGAAACCATACTCATATTCCTTGGTTTCCAATTCTTTTTTTAAATCGTCTTCAGTATATTTCATCTGTATAAAATATTAGAGAAATTGGAAGATGGAATGCCCCAATATCCATCTTCGCTTGGTTTATAATTTTTTAATGGGCATTTCATAATAGGTGTGTCGTTAAATTCTACATTGTTAAAGTGAAAAAGATTCCCCGCAGCCACAAGTTCGGTTGGCATTTGGATTTTGGAATACAAAACCCTTTCCGTTGAGGCCTCCACTATATTCTAGTGTCGTTCCTACCAAATACAGGAAGCTCTTTTTGTCTACGGCTATTTTAACTCCAATATCCTCAAACACTTTGTCGTTTTCCCGCAGCAGTTTGTCAAAATTAAGCTCATAACTAAGTCCAGAGCACCCACCACTCTTTACGCCAACGCGCACGAAATCTTGTGAAATTTCGAATCCGCCTTCCGTCATTAGCTGGGCTATACGGGATTTTGCATTTTCACTTACCTTAATCATAATATAGACTAATTCTAAATTAGAGCACAAATATACACTAAATAGAACTTTTATCCACACTGGAAAACAACTTTAAAACTATCGTTGAATAGCTAAAAGCGATATAGCTAGCATCTTAAAAAAGAAGGAATTTGTACTTTTTTATCCGATCTACATTTTAGGTTAGATATTTATATCTTTGAGAAAGGAGATTGATAAAAACTATAAAAAGGTTAATTTTATGAAGTCAGTCGAAAATCTATTATTTGAAGAATCCCAGAATTTCACCCTGGTTAATGTGACTTCCTTAACATTAACTGTAACATTTATTATTCTCTATTTTTCAACCGGGGGCATCGAGAAAATACCTGTGTCCATATTTATACTTATAGTGTTGTTTTTGCTAACGCCATTAATTTTATTTTTTAAAATGCAGACAAGACTTACCGATGAACAATTAAAACTTACATTTGGAGTAGGCCTTGTTAAAAGAACATTTAAAAATAATTCATTAAATCTTTCTCGGGCAGAACAACGTAATATACCTTGGTATTATGGAGTTGGAATAAGGATTGCAAAAGATGGTATGCTTTATAATGCTAAGTCAGGAAGTGTAATAAAAATCCAAAAAAAGGATTCGGGAAAGCATATCTATATTGGTACGAGAAGACAAAAGGAATTTTTAGAAGTTTGCAAGAACTTATAGATGACTAAAAAACTGCCCATCAAAATACGGGATATCTGCTAAAGCCAAAAACACTTTGAATATAATATTTGAGCTTAAAACCAACAGTAGTAGAGTGTTTTAATTTATAATCTTAAATTTTGGAACTCGTACCGCCTAAATCCTGCTCGGCAGATAGATGTAATATCCTGATCGCTTATCATAATTGACACGGATACCGTACTTTTGCGGTGAAATTGAAAATGGATTATAATGTTTGAAAATAAGGACAACTCAACCAACAGTATCGAAAATTACGGCGAATTTGGTCTTATTGACCATCTGACCAAAAATTTTACCATAAAACAGAAATCTACTATAAAAGGTATTGGCGACGATGCGGCGGTAATTGCTTGTGATTCCAAAAAGGAATTGGTTGTGACAACTGACTTATTATTGGAAAATGTTCATTTCGATCTGAGTTATATGCCATTAAAGCATTTGGGATACAAAGCTGTAGTGGTCAATCTTTCGGACGTATATGCAATGAATGCCGAACCGACGCAAATAACGGTTTCTATTGCCGTTTCCAACCGTTTTCCTGTGGAGGCTTTGGAAGAATTATACGCAGGAATTACCGCTGCCTCCAACTTTTATAATGTAGATGTGGTAGGTGGAGACACTACATCTTCCACGACCGGACTTTTAATAAGCATAACTGCAATTGGAATGGTCGACAAAAACAAAGCGGTTTACCGGAGTGGAGCTGGGGAAAACGATCTTCTGGTAGTTTCGGGCGACTTGGGAGCAGCTTATATGGGGCTTCAAATTTTGGAAAGGGAAAAGCAAGTATTTTTGGTAAATCCTAAATCCCAACCTGATCTGGAACCGTATTCCTATTTGGTGGAAAGGCAATTGAAACCCGAAGCCAGAAAGGATATTCCAAAGCTGCTAAAGGAATTGGATGTAGTTCCAACGTCGATGATCGATATAAGCGACGGTCTTTCTTCGGAAATTATCCATCTGTGCAAAAATTCAAAAGTGGGCTGTAATCTTTATGAGGATAAGATTCCACTAGATCCACAAGTAATTACCACTTGCGAGGAATTCAATCTTGACAGTACGACCATTGCCCTTAATGGTGGAGAAGACTATGAACTTTTATTTACCATTAAAATGGAGGATTTTGAAAAAGTAAAAGGAAATCCGAATCTTTCCATTATTGGCCATATTACAAAGGAAGAAGAAGGCACCCATCTGATAACCAGGGCAAATACGAAAATCCCGTTGATAGCAAGAGGATGGAATGCGCTGAAAGAGGAGGAATAAAAAACCTTTTAAGGGCCTTTTCCCTTGTTTAAAGAGAAAGCAAAAATTCCCTTACCGCCGAAAAATTCTCTATTAGGCTCAAGTGTCCGCCTTCAACTACTATTGGTTTAGCACCGCATTCTTTGGCCAAGGCTATATTTTCATTTACAGGAATGATGGGGTCGTCCTCGGCTAGAAACATGTATTTTTCTCTTGGGAAGGATTTTAGAACTTCAGTTCTGTCTTTTCGTTCTCGCATTCCCTTTAGCGCTGCTGCTATTCCTTCTACTGGGAAAGTGAGAGCGAGATTATAGGCGTTTTCGATTTCCTTTGAAAATTTTTCCCGGGAAGTTTCACCGGCCCAGTTGACGATAGCCATCCTTACATAAGCCTTCGGATTTTTATCGAGCAATTTTACCGCTCTATCGCGGATATTTTTCCGCTCCTCAGAATCCGCAATTGGTGTGGAGTTTAAGAGAACAATCCTTTCCACTTTTTCAGAAAACATTTCTGCAAAAGCCATAGTTACATAACCGCCCATAGAATGCCCGATGAATGTGGCAAAAGGGACTTCAAGATGGGTCAAGACCGCGTTAACCACCTCGGCCATTAATTCCATTGAATGGACTTCGGAAATAACCCCGCTTTCTCCGAGTCCTGGGAAATCTAGCGTTATTATTTGTCTGTTTTTTGAAAGTTCAGGGATAAGAGGTTCCCACATTTTGGAACTTTCCAGAAAACCATGCAGCAGCACTGTTGCGGGCCCTTTGCCAACAGTATTATAGTATATCGAAGTATTTTTATAAGTGATAATCATATTGTAAAATGAAAGACCTCACAAGTCAATGAGATATGTGAGGTCTAATTTTAATAGCGGTTCTTAAACTTATTTGTTCATCAGTTCCTCAATCTCCTCTACCTCGATTGGGATATTTCGCATCAGATTGAAGGGCTCTCCTTTTTTCTGAATAACTACGTCATCTTCCAAACGGATTCCAAACCCTTCTTGAGGAATATAGATTCCAGGTTCTACGGTGAAAACCATATTTTCCTCCATCGGCTCCCAGAGTATTCCATAATCGTGGGTGTCCAGGCCCATATTATGGCTTGTTCCGTGCATAAAATATTTTTTGTAGGCCGGCCAATTCGGGTCTTCATTTTTTACATCGGTCTTGTCCAGAAGTTTTAAATCCAAAAGCGCCTGGGTCATCAATTTACCCACTTCTACGTGATATTCCTTCCAATAAGTTCCTGGAACCAACATTTTGGTGGCTTCGTTTTTTACTTTTAATACGGCATTGTAAACTTCCTTTTGCCGCTTGTTGAATTTTCCTCCCACAGGTATGGTGCGCGTCATATCACTCGAGTAATTTGCATATTCGGCACCTACATCGAGCAAGATCAAATCCCCTTCCTTACATTGCTGATTGTTTTCAATGTAATGCAACACATTGGCATTGTTTCCACTGGCAATGATTGGCGTATATGCAAACCCTTTGGAGCGGTTGCGAATGAATTCATGGATAAATTCGGCTTCAATTTCATATTCCCATACTCCAGGTTCAATAAAACTCAAGATTCTTCTAAATCCCTTTTCGGTAATATCGCAAGCTTTTTGGATAAGGTCTAGTTCAATCTTGTCTTTAACTGAACGCAATCTCTGCAAAATCGGATTACTGCGCTCCCAACTATGAGCAGGGAATTTGCCTTTAGTTTTTTTGATAAACCGATCTTCCCGTGTTTCTGTTTCAACACTTTGTCGGTAATGTTCATTGGTGTTGAAGTAAATACATACGGCTTGCGTCATCACTTCAAAGAAAATACTGTCAAATTCCGTCAACCAATAAACCGATTTGATTCCACTCACCTCAAAAGCCTTTTCCTTGGTCAATTTTGCGCCTTCCCAAACTGCAATGTGATCATTGGTTTCTCGAACGAATAACATTTCACGATGTTCCTTATTTGGCGCATCTGGAAAGAGTACCAAAATACTTTCCTCTTGATCCACACCACTTAAATAGAATATATCCCGAGCCTGTTCAAACGGCATCGTGCTGTCTGCACTTATGGGATAAATATCGTTACTGTTGAAAACCGCCAAACTCTTAGGCTTCATTTGGGCCATAAAATTCTTACGGTTTTTTATAAAAAGTTTATTCGGAATTTGATCGTATTTCATCGGTATAAAGTTTTATTTTTCACAGGCTCAGAAAAGGTTCGAAACCATTAACTCGAACATTTAGATAGTTGCTTAACGGATTGGTAATTTGTATTCAATTTATGGATTTATTCAAAATTAATTATTTCAAAACTATCCACGTATGGTTATGGGTTAAATCTGTATTAATTGTTGAAAGTTTGAAGCGGTTCCATGAAATTGAATTTTTGAAACTTCAGCCATAAAAAAAGAGGATAAAAATTATCCTCCTTCTCCAATTATAGAATTAACCACTTAAAAAAAACTATTAGGAGAGCCATTTTTTGTAGGAAATAGCGTCTTTAATTTTATCTGAAATATCATCTTTTGAAATTCTTTCCTGTTCCATAGAATCACGATACCGAATGGTGACGGTATTATCTTCCAGGGTTTGATGATCTACTGTGATGCAAAAGGGAGTTCCAGCAGCATCCTGACGACGATAGCGTCTTCCAACGGCGTCTTTTTCGTCATAGATTACATTGTGGTCCCATTGTAGCTCTTCGATTATTTGTTGTGCAATTTCGGGTAGTCCATCTCTTTTTATCAAAGGGAGGACGGCTGCTTTAACCGGAGCGAGAATGGCTGGAATTTTTAGCACTGTTCGTACGCTACCATCTTCAAGGGTTTCATCTTGAAGTGAATTGGATAAAACGGCAAGGAACATTCGATCAAGTCCGATAGATGTTTCTACTACATAGGGAACGTAACTTTCGTTGAGCTCTGGGTCAAAAAACTGAAGTTTTTTGCCTGAATGTTTTTCGTGAGCCTTCAAATCGAAATCTGTTCTGGAGTGAATTCCTTCCAATTCCTTAAATCCGAATGGAAAATTGAATTCAATATCGGCTGCCGCATTTGCGTAATGAGCGAGCTTTTCGTGGTCGTGGAAGCGATAGTTTTCTTCGCCCATTCCGAGTGAAAGATGCCATTTTAGTCGCATTTCTTTCCAGTATTCATACCATTTCAATTCTTCGCCTGGACGGACAAAAAATTGCATTTCCATTTGTTCAAATTCACGCATTCGGAAGATGAATTGACGCGCTACAATTTCGTTTCTGAAAGCTTTCCCTGTTTGTGCAATCCCGAAGGGAATTTTCATTCGTCCACTTTTTTGGACATTAAGGAAGTTTACGAATATTCCTTGTGCCGTTTCCGGGCGGAGGTAAAGATCCATCGCGCTTTCGGCTGAGGCTCCCAATTTGGTTCCGAACATTAGGTTGAATTGGCGCACCTCTGTCCAATTTTTTGAACCAGTGTCTGGGTCGGCAATACCAAGTTCTTCAATCAGTGCTTTCACATCTGCTAAATCTTCTTTTTCTAAGGAATTGGCCATACGCTCCAGAACATTTCTTTGTTCTTGAAGATATCCTACAACTCTGGGATTTGTAGTTATGAATTCTTTCTCATCGAACTTTTCGCCAAACCTTTTTTTGGCTTTTTCAATTTCTTTTTGAGCCTTTTGAAATAGTTTTTCTGCATAATCCTCAATGAGGACATCCGCTCGATATCTTTTTTTAGAATCCTTATTATCTATCAATGGATCATTGAAAGCATCAACGTGACCTGACGCTTTCCAAATAGTTGGGTGCATGAGAATTGCGGAATCGAGCCCCACGATGTTCTGATGCATATATACCATACTTCGCCACCAATATTCACGGATATTTTTTTTGAGCTCCACTCCATTTTGGGCGTAATCATAGACTGCACTTAGGCCGTCATAGATTTCACTGGAAGCAAAAATATAGCCGTATTCCCTAGCGTGGGAAACTACTTTTTTAAATTGATCTTCGTTATTTGCCATAGTTCGCAAAAATAGGAAATGCCCTTCAACTCCCAAAGAGGCTTTTAACAATAAATTCATAAAACCTCAAAAACATTTGGATGTTTCTGAGGTTTTATGAATTCGTTGAAAATCTCAATTTTGGAAAGGAGAATTATTATTTTAATTCCATTGATGTGGTTGCAATCTGGTTTTCACCATCAAAAAGATTCACAATGTATTTTCCATCAACAAGATCGATTTCTGCGGCATTGACTAAAATACATACGTCAAGTTCTTCGTTTTCATAAAAAACATTGGTGGAGGCACTATAGTTTAGATTTTTGTTTTCAAACTGCTTTACAGCCTTGTCCCCCATCATGTTGTTTTTCGGGTTGATCACCTGAACGTAAAGCGTTCTATTTCCTTTTTTAGCTACTGCGTTAGGCGCCAGCGTAAAACAGGCTCTTATTTTGTCTGCTCTGCTGGCACGTCGTGTGTCAACCACTTTCCCGCTATTTCTAATAATGACGGCTTCTCCACGCAAATCTGTTGCTTTTACGACAGACGCTTTTTTAATTGTTTCATTCATAGCAACGTTTTCCATGCTTACTGAATCCATTACAACCCTAGTATTTTCCAACTCTGTTGAAGTGCTGTCGCGCTCAAGTGCCAGTCTTTCATTGGCCGCAATTAAACTATCTGCTCTTTTAAAGAGTAAAACTCTCTCTTGCTTAAGTTTCCCTATTTCTATCTTGTAGCGTTCAATCAATGAAATATTTGCTTTTGCATCTTTCACGGAATCTAAAAGGACAGATATCCTTTCACGTGCTGCCAATAGATCCTTGTCTTTTAATTCATTATCTTTGATTACCTCGTCATAGTTTGCAATCAATCCTTCAAGTTCAGTTTGAATTTCTGCTTTTTGATTTTCAAGCGTCGCAACTTCGGATTTATTGTCATTGAACAAGGTTATGGTATAAACGGCTAAAGCTATCAATAACACCGATAGAACCCCTACCAGTATTTTGAACTTGCCGCTATTGTTTTCGTTTTCAGTGCTCATGTTAATATATTTGGATGAATTTGTAAATGTATGTAGGTATTTCAATAGGGAGTGTTTATAAAATGGTAAAAATTCATAAAATATGTTAAATCTCCTATTTCCTAGGATTTGCGCTGGCTGCGGAGTTATACTTTCTGATGGGGGAAGGACTCTTTGTGTGAAATGCCGACATAATCTTCCAATTGCCAACTTCCATAATCTGGAGAATGAGGTTCTTAAAAACAAGTTTTACGGAAGATTCCCATTGGTAAATGCCACTTCACTTATTCAATTTCAAAAGAGGGGATTGACGCAAGAGCTTATGCATAATTTGAAATATCGAGGGTATAAGGAACTCAGTTCATTTTTTGGGGAATGGCTTGGCTCGGAACTTGCGGAAAACCCAAATTATCAAGAAATTGATATGGTTATTCCAGTTCCTCTCCACAAACAAAGACTTAAAAAACGTGGTTATAATCAGGTGGAGGGTTTTGGAAAAGAATTGGCTAAAGCTTTGGAAGTTCCATATCGCGATGACATTTTGGTTAAGGTTTCCAAAACTGGATCCCAAGTTTTTAAGACCCGAATTTTGAGATTTGAGACGGAGGCAGTTTTCTTCAATCAGAAAATGGAAGAAATCAAAGGCTTGCATATTTTATTAGTGGACGATATAATTACAACTGGAGCCACTCTGGAGAAATGTGCACTTCAATTGTTGAAGAGTGAAAATGTGAAAATTAGTATAGCTACAATTGCAACTTCTTGAAACATCTACGAATTTTTGAATCTCCTATTGGTCACCATTTAAATGAATTTTCAATGAAAGAGCACTTGAATTTCAAGTAATAATCTGATTCAGGTCTAGATTATATTGTTCAGAAATTGTTGGTTATTGTGTATTTTTGAAACCGTTTACCTTACCTTTTAGGATGACAGACCAAAAACAAGACTTCCATTTGAAACACCGCCTTCTATATATTCCTATTTTTTTCCTGGTCGCCCTTTCCTTTGTAGATTGTGCTAAAAAGGGAACACCCTCTGGAGGACCACGTGATACAATCCCGCCGATAATTGTAAGAAGTAGCCCCGAAAATTACAGTATTAATTTTAAGGGAGATGAAATTGAAATTCGTTTTGATGAGTATATGAAGTTGAAGGATCTTGACAAACAGTTGGTTATCTCGCCTCCCATGAAGTACACACCTGTAATTACACCTTTAAGTATTTCAAAGACTTTAAAAATCAAAATTATTGACACCTTAAAACCAAATACCACTTATTCCTTCAACTTTGGAAAAAGCATTGTGGATAATAATGAGGGGAACGAATATGAGTATTTCAAATATGTATTTTCTACGGGAAGTTATATTGATAGTTTAAAGGTTTCTGGAAAGGTAAGAGATGCGCAATTGATTGCACCCGAAATCCCAACCACTGTTATGCTTTATGAATTGAATGAAGTTTTTAAAGATTCCTTAGTCTATTTTAAAAAACCAACTTATGTAACGGTAACCAAGGATAGTACTGGATTTTTCGAGCTTACCAATTTAAAGAAAGGCAAATATATTCTTTTGGCCCTAAAAGAAGCAAACAATGACTACACTTTTCAGCCAAAGAATGATAAAATTGGATTTGTGAAGGAAGTGGTTTCCGTGCCTACAGATTCCACATTTTCTTTGACGCTTTTTAAGGAAACTCCGTCCTATAAATTGGGGAGACCAAGCCACATAGGCAAGAACCATATAGTTTTCGGATATGAAGGATCAGCGGATGGTCTAGATATAGAAGTCCTTTCTAAAGTTCCTTCGGATTATGTATCAGCAATTTATAAAGATGAAAGTAAAGATACTTTGCATTATTGGTTTAAACCACCTATTGAAGCGGATTCCCTAAACTTCAAAGTCTCGAATAAATCGCTAATTGATACCGCAACGGTGCGAATACGAGATCTTTTTAAGGACTCATTGAATATTTCAGCGGTAAAATCGGGTACACTTCGGTTGAAAGACACCTTTAAACTGCGATCTAATATTCCTATCGTTTCTTTCGATATTTCGAAATTTCAGGTAATGACAAAGGATTCGATGTTCATAAAACCCTCCGTGAAGCTAAACAAAAAATATAATTGGGCGGAGATTTATTTTCCAAAAGCAGAAGCCCAAAGCTATGCTATTAAAGTATTCCCAGGCGCGTTAACTGATTTTTTTGAAAAGTCCAACGACACACTAAAATTTAACATAAATACAAAAAGCTCCTCAGATTATGGAACTTTGACTCTCACTTTAGCAAATGTTGATCGGTTCCCAATTATTGTTCAAATGGTGGATGGAAAATATAATGTTGTGGCGGAGGAACATCTTTTGGATGGAAAGGTGAAAGTGTTTTTTGATGAACTTCCTCCCGATAAATATTATTTGCGGATTATCTATGATGACAACAAGAATGGAAAGTGGGATTCTGGAAACTTCCTGAGCCGTCTTGAGCCTGAGCGCATAATATACTATCCTACCAAAATTGAGGTTCGTGCCAATTGGAGTCTAAACGAAACTTTTACTTTAAAATAGATTATAAATTGTAATCCTCTTTTTTACCATAAGTTAAGCCGTGGTTATAAAAGTTGAAAGGAGTCTCGGTCATTCAAAAATCCAAATTGGTTTCTATTTTCCTCGATATGTGCTTTTTCCAAAAGGACAGTTTCTGTAAATTCATCAAAAGCTGAAGAAGAAACTTGTTTGCCTAAATCGTTGTAAACTGCGGAGTGACCAATGTATTCATGGTTTTTCCCATCAATCCCAACTCGGTTAACTCCTACACAATAGGCCATATTTTCTATTGCTCGTGCCCGAAGCAATGTTTCCCAAGCGAGTGTTCGTACCTTCGGCCAGTTAGCCACATAAATTAACACGTCGTACTCTTCTGTATTCCTTGCCCAAACCGGAAAACGGAGGTCATAGCAAATTAATGGACAGATTTTCCACCCTTTGTAATTTACTAGCAAACGTTCTGTTCCTTTAGAATAGGTTTCATTTTCTTGGGCATAAGTAAAGGTGTGGCGTTTGTCATATTTTTCAAAATTTCCATCGGGGAAAACAAAAAATAGACGATTGTAAAAGGTATTGTTTTCGACAATAATAATACTGCCTGTGATGGCGGTTTCATTCTTTTTCGCTTCAGAAACCATCCATTGAAAAGTATCTCCATTTGATGGTTCGGCAAGCTTTTCGGCATTCATCGAAAATCCTGTTGAGAACATTTCCGGTAGGATTATTAAATCCGTTTTGTTCACGATGCCTTGAATTTTATCCGAAAACATGGCACGATTTGCCTCAGGGTTCTCCCAGTGTAAGTCGCTTTGAATTATCGTTATTTTTAAGGAGTCGCTCAAAATAATTATTTTAAAGTTTAGTATTCCCACGGTGAAGGGAATTGGAGGTTTTCATTTTTATAATTTCGAAGGAAATACGCAATTAATCTGTAAAGTAATCTCCAAGAAATCCAAAAATAAAGTTACGATTTTTTTGTCGAAGTAGATGATTCGGCGGAATGGAATGTGGAAAATAAAAAAACCGCCCTATGGCGAAGGGCGGTTTTCTCAAGTACAATGCCTGACGTGAATCAAACAAATTCAACTATAACTAAATTAACCTAAAACTTAAAACTTAATCCACTATAAACCCCTAGGTAATAAGGCTTAAAATTTACTGATGAGTCGGTGTAGGGATTGAGCTGGTATTTAAACATAGGCTCAATATTAAATATAAATTTTTTAGACAATTTATAATCCAGACCTAATCCAACATTGGTAGAAAAACTCACACTGGATAGATTGTTGGCCTCCCCTAATACGCTACTAAAATTATCTGCTTTTACTGAGATTTCGTTATTTCCTAGGAACATTGTACTTAAACCACCAATAATATTTACGCCAAATTTATTGTTGATTACGGCATATTTTAGTTCTAAAGGAACTTCATAGTAATTGATGTTTTGAATCAATCGTGCATCTCCACTAGTTGATTTTAAGGTAATATCGCCAAAATTATTCGTGCCGCTAGTGTTTAAAGATGAACGATTTATAGCAGTAACAACAATTTGTTTACCGCCATAATCAACAGAGCTTAGCGCATCAGAAACAGGTCCAGTCCCAATTAAAATATCGGAAGTACTATAACTTAAATCTACATTATTTAAACCAGTGCGCACGCTTAAACGTGGGCTCAAGGCGTAACTCACTTGCAAACCATAACTCATGTTCACATCGCCTTTTTGTGGATTGTTATCAAAATCAGGATCTATGGAAGACCCATTTCCAAAACTACTGTAATAGACTGGAGCTACATTTGGAGTTACATTCCAACGTTGTTCAGGTATTTGTTTTTTGTTTTCTAACAAATCCTCTTCCACCTCCTCTTTTTCGGCAATAGCATCGAGGATTGATTTCTTGTTTTTGGAGTCATGCCCTGTTTCGGTTTTGGCAGGATCTTCCTTCTTAATTTCTTCGGATTTTTTTGCAACGGAAATCTTCCCGTCAACTTCTTTGAAAATAATTTTGTTGCCCTCTCCCTCTAAGTTTTCTTTTTCTGTGTTTTTTCGAATATCGGTTGTAGCGTACTTATTTACAGTTAATTCCGAAGAATTTTCTGAAATTGCCACCTCTTTATTTGTATTAGTTTTGGGGTAATTTTGGCCCTTTAAGTTTTTATGTTGTCTTTCTTTAGTTATAGGCTGGTTATTTTCAAATTTGTTTGTGGCAATTGCGGTTTTTGTAGATTTTCGAACTGATTCTGAATTCTTATCGTTTTTAAAAGTAGTATCGGTTGAGGTAATTACATTTTCAGCAGATTCGTTCAGAATATTATTATTGTCCTGTTCTGTTGCTACTTGTGATTCAGGCAATTCTGAATTAGGGATATCCTCGTTCCCTTGTATTTTCTCAACTGGATCCACAATGTTTTCGTTTGTAATGGAATTCGGAATTTGTTCAATCGGTGTGTAAATCCAATTCCCAACAGTTAATAACAAAGCAAGCAAAGCAGCAACACCGCCATATTTTATCCACAGTGGGATAGGTTTGCGATTTCTTTTCTTCTTATTCAACTCTGCTTGGATATTTTCCCAAACGCGTGGCGAAGGTGTGGCTTCAAAATTTTTGAAACCTTGATCGAAAAGTTTGTCTATGTTTATTTTGTCTTTCATTTTTATCCCGAATAAGAGGGATTGGATATTTTTGAACTAATTATCAATAATGCTTTAAGTGTTATTTTCGGCATTATAGGCTTCAATTTTATTTTTTAGAATCACTCTGGCTCGTGCTAGGTTTGATTTAGACGTGCCATCACTGATTCCTAACATCTCGGCTATCTCTTTATGTTGGTAACCGTCCATCACATACATGCTGAAAACCAATCGGTAGCGATCTGGCAATTCTTGAATGATCTTCAGCAAAAACTGCAATGGTATTTCTTCGTCTTCAACCTCAGTATCTTCTTGATCTTCAATTTGCCCTTCATCAACAATTTCAAAAACTCGTTGTTTTCGGTATTTTTGAAGAACGGTATTTACCGTAACCCGTTTCATCCAGCCTTCAAAGGAACCTTTGGCATTAAACTGTTCAATCTTTTTAAAAATAGTTAGAAACGCATCTTGCAAATTGTCTTCAGCCTCGGTATAGTTGGGCGAATATCGGAGGCAAATGGCAAATAGGACTCTATTATACCTCGTGTATAATTCTCCCTGCGCCTTTGAATCCTGCTTTTTGCATTGTATGATGAGCTCGTCTAAAGTCAAATGTAGTGCCGTGAATTAGGGTCATCGTAAATACCTCTACTGTTTTACAAGAGGGCAACCGTTGTGTTCAAGGTTCCTACAGTCTGTAGATGCCAGAAAATCAAAAGGGTTGCGTTACTGGCCAAATAAAAATTAGTGACTTAATGCCGCTATGCTATCTTTTATTTTTATTTCAAGTTCTTCCATTAGTTCCGGATTGTCTAATAGAAGTGCTTTTACGGCGTCGCGGCCTTGACCCAATTTTGTATCGTCATAGCTAAACCAAGAGCCTGCTTTTTTGATGATTTCAAAATCTACGCCTAAATCAATAATTTCTCCCACTTTTGAGATTCCTTCGCCGTACATAATGTCGAATTCTGCCATTTTAAAAGGTGGTGCAACTTTATTTTTTACCACCTTTACGCGAGTTTTGTTTCCTGTGGCGTTGCTGCTGGTATCCTTTATTTGTGTTGAGCGACGGATATCTAAACGTACCGAGGCGTAAAACTTCAGCGCATTTCCACCAGTTGTAGTTTCGGGGTTTCCGAACATAACTCCAATTTTCTCGCGCAATTGGTTAATGAAGATTACAGTACATTTTGTTTTGCTGATGGATCCTGTAAGTTTTCTCAAGGCTTGGCTCATCAAACGAGCATGGAGTCCCATTTTGCTATCGCCCATTTCGCCTTCAATTTCACTTTTTGGTGTCAATGCAGCAACCGAGTCGATAACCACAATATCAATGGCGCCACTACGGATTAAGTTGTCAGCGATTTCCAGGGCTTGCTCTCCGTTGTCGGGTTGTGAAATGATAAGATTTTCTACATCGACACCCAATTTTTCGGCGTACGTTCTATCAAAGGCGTGTTCGGCATCTATGAAGGCAGCAATACCTCCTTTTTTTTGTGCTTCTGCCATTGCGTGTAGCGTCAAGGTTGTTTTTCCTGAAGATTCTGGGCCATATATCTCAATGACTCTTCCGCGAGGATAACCGCCAACGCCAAGTGCCACATCCAGTCCTAGCGAACCCGTTGGGATTACGTCCACATCTTCCACGGCTCTATCGCCCATTTTCATTACAGTTCCTTTGCCGTAAGTTTTATCTAATTTATCTAGGGTTAGCTTTAAAGCCTTTAATTTTGCGTCTTTTTCAGTGCTCATTTTCAGTGTTTTTTTAGTGCTATATATAGGAAGCTAAGGTACTGTTTCTTTGGTTGAAGCGCAAAAAGAAAATAAGAGCAGAACGGATTTTTGTTAACAAAATAACGTTTTGAACGATAGCGGATTTTAATTTTTCTTTGAGAATCTTTTGAGGAAAGATTTTTGAAAAGATAAATATTGTTTTTTTGGATGACCTTCAAAAATTCGGAGACCTATCAATTCCTAAGAAGGAAAATTTCCTGCAAAATACTTACTTTTGCACTTTCAAATTAAATTCATTTTCCACCTAAAAAAAGTATAGCATGCAACTGTACAATAAATTAAGTGCGAAAGAAAGGGAATCACTTCTTGAAGAAGCTGGCGAAGAGCGGCTTACTCTTTCTTTTTATCAATATGCCAAAATTGGCAATCCACACCTATTCAGAAATCATCTTTTTGTCGCGTGGAACGATTTGGACGTTTTGGGCCGTATTTATGTCGCTCACGAAGGCATAAATGCCCAGCTTTCAGTTCCTGCAAAACGTTTTAAGGAATTCAAGGAATTTCTGGATGGAATTTATTTCCTTAAAGATGTCCGTCTAAATATCGCAATAGAACATAATTTGAAATCCTTTCTAAAACTGAAAGTAAAAGTCCGTGATAAAATTGTTGCCGATGGTTTGAACGATGAAACTTTCGATGTAACCAACAAGGGTATTCACGTGGATGCAGTTCGATTTAATGAACTCATTGAAGATCCGAATACGATGTTGGTGGATATGCGAAACCATTATGAAAGTGAGATTGGTCATTTTAAGAACGCCATTACTCCTGATGTCGATACTTTCCGCGATTCCTTGGATATTATTGAAGAAGAATTAAAAGATCACAAGGAAGACAGAAAATTGGTAATGTATTGCACAGGAGGAATCCGATGCGAAAAGGCCAGTGCATATTATAAACACAAGGGGTTTAAAAACGTTTTTCAGCTAGAAGGCGGAATTATAGAATATGCTCGACAGGTTGAAAATCAAAAGCTCGAGAATAAATTTATCGGAAAGAATTTCGTCTTCGACCACCGGCGCGGGGAACGCATTACCGAGGATATTATTAGCCACTGCCATCAATGTGGCGAACCTTGTGATACGCATACAAATTGCGCCAATGAAGCTTGTCATTTGCTTTTTATACAATGTGAAAACTGTGCTGTAAAAATGGAAAACTGTTGTTCTGACGATTGTATCCAAGTTATCCATCTACCGGAGGAAGAGCAAAAAAAACGACGTCAGGGTATTCCAAACAGCAACAAAATTTTCAAGAAAGGACGTTCTGAGAAATTGAAATTCATGAAATAAGTCCTCTCCTGAAGTCCCCTCCTTTCGGGGAGGGTTAGGGAGGGACTTCTGGGGAGCCAGACAAGGATTTCAAAAAATTCTGAATTCTGAATTCTGAATTCATAATTAAATATCGGTATCTTTACTGATTGAATTATAAGTTTAATCTTCGTCCCTCTTTCTTTGAAGAAGGGCTTTATATATAGAAAATATGGGCTGTAACAGCTGTGCCACAAGCACCGGCGGCCAACCAAGGGGATGCAAGAACAATGGTACTTGCGGAACTGATGGCTGCAACAAACTCACGGTGTTCGACTGGCTTTCAAATATGTCGCTTCCCACCAACATGGAACTCTTCGATGCTGTGGAAGTGCGCTTTAAAAATGGAAGAAAAGAATTTTTCCAAAACTCTGAAAACCTTACCTTGTCTATTGGGGACATTATAGCTACTGAGGCTTCGCCCGGTCATGATATCGGAATTGTAACACTTACGGGAGAATTGGTTCGTGTGCAAATGAAAAAGAAAAAAATTCCTTTAAAAACCGATTTGCTCCCAAAAGTTTATCGGAAAGCATCCCAAAAGGATATTGATGTTTGGCAATCTTTTCGAGATCGTGAAAATAGTATTCAAAAGCGTTCGCGTGAAATTGCAATCCGTTTAGGCCTTCATATGAAAATTAGCGATGTTGAATTTCAAGGCGATGGGTCCAAAGTCATTTTTTATTATACCGCTGAAGAAAGGGTAGATTTTCGAGATTTAATCAAAGAATTCGCTAGAACTTTTAATAGCCGGATTGAAATGAAACAAGTCGGTTTTCGTCAAGAGGCCGCTCGCTTAGGTGGTATTGGTAGTTGTGGAAGAGAACTCTGCTGCTCCACGTGGTTGACGGATTTCCGTTCAGTAAACACGACCGCTGCCCGATATCAACAACTTTCCTTAAATCCACAAAAACTCGCAGGTCAATGTGGAAAATTGAAATGTTGTCTCAATTATGAATTGGATACCTATTTGGAGGCCTTGGATTCATTTCCCGATACAGAAACCAAACTTCAAACCGAAAAAGGTACGGCCAGTTGCCAGAAAATTGATATTTTTAAAGGCAGACTTTGGTACGCTTATGAGAAGGAAGGCATGAATTGGCACGAACTTACTTCAGAAAAGGCAAACGAGATTATTGAACAGAACAGAAAGGGTAAAAAGCCATTGGCTCTTGAGGCATTTGCTATTGAAGTACCAACCTTGGAAAAGGAGCCAATCAGTGATTTGGTAGGGCAAGACAGTCTTACTCGATTTGATAGGCCGAAACAGAAAAAGAAAAGCCGCGGTAAGAGTAAAAACAAACCCAAAGCAGTTGAAGGCACTCGAAATAAACCGAGAAAACAAAATAGAAACAGAAAGCCTAAAAAAAATGAGTAAGCTTTTAGCACTTTTTTTGATTGTTGTGGTTTTCGTTTCTTGTGAATCCAATACGGTTTTTAGTGAAACACGACCTATGGATGGATATTGGGGTCAGGAAGAAGCGGTGGAGTTTAAACTGCCACAATTAGATTCTCTTAAGAGTTACAACCTGTTTCTGGATATTCGCAACACTAATGATTATAAATACAATAATATATTTTTGATAGTTTCAATTAACTTCCCTTTTGGAAAAACAATTACTGACACTCTTGAATATCGTATGGCCAACCCAGATGGTTCATGGATGGGACAGGGAATCGGCAATGTTAAGGAAAGCAAATTGTGGTACAAAGAGCATGTGCGGTTTCTTGAGGATGGCGACTATAGCGTTATCATCGAACAGGCAATGCGCAATAATGGCGCGGTGGATGGCGTTAAAAAACTTGAAGGTATTACAGATGTTGGCTTAAGTATTGAGGAAGCTACCAATCAGTAAAAAGTATATGGCAAAAAAAACAACAAATAAGAAAAAGGGCCAGGATGACGTTGGCCGGCATATCAAGACATTTTGGATGATTTTTGGCGGATTCATTCTGTTGATTCTCTTCTTTTTTCTTTTGGCTTCTTGGGGAGCTTTCGGAAGTCTCCCAGATGAAACTAGCCTTGAGAATCCAGAAAAAAACCTTGCCACCGAAATTGTTTCTTCAGATGGAAAAACCATCGGTAAATTTTATAAAGAAAACCGAACTCCGGTTCAGTTTGATTCCTTGCCAGACCATTTAGTCAACGCCTTAATAGCTACTGAGGACGCCCGTTTTTATGACCATTCAGGAATAGATGGAAAAGGAACCTTAAGAGCTGTTGCCTTTTTAGGATCCAGGGGTGGAGCGAGTACCATTACCCAACAGTTGTCCAAACTCTTTTTTACAGAACAAGTTTCTAGGAACAAATTCCAACGTGGTCTGCAGAAAATGAAAGAGTGGATTATCGCCACCCGTTTGGAACGCCGCTATACAAAAGAAGAAATAATCACAATGTATTTTAACGAATACGATTTCGTAAATCAAGCAGTGGGAATTGAATCTGCCGCTCATATTTACTTTGATAAATCTCCCGCCAGTCTTAATACAGTTGAATCTGCAATGTTAGTAGGGATGTTTAAAAATGCTTCCCTATACAACCCACTGCGAAATCCTGAAGGAGTTACTAATCGCAGAAATGTAGTGCTCTCACAAATGGAGAAATATGGATATATCTCCGAACAAGTTAAGGATTCTCTTCAAGCGCTTCCACTCAATCTCAAATATACTCCGCAAGGCCATGATGAAGGCAGTGCTACTTATTTTCGTGAGTATGCCAGAAATTATATGGAGGACTGGATAAAGAAAAATCCAAAACCAGATGGTACTAAGTACAATATTTATGAGGATGGGCTCAAGGTTTTTGTTACAATCGACAGCAAAATGCAGGAATATGCGGAAGAAGCTGTAAAAACCCATATGGCTCGTTTGCAAAAGGTATTTGATGAACAAAACAAAAACAACAAAACCGCACCCTTCCGCCATATTACCGAAAAGGAAACAGAAAGTATTTTGAATTCTGCCATGCGCAAAAGTGACCGCTGGCGTGAAATGGCAAGGCAAGGAAAAGATGAAGCAGAAATCATTCAAAGTTTTAAAGAAAGAGTACCGATGCGAGTTTTTTCTTGGAAAGGCAACATCGATACAATAATGACTCCGATGGATTCTATTCGTTATCACAAATCATTTTTGCAGGCTGCCATGATGTCTATGACTCCCCAAACAGGCGAAGTGAAGGCATGGGTGGGAGGAATTGACTACAAACACTATAAATATGATATGGTCAAAAAGGGAAGACGACAAATAGGATCTACCTTTAAGCCTTTTGTGTATGCCACTGCCATAGACCAGATGCATATGTCGCCCTGCGATACGCTTCCAAATACCATTTATACAATTCCCGCAGGGAGACACCATTTATTACAGCCATGGACTCCAAAAAACGCAGGTGATACTTATGGAGGAATGGTTACTTTAAAATATGCACTGGCTAATTCCATCAACACAATTACTGCAAGGTTGATAGATCGTGTAGGTCCAGAACCCGTGATTGACTTAATAAAGAAAATGGGTATTAACACTAAAGATATCCCAGCCGTTCCTTCCATAGCATTGGGAACTGCCGATATTTCGGTTTATGAAATGGTTGGCGCATATAGCACTTTCGCTAATGAAGGAGTTTATGTGGAACCAATCTTAATTCAACGAATCGAAGATAAAAATGGAACCGTGCTCTTCCAAAACGTGCCGAAAACCAAAGATGTAATTAGTGATGAAACCGCTTATGTTACGGTCAGTTTGATGGAAGGAGTGACCCAATCTGGCTCAGGTAGCCGACTTAGAGGAACTGGTAGGGAAGGAGCTGAGGTTTATAAAAAGGCGGTCACAGGATATCCTTATAATTTTACAAATCCAATTGCTGGAAAAACTGGAACCACACAAAATCAGAGTGATGGATGGTTTATGGGAATGGTGCCAAATTTAGTTACCGGCGTTTGGGTTGGTGGGGATGATAGGGCAACCCATTTTGGTTCTATATTATATGGTCAAGGAGCCACAATGGCATTACCTATTTGGGGGATGTACATGAAGAAATGCTATGCCGATAAAGATTTGGATGTTTCTACAGGAAATTTCCCAAGACCCGCAAATCTCTCAATTGAAACGGACTGCTCCAAATGGAGAGAAGGCAATCGGGATGAAGAAAAAGTCCCAGACGAATTCGATTTTTAATAATTTTAATAAAAATTAAAAAATGATTAGAAAAACAGTTTCAAATGTTCGAGAAGCCTGTGAAGGAATTCAGGACGGAATGACTTTTATGTTAGGAGGCTTTGGCCTTTGCGGCATTCCTGAAAATATAATAAACGAATTAGTTAGACTAAATATCCAGAACGTAACTTGTATTTCCAACAACGCAGGTGTGGATGATTTCGGTCTAGGTCTTTTGTTGAAAAAACATCAGATAAAGAAAATGATTTCTTCTTATGTAGGAGAAAATGCCGAATTTGAAAGACAGATGTTAAGTGGAGAAATGGAAGTAGAACTTGTGCCTCAAGGAACTTTGGCGCAACGTTGCGAATCTGCCAGAACTGGTATTCCAGCTTTTTTCACTCCAGCCGGTTACGGAACCGAAGTGGCGGAAGGAAAGGAAACACGAGAGTTCAACGGAAAAATGTACGTGATGGAAGAAGCTTTTAAAGCTGATTTCTCCTTCGTAAAAGCATGGAAAGGTGATGCAGCCGGAAATCTTGTATTTAAAGGCACTGCGAGAAATTTCAACCCAGCCATGTGTGGATCGGCTAAAATAACCGTGGCTGAAGTGGAAGAACTTGTTCCTGTGGGAGAGTTGGATCCCAACAATATCCATATTCCTGGAATTTTTGTCCAAAGAATATTCCAAGGAGAGAAATATGAAAAGAGAATTGAGCAATTAACTGTTAGGAAAAAGTGATTTGATAATGTGTGAATTAGAAAATTTGATAATTTGAAGTTTGCAATGTTTTAAAGTATGAGAAATGATAAGGAGAATCTAATCGTAGCTAAAACATTCGAATTTGCCTTAGAAATAATCGAATATACCGAAGAGTTGCGGAAGTTACATAAATACGAAATGGCGTCGCAACTGTTTAAAAGCGGCACTTCTGTTGGAGCGAATATTAGAGAAGCTCAAAATGCCGAAAGCCGTATAGATTTTATTCACAAATTTAAAATAGCGGCAAAAGAAGCTGATGAGACCGAATTTTGGCTCAAATTATGTGAAACTTCAAAACATTATCCAAACCCTCCTGATGCTATGATGGAAGATTTAGAATCAATCATCAAAATTATTTCAAAAATCATCAGTACAAGTAAGAATAAATCTTGAAACACTTATTACTTAAGTAAGATTCTAATGGAATCTTGCCATTTTCAAATCATCAAATCATCAAATCATCAAATTAAAATTATGTCACTTTCAAAAGAACAAATAGCACAACGGATAGCAAAGGAAGTTAAAGACGGATACTACGTCAACTTAGGAATTGGTATTCCAACTTTGGTGGCCAATTTTGTGCGCGACGATATTAATGTTGAATTCCAAAGTGAAAATGGAATTCTCGGGATGGGTCCTTTTCCTTTTGAAGGCGAAGAGGATCCAGATTTGATAAATGCAGGTAAACAAACCATTACCGCACTACCTGGCGCATCTTTCTTCGACTCGGCTATGAGTTTTGGAATGATACGCGGACAGCACGTAGATTTAACCATTCTCGGCTCCATGGAAGTCGCCCAAAATGGCGATATAGCCAATTGGAAAATCCCCGGTAAAATGGTAAAAGGTATGGGCGGAGCTATGGATTTAGTGTCCTCTGCTGAAAATATCATTGTGGCTATGCTCCACACTAATAGAGAAGGAGAATCTAAGTTATTAAAGGAATGTTCCCTTCCGCTTACTGGCGTAAAATGCGTAAAAAAGATTGTTACCAATCTCGCTGTTTTGGAAATTAGAGATGGTAAATTTCATTTGTTAGAGCGTGCTCCCGGAGTTTCGGTTGAAGAAATCCAAAAAGCTACTGAAGGAGATTTGGTTATCGATGGTGATATTCCGGAAATGAAATTCTAAGACAAGAAATTCGGAAGAATTTTATAATGTAAATTCATATTTGTGGGCCTAAATTCCTTTTGGAATTGCGCCCACTAGTTTTTTGGTATATTCCGTTTGTGGATTGGCGTAAATTTCATCTGCGTCGCCTAATTCCTCTATTTTTCCTTTGTTCATCACCAAAAGTTGATCAGACATATATTTTACCACAGCCAAATCGTGCGATATAAATATGTAGGTAAACCCGAAATCATTCTTAAGTTCATTGAGCACATTCAATACTTGAGCCTGCACCGAAATATCGAGAGCAGAAACAGATTCGTCGCAGATAACGAGTTTGGGCTCAACAGCGATTGTTCTTGCAATTCCCACTCGCTGTCGTTGCCCACCTGATAATTCATGTGGATAACGATAAAAATAACTTTCATTTAATCCCACTCTTTCAAGAAGCGTAATTGCTTTTTGTTGTCGTTCTTTTTTCGATTTCCCGAGGTTGTGAACTTCCATGGGTTCCATCAAAGCCTGACCGATCAGTAATCGCGGATTGAGCGAGGAATAGGGATCTTGAAAAATAATTTGAATTTCCTTCCGTAGATTTCGAATTTCTGTTTTGCCGAGATTCGTAAGTTCTTGCCCTCTATATTTTATGCTTCCCGAAGTAGCTTTCTCTAGTTGAAGAATGGTTTTTCCTAAGGTAGATTTCCCGCATCCCGATTCGCCTACAAGACCTAAAGTCTCGCCTTCAAAAACTGAAAAGCTTACTTCATCCACGGCTTTTACGACCTTCTTTTCTGAAAAGAAACCCATATTGCTGAAATAATATTTCGAAAGATTGGAAATTTCCAGAATAGGTTCTTGGGTATAAATGTGTTTGTGTCTTTTGGCGCGTTCGGCAGGTTTAATCTCCTTGGACACAAAGCTTTTATCAGCGATGGAAGCAATGGTTGGTAAAATAGCCAATCGAACATCTAGCGCAGGACGTGCATCCAAAAGAGCTTTGGTATATTCTGCTTTTGGTATTTTAAAAATTTCAAAAGTTGTGGCGTTTTCCACTACATCACCTTTGTACATTACCATAACACGATCAGCGATTTCTGATACCAAATTTAAATCGTGCGAAATAAACAGCATCGCCATTTTCGTTTCCTGCTGAATAGATTTTAAAAGAGAAATAATTTCCTTTTGAACCGTTACATCCAAAGCGGTTGTAGGTTCGTCAGCGATAAGAAGTTTGGGTTTGCAGGCAATTGCCATTGCAATCATCACGCGTTGCATTTGTCCGCCGCTTATTTGGTGGGGATAGCTGTTGTAAATTTCTTGAGGACGCGGTAGTTTTACTTTTTCAAATAGGGAAATCGTCTCTTTTTTTGCCTCGGAAAAATTCATCTTTAGATGAAGTTGAAGGATTTCAGAAACCTGTTTTCCGCATTTTAGGGAAGGATTCAGGGCGCTCATAGGTTCCTGAAAAATCATGGCAATTTCTTTACCGCGAATCTCCCTAAATTCTTTTTCTTTGATTTTTAGTAAATCCTTTCCATCAAAAAGAATGGATCCTGAGCAGTGTGCCGTCTTTTTCGGAAGTAAACCCATTATGGATAAAGAGGTAACCGATTTTCCTGAACCAGATTCCCCCACAATTCCCAAGATTTCATTTTCCTGAACCGCAAAAGAAATGTTATGCAGAACCTCTGTAGATTTCTTCTTTTTTCCAAAGGAAACTGTGAGTTCCTGAACCGATAAGAGAGGTGCTTTTGTCATCTTTTCAAAGATAGTACAAAGTGTTCAAAATAATTTTTAAGGAGTATTCAATAAATTCAAATCATCCAACTTCATAAAAAAAGACTCAATTCTATTTTGAATTGAGTCCCTAATTTTTTTTGAAATTCCCTGAGAATTACAGAGGGTCTCCAACCTTCACATCACATCTGTGGCCCGGTTGCCCATGCGCTGGATTGATGCCATTGGCAACCTTAGCAGGAGCCGCATTGGTTTGGTTTTGAATAAGATTATTGCCTTGGACTGGAGTGGCTTTAGGGCTAGCTGCACTTCCATTTAATGGCGCTCCCACTGGCAGATCACATCTATGTCCAGGTTGTCCGTGTTCTGGGTTTAAGGCGGCCATGTCTCCCGAATTTGAAGTGTTGCCATTTGCAGGAACAACATTATCGAGCATTTGTTTTTTCTGTTCAAGAGTGGCTTCTTGAGTAGCTTCAGTTGAATCTTCAGCACTGGTTTCATTGTTCTTACAGGAAATAAAGAACGGAGCAGCCATTAATAGAAAAAACAAAAAGGATTTTGGGATAAATTTTAAAGTCGTCATAAAGAATTAGTTTTGTTATGACCGGCAAATCTACTAAATTTTTTACAAACGGCCATATTTGCACGTTTGACCCAGCGTTGGTTTCAAACAGAAAGTATTTCATCCACGGTTAAAATATCCTCATTTCTAAGTCGCAGGAGAATCTGGGCGACCGTAACGGTGTCTTTTTCACAATATATAACGATTCTATCAATATCATTTTCTTCGTAAAAAACAGCTCGTACCTCGCTTCCGTCTATATCATCTTTTGGGGAAGGAATGCCAAGGACATGAGCCATTAGTTTTAGGGAAGTATAGGTTTTATAATCGCCAAACTTCCATAGTTCTAGGGTATCCAAATGGGGAACTTCCCAAGGTTTTTTTCCGAAGAGGTCTAATTTGAATGGAATGTCAATGCGGTTGATAAGCATACGTCTAGCAATGTAAGGAAAGTCGAATTCTTTCCCGTTGTGCGCGCAGAGCAGATGATGGGGTTTGTTGAAGTGGGTCTCGAGCAGCGATTTAAAATCCTTCAATATTTTAACCTCGTCGCCGTGGAAACTGGTTACTCGGAAATTCCGAATATCTCCTTTTAACACAAAATAGCCGACAGAAATACAGACTATCTTTCCAAACTCTGCCCAAATTCCTGCACGGTCGTAAAACTCTTCTGCCGAAAAATCTTCTTTGCGTTGGTACTGGCTTTTTTGTTCCCACAATGCCTTTGAAGCATCGTCAAGTTCGTCGAAATGTTGATGTTGTGGAACCGTTTCTATGTCCAAAAACAGAATGTGCTCCAAATTTAAGCACTTTATCATACCGTGGAATTTTAGACTGGGGAGAAGTTAAAGTTACGGAATTATTATTAAACTTAAATATCTACGTCATTATGGAAGATAAATGGTGTGCGTTCTGTTTTATGACTACAATAAAAATTTGGCGGAATAAAGGGAATTTCTCGATAAAAATGAAAGGAAAACTATTATTCAAATTTCTTACAACATGCGATAGACCTCCTCCACATAAACATAAAAATCCGAACTAAAAGGTAAACCAATTTTTGCACCTCGTTGATGCCCAAGTCGGACAATTATTAGGTCATCTTCGGGAATAACAATAACATATTGCCCCAAAATACCGCGCATTGCAAGAATATCTTTTTCTAAAAAATTACTCATCCAAAATCCATAACCATACTCTGGACTTTTCGCAAAACGCGGAGTGATTGATTTGACGACAAAAGCCGAATCGAGCAACTGTTTTCCATTCCATTTGCCATAATCCTTATACAATTTTCCGAAACGCGCAAAGTCCCTCGCGTTGCTGCCAATACAACAATACGCTTTTGCAAGCCGATTTTCAACATCGTCCACTTGCCAAAGAGCAGGGTTTTCTGCACCCATAGGATTCCAAAAACTTTCATATAAATAATCTGACAACTGCTTTTTTGTTGCCTTCTGAAGTACCATTGCCAAAAGCTCGGTGTTTCCGCTTAAATATTTAAACTTAATCCCTGGCGAATCGACCACTTTGAGATTGAGGATGTTTTTCGCCAAATCCTCATCATAATAAGCTTTTGCTGTCATTCCAAAAGGGTTGGAATAGGATTCATCCCAATTTAATCCTGATGCCATGGAAGATAGATCTCCAACTGTCAGCCCCGTGTCTTTATACTGTGGATAGAAATCTCCTACGGGTTGATCGAGACTTTTTATAAAACCGTCGTCTATTGCTTTTCCCAACAATGTGGAGGTAATACTTTTCGCTATTGAAAAGGAGTTTGTTTGAGAGTTTTTGCCGAAGCCATCATAATATTCTTCAAACCAAATGCTATCATTTTTTATAACCAAAAAGGCAACCGTACCTAACTTTTCATTGGCTTCCGCAAGCTTTTTACTCGCCTTCGCTTTATTGTAATCTACGTGGATCGGCCAAGGTTGAGGATTGGTACTTGCTGGAATTTCGTCGTTTTCAAAATATTTGAAATCATCAATGAATGCAGTAGTATGGCCATGAAGATAGACCACCCAAATACCTTTTATTATATAACCATACCCTGTGCTATATAGGCCAATTATTGCCACAATCAGCAAAATAAAAAACCATTTGAGAATTTTTCCAAGTCTTTTCATTTAAAAGAGGTGTAGGTTGGTTAAAAATCACATTATGTCCCTACAGGACATTTTCTTAAACGTTCTTTGCTGGCTACCAATATTATTTTGCTCCGCTGGGGCAGTATGCCGTTAGGCATTAAAGGAAAATGGAACCCATATACTTCTATGTCCCATCGGGACAAGACATAATATAAGTATTTTTAGCTCAATCATTATTCTAATTGTATAAACAGTGGTTTAAAACAAGGATTGTTGTTGCGGCGGAGTTTCGAGTTCAAGCAACCATTTTTTGCGATGAAGTCCACCAGCATAACCAGTTAAAGAACCGTCACTACCAATTACACGATGACAAGGAATAATTATCGAAATTGGGTTTTTCCCATTGGCAGAAGCTGCAGCGCGGATTACCTTAGGATTACCTAATTGACTCGCAATCTGTTGATAGCTAACAGTTTTTCCGAAGGGTATTTTCTGAAGTTCTTTCCATACTTTTTGTTGAAAATCGGTTCCTTTCGGGATAAGTTTTAAACTGAAATTCTTTCGTTTTCCTTCAAAATACTCCTGAAGCTGAATAACGGCATTATTAAGCTCTTCGGGGATCTTTTTTGAATCAGTAGGTGCTCCATTGTCAGTAAATTTAACTGAATCCAGCCCATCTGAATTCCCAGAAATTTCCAAAATTCCAAGTGGAGTTTGCATAAAAGTCGTTTTCATTATTCAACTTATTTTTCAGGTATATCGTCTTCGTTGAATTGAATTCCCATTCGTTTAGCGCGTTTTTCCCAATTCTTCCTTGCCTGAACTTGCATGTCTTCTACATTGTCGCTTTCATCCATAATTTCCAGTCCCAATAAGGTTTCAATGATGTCTTCCATGGTTACGACGCCTATGGTGTTTCCAAATTCATCGACCACAGCAGCAATATGCATTCGTTGTTTTATAAAGGTTTCAAAAAGTTCGGGTATTGGTTTTTCAGCAGCTATTATAAATATTTCGCGTTTAATATCACTTAACAATTTGTTGCCCCTTTCTTCAACTATTTCTTCCAAAATATCGTCCCGCAGCACAAATCCCGTAATGTTATGGGTCTTATCTTTATAAACGGGAATCCGCGAAAAACGTAAGCTTTTATGACTTTGATGAAATTCATTTAGGGTTGTAGTTTCATCTTCAAGGGTCACGACCGTGAAAGGGGTCATAACGTCTTTGGCTTGCACACTTTTAAAAATTAATAGATTTTTAATCACCGTGGTTTCCTTTTCCTCAAAAACCCCTTCTTCTTCAGCAGCGTCCGTAATCGCGATGAACTCTTCTCGGCTCATTGTGCTCACGTGGGCAGATTTACCGACCATTTTTGTTACAAAAAGGAGCACCCAAAGTAGTCCAGTATATTTAAGTGGAAAGATAATCGCTTTTAAAAAAGTCGCTGTAAAAGGACCTAATTTCTTCCAATAAGTGGCGCCAATTGTTTTAGGAATAATCTCGGAGACCACCAAAATAAGCATCGTCATTATGGCTGATACAATGCCAACAATGTTCATTCCAAACACCTCCACTTTATACGGAAGTTTTTCAGCTTCAACCCCAACCAGTATTGCGCCAACAGTATGTGCAATTGTATTTAGGGTAAGTATGGCAATTAAGGGTTTATCAATATCTTTCTTAAAATTGGTCAAGGAGGTCGCGTATTTTTTACCTTCTCGTACTTTCATTCGGAGATAAGTGGGGGTAAAACTCAGCAACGACGCCTCAAGGATTGAGCATAGAAAGGAAATGAAAATGGAGAGTAGGGCATATATAATAAGTAAGGTCATGTGAATTGATTAATTTTCACTAAAATAAAGAATTCAAACGCAGTTTTTACGATAAAATAGTGTTAATTATATAAAAAGATGGCCCTAGCAAATTAACTTTTTAAAAATATATTATGAAGATTTTTTACAATTCGGAGTGCTTCTTTTCAATTTTTATTATATGGATGGAATAAAATTTAACGCTGTCCAGACAATAACAGCTTGCTTTGTACTAGATGCAAAATAAACAATTTGGTCTAAAATAGAATCTTTAACGGAAGTGTTGTGTAAACTGTATTATATTCGGACTCAAGAACTGATAATGAAAACTTCAAAAAAGGAGCATAATAATGAAACCAATATTTAACGAAGAACAGAAGTTTACCCAGTGGTGGCTTTGGGTTATTTTAATCGGAATTGGAATAATGCCTATCATCGCAATCTTCTCCCAGTTATTTTCGCAAAACGAATTTGTAATTGACTCAATATCAAATGTCTATTTTACTCTTTTTTCGTTATTGAGTTATGGTTTAATAGCGTTGTTTTTAATGTTTAAACTTAAAACTGAAATTGATTCACGGGAAATCAAAATGATATTTTTCCCATTTCTAAAAAAACAAATACGTTGGAAAGAGATTAAAACTGCGGAGGTGATTGATTATGGATTTGTAGGAGGTTGGGGAATTCGATTAGGGACTCAATATGGAACGGTTTATAATATTAGTGGGAGCAAGGGTTTAGCAATTGAACTAAAGAACGGAAAAAAGTTGGTGATAGGGACTCAAAAAGAAACTGAAATGGCCAAAGTAGTGGAGGAGATCATAAAAACAAATTGCTGATGATTGATATGGACGAATCATCATAAAAAACCGTCCCAATTTCAAATATTGAAACGGTTTTTTGAAAATTTAAGGATTGTTTTTTAGGAAGCTTTCAATAAAAGTGGCTTCACTGTGCTTTCCCATCTTTTGGCATCTTGCAAGCAGACGTAAGGATCTTTTGTCAATCCAGACTCATCGGTTTCGCAGTAGAACTGAATTTCTTGTTTACCTTGTTTTTCAATGATTTCAAGACCGACCCACTGAAGTGTTTTATCAGAGATCTTAACACTTTTGGCACGGCAATCTTTAACGTTCTCAAGACTTACGATTTTAATATCGTTTGCAAGGTTTCTCTTTGAAGAATAGACCAATTTTTTTGTCCCTTCGTCTATACCGATGACTAAGTTGCCTATCACATCAATATTTTTTAAATTAATTCCCTTAACTTCAGATAGTTGTGTCAGAGATTTCATTAATTTCTTGTCCTTGCCTGATGCGCTTACAAGCATATAAATTACAGGAACGAATATCACTAATAGAATAATTACCCCAATAAGGGTTGAATCTAATTGCATAATAAATAATTTTTAAGGTGAATGATTTTGAATAAATAGCCGTTTGAAAGGAAATTCAAACAGCTTGAAAAGACTTCAAAACATTACCAAAAAAAATGGAAAGGAAATAAATATTGAAAAATGAGTTCCCGTTTGTCTTTAAGGGAAAAGGAAGAGGTAAGGTTATCGGAATACTGTAATCGCGGATAAGACTGACGAGAGGAGAATATGGCAAACAGACCGAAACCAAAATTTTCATTGTGGTTAATTGTTTGGGAGGCCTCGCCAATCGAAATTTCATTAAAAAAAGAAGGATTTTCGTGAGAATCGCTTGGAATGGCGGAAACAACGTGATCTTCTACATTGGTGGCATAACTGAGCTTGATATTCGCTGTCGCTGCATTTCCAAGAAGGAAGATGGCAAGCAGAATAAAATACCTGGAGATATGTTTTTCAATGTGTTTCACGCGACAAATGTATGTCAAAAATGTATTGATAAATACTAAAATTCGAATAAATATGATTAGGCTATGCTAGTATCTTAGACCTTCCAAGCCAAATGTTTACTATGATTGTGAATGGATAATGACAGCTTGGAAGGTTTAAAATATATTTGATTTTTATGAAATTAATTTAACGACATCTTTTGCGAAATAGCTTGCAATCATAGAGGCTCCAGCGCGTTTTATGGCTGTAATCTGCTCCATCATAACCGCGTCATGATCCAACCAGCCTTTTTCTGCTGCGGCTTTTAACATCGCATATTCACCGCTTACCTGATAAACGGCAACAGGAACATTAACGGCATCCTTAATTTCACGAACAATATCCAAATAACAAAGTCCTGGTTTTACCATCACAATATCTGCACCTTCATCGATGTCCATTAAAGTTTCACGAATCGCCTCTTCACGGTTTCCGAAGTCCATTTGATATGTTTTTTTGTCCTTTGGAATATCCTTCGAATCCACTGGAGCAGAATCTAAAGCATCACGGAAAGGCCCGTAGAATGCCGAAGCATATTTTGCGCTGTAGGCCATAATCCCAGTATCGTAGAATCCTTCATCTTCCAAGAGCGTTCTTATTTCAAAAATTCGTCCGTCCATCATATCACTTGGTGCAACAACATCTGCACCAGCTTTTGCGTGACTTAAAGACATTTCGGCTAAAACGGCGTTACTATCATCGTTCAACACTTTTCCGTTTGAAATAATTCCGTCGTGGCCATATATTGAAAATGGATCTAACGCCACGTCGGTCATAACAAGCATTTCGGGAACAGCATTTTTAACCGTTTTTATAGCTCGTTGCATCAATCCATCCGGATTTAATGCCTCTTTCCCTGTATTGTCTTTCAACTTATCTTCAACTTTTACAAATAATAATACAGATTTTAAGCCTAGTTTCCATAATTCCTTAGTTTCCTTTCCTAGTAAATCCAAACTTAGACGATAGTAATTGGGCATAGAAGCTATTTCTTCTTTTACACCTTTTCCTTCCACCACAAAAAGCGGCACGATAAAATCATTCGGACTTATAATTGTTTCGCGAACCAAACTTCGCATACTTTCACTGGTTCGTAATCTTCGGTTTCTTCTTAACGGGTACATAGTTTATAATTTTAATTCAGAATACGTAATTCTGAATAGGTTAAATCCAATCTTTAGGTTCTTCTAGTACTTTAATTAATTTTTCCTCATCACTTCCTAACTCTGGATGATGGTCATATTTCCATTGAACGTGCGGTGGCAAGCTCATTAAAATACTTTCAATTCGTCCATTGGTTTTTAGGCCGAATAAGGTTCCTTTATCGTGAACGAGATTAAATTCCACATAGCGACCACGACGGATTTCTTGCCAAGTTCGGTTTGCTTCAGTAAATGGAAGATCTTTTCTTTTTTCCACGATTGGAACGTAACATTCTAAAAAGCTATTTCCTACTTCGGTTACAAAATTATACCAATCTTGCATTTTCATCTCCTCTTCATTCGCTATAGCTCCAGAAGACATGCCGGTTTCCTTTAAATAATCAAAAAACAATCCTCCAATTCCTCGTGCTTCGTTTCGGTGTGAATTCCAAAAATATTCGTCGCAACGTTTTTTATAGGTGTCGTAAAATTTAGGAGAATGCTTATCACAAGCTGTTTTACAGACTTGATGAAAATGTCTGGCATCTTCTTCAAAAAGATAGTAGGGCGTTAAATCTTGACCGCCACCAAACCAGCTGTCCACGATATTACCAGCAGAATCATACATTTCAAAATAGCGCCAATTGGCGTGAACGGTTGGTACCATTGGATTTTTTGGATGAAGTACTAAGCTAAGACCACAGGCAAAGAAATCGGCATCTTTCACACCGAAATAGGCCTGCATGCTCTCAGGAAGTTTTCCGTGAACCTCACTGATATTAACACCACCTTTTTCAAAAACGTTTCCGTTTTCAATAACACGGGTTTGTCCGCCTCCGCCTTCATCACGTACCCAAATATCTTCTTGAAACTTTGCTTTTCCATCAATTTCTTCCAGAGTTGAAGTAATTTGATTTTGTAGGTTTTTTATGTATTTGACAAATTTTTCTTTCATAGGGATTTTGAGGTTTAGACCTACAAGGAGGTCTCCTTCGTCGACAACACCTTGCAGGTCAGAGGCTGCTTCGTCGACACCATCCTGCCCGTCCCGCAGGCGGGATTGCAGTTCAGAGGCCCCATTATCTACACGATCTTCAAAGTCAGAGTTTCTCTCTTCAAGATGTTCTGCAGTTTTTCTATCAGAGGTTTTTCCTGCAAGGTGTTCCCCCGCTTTTTCTGCGGGGGCTCCTTGTAGGTCTTCCTTTTCTTCGAATACCAAATTAAATTCTATTCCTTTTTTATGTGCGAATGTTAAATTCTCAACAGAATCAAATAAATTCTCAATGATATAATCTTTTGAAATTGTAAAAAATTTAGGTTGAGTATCATTCAAATAATGGTGAAGCGAGGAAAACTTATAGTTCGTATAATCCTGAATTTCTTCGGGATTCATATGAATATAAATTAAGAGATTTCTTAGATATCTTTCGTCAACTATTTTTTTTCGCTTAAAGTGTTTTTCAAATAAACTTCCGGTTCGCCCACTAAATTTATTAAATGCTTTTGCATAGGCATTAAAAAAATTAGACATTGCTTGGGTGAATTCTTCTGGTTCCGATTCTACTCTAATTAAGAAGTGAAAATGATTGTCCATTAAACAATATCCAAAAACTTCTACGTTTGGAGCAACATATTTACCGAACAACTCAAGAAAATATCGCTTATTTTCATTGGTTTTAAAAATATTGGTTCCATTTATTCCACGGTTATAGATATGGTAATAATGCGATTGTTCTATTGTTTCTAGGTTCATAATTAAGATGTTTTTAATACCTACAAGGTCTTGGAGACCTTGTAGGAAGTCTTGGAATGAGTTGTCTCTGTTTCTAGATTCATAATTTGGCTATTTAATATACCTACAAGGTATTGACTTGTTCGCCGTTACAGTTGAGTCCGGCAGGAAGACCTTGCAGGAAATCTTGGAACCCCGTCCAGCATGCGGGTTGGCAATTGAGCGTTTTTCCTGCAAGGTGTCGTTTTGCTTTTTCAGCAAAACCTCCTTGTAGGTCTGCACCCAAAATGTGTTTTTCTTTAATCTTTATTTGAAATGTGGTAATAATGAGATTGTTCTAGATTCATAATTCGGATGTTATAAAATACCTACAAGGTCTGACTTGTCCGTCGTTGCATTAAAGTGCTGGAGTAAGACCTTGCAGGAAGCCTTGGAATGAGTTTGCTTTGTTTCTGATTTCATAATTGGGCTATTTAATATACCTACAAGGTCTTGGAGACCTTGCAGGAAGAAATGTCCAGCTTTTTAGATTTCTCCAAAACTCTTAAGGTTTCTGTACTCGCCGCGGTCACCGAAAGTGGTAGCACCAAGATTATTCCAATAACAGGAATTAAAAGCATCAACATAAAAACAATGCCATTTCCAATTGCCAGCCCTCGATTTTTACGTACAAAATCTATGCTTTCGGAATATTTAAAATGTCGTTCCAATGTATAATCCATATTTCCGAATCCGGCATAATAGCTCTGCACCAAAAACAATAGCACCGTTGAAACGATACCTAAAACTGGAATAAAACCTATCAAGATTATTGGCAGGGTGAACATCAATTCCAAACTAAAATTTCGAACATTTATCCTCACCCCACGCCATAATTGGGCTGCATTTGTGGTGTTTCGGTGATTGTGATTTGTTCCATAAAAATGTCTTTCAATTTTTTCTGAAACCGGACTCATAAAAGGAGCACTTAAGGCCATAATTATATGTCGATAGAGCATTAACCCTAATGCGATAATAATCAACCCACCGATAAAATTGCTGATAATTCTAAATGTTTCGGCACCCCATTCCCAAAACCATATTCTTGAAATGAAGTTTCCGAGGTCATCACTCAATCCCCACGCTGAAAAACCGATAAGAACAGCTGTTAAAAAACTTATCACCATCGGAATAGCAAAATACTTCCAAAGCTTCAAAGTGCTAATAAGCTTGAAAGTTCCTGCGTATGCTGATATGCCTTTTAGGATGTTCTTAATCATTAGGTTGTTTTAACACTTACAAAGTCATTCTCCTTCGGCGGACAAGTTGGTACCTTGCAGAAAGTTCATAACTGTTTGTCCTGACCCGCGAGGTTTTTTTCTAACCTTGTAGGTCTTACTTTTATACCTACAAAGTCTTAAAGACCTTGCAGGAGATACTCAAAAGCCTAACAGGTTTCAAAAACCAGATAGGTCTATTCTTCAATATAAACCAAGAATTCTTTTAGATTTTCAGTTTCTTCCACTGTTTTAATTTGCACTGCTTCTTCTAATTTCAGTTTTAAAAATTCAATTATCTTCTCTTCTGAAGCATCTTGAAGCTCGATAAAATACTTTCTTCCCATCATATTGTTATGCAAATCCATTTCTCTTTCCAAAGGCGGATTTGGCATTAAGGTTTCGTGCAATGTGGTTATTTTCTCACTCCATCGAATAGCTTTCTCGTTTGTTTTTAAAACTTTGAAAGCACGTCTTGCAATTAAAATATTCCACAAAGCGTGACGAAATGCATTCGGCTTATTGTCGCCATGATGTGCATTGCCATAAATGCTGTCGCATATTTGCATGGTGTGGATTGTGGCTTGATTCGTTGGCATTACCAAAAATGGATTTTTAATCCCAATCCACGCGAGTCGCCATAATTTGGAGAATTTTAGTTCCCATATTCGCGACAGAATTTTCATTTATCCGGCTTTGTATTCCTTTACGGCATCAATAAAAGCTCCAGCATTTTCTAACGGAATATTCGGTAAAATGCCGTGACCGAGGTTTACGATATAACGATCTTTTCCAAATTCATCTATCATCTGTTTCACCATCTTTTTTATTTCGGAAGGTGGACTGAATAATCTAGTTGGATCAAAATTGCCTTGTAAAGTGATATTTCCGCCTGTTAGATATCTTGCATTTCGAGGGGAACACGTCCAATCGATCCCCAGAGCGGAAGCACCGCTCCTTGCCATAACATCTAAAGCAAACCAGCAGCCTTTACCAAAAGCTATAACCGGAGTTTCATCTTTTAAAGCATCAATTATTTGCTGAATGTATTTCCAGCTAAATTCTTGGTAATCTGTTGGCGAAAGCATCCCGCCCCAACTGTCGAAAACTTGAACCGCGTTAACTCCGTGTTTTACTTTTTCTTTTAAGTAAAGAATTGTTGTGTCTGTTATTTTCTGAAGTAATTCGTGTGCTGCCGCGGGTTGTGTAAAACAAAATTCTTTTGCCTTATCGAAGTTTTTGGATCCTTGTCCTTGAACGCAATAACACAAAATCGTCCACGGACTTCCGGCAAAACCAATTAAGGGAATTTCATCATTTAGTTTTTCCTTTGTCATGTCAATGGCGTCCATCACATACCCAAGAGTTTCGTTAATATCTGGAACAATTACTCGCTCCAAATCTTTTGCGGAACGAATGGGCTCTGGCACCCACGGACCAAAATTTGGTTTCATCTCCACGTGAATGTTCATAGCCTGGGGAATTACCAAAATATCACTGAAGAGAATAGCCGCATCCATTCCATATCTGCGGATGGGTTGAACGGTTATTTCGCTGGCCAATTCCGGCGTTTGGCAACGGGTAAAGAAATCGTATTTGGCTTTTATTTCCTGAAATTCAGGTAAATATCTTCCGGCTTGACGCATCATCCATACTGGCGGTCGCTCCACGGTTTCTCCGCGGAGGGCTTTTAAGAATAAATCGTTTTTTATCATCTTTTATAGTTTAAACCTATCAGGCTTTTGAATCCTTTTGATTCATTATATTTTACTGAATTTGACTTTAGACCTACAAGGTTTTGGAAACCTTGCAGATCAATTTAAAATCTTCACTGCTTTTGCAATTACACTTTCCACCGTGGTCGAATTTGATATTACCACATTTTCACTAAATTTTCGAGCTTCAGAAGCGGTTGTCGTCCCAATGCAAACAGCAAAAGTTTTTTGGGGAATTGATTTATTCGCTTCAATATAACTTCTTACACCACTTGGACTAAAAAACAGAATGGCGTCAAAATCCCGTTCAAACTTCTTCGGATTTAACGTTGTGTTGTAAACCACTATTTCTTTAAAAGGTATATGATTTTTACTTAAAGTTGAGGGAATTTCTTCGCTTCTAATGTTTCCACAGAAAAAGTAAAAAGAGTCATTCTTGTGATTTTTCACCAGATATTCCGACAATTCTGAAGCATATTCGGTCATTTTAATCACTTTCTGACCAAAACACTCCAAAAGTGTCTTTGTTTTTTCCCCGACACAAAAGCAATTCTGAATTCTGATCCCGACATTCTTCGGGACTGAATTCTGAACTGATAAAACCCCATTTTGGCTGGTAAAAATAGCATTCTCAATGGTTGAAGGAATTTCGAAAGATGTGAATTTGATTTCAATTGCATCGAATTCTACCAAGGATATATCCGCATTAAGCAGAAGTGACCTTTGATTTTCCTTTAATTTTTTAGTCGATAGAACTGTCACCTTTACTCTTTAAATATTTTTTTACATCCTTGTCCTTTCCAAAAACAGCAAGAATATCACCGCTCTGGAAAACCATGTCTGGTTTTGGCAAACCTACCACTTCGCGCTTTTCAACATTCCTTCCCAATAAATTGGTGTGATATTTTTTTCGAATTATAGTAATGATGTTCAACTTAAATGTCTTGCGAAAATCGGATTGCATAATCGTTTTGCCAACTAAGGATTTGCCTACTTCCACTTCCGAGACGAGATATTCATCGTCAATTTCAAAGTTGTCTATACTTCCTTTTAAATTAATTTTTTTGGTAAAACGTTCGGCATATTCTTGTTCAGGGTGGATAATTTGATCTACGCCCATAGCTTCCAAAATAGTGTCTTCCAAATCCGAGGCGGAGCGGGAAATTATCCTTGCTTTTGTAAGTTTCTTAACGATTGCTGTACTCATTATCCCAGCTCCGTTGCGCTGTCCCATTGCAATGATTGCCAAATCTGTATTTTTAAGTGGCAAGGAATTGTAAGCGTTTTCATTTGTGGCATCCATGACAACGGCATGGGCCACTTTGTCCTTAATCATATCAACCTTTTCGGGGTCGTGGTCTGCCGTAATCACTTCATTCCCCGTGTTTGATAGATTGATGGCGAGTGACATTCCAAAATTCCCAAGGCCTATAATTACTATTTTCATATTAATGCCCGTGAAGGCGGGTATCTATTTAAGTATGGTTACTAATGTTTATCAATTTCTAATTTATCAAAATATTTTCTTCTGGATAGGTGTAATCCGTTTTATTCATACTTTTCAAAATTCCAATCATCAGGTTCAACAAACCAATTCTTCCAAAAAACATCAGAAATATAATCACATATTTACTGGGTTCAGAAAGCGCGGGTGTAATTCCCATTGTAAGCCCGACCGTTCCAAAGGCCGAAAATGCTTCAAATGCAATCTGGATAAGGGTAAATTCTGGATTAAATATCAACAACAACAAAATTCCCAAACCGATACTCGCCAAGGAAATCGATATTATTGCGAATGCACGGTTTACTGCTTCCGTAGCCACTCGGCGCGTTCCAATTTCAATATGTTTCTTATTTCGTGCGATAGCAAAAATATTCAATGATGCTAGTGCAAAGGTAGAGGTTTTGATTCCACCTCCGGTTGATGCTGGCGATGCTCCCACCCACATTAAAAAAATCATAAACAGAATCCCAGGAATAGTAAAACTCGACATATCAACAGTGTTAAAACCTGCTGTTCGGGCAGTTACGGAAGCGAACATTGCAGTAGTAAATTTCCCAAAAACCGACTCGTGAGCCAAGAGATTGGTTTGTTGTTCGGAGAAATAGAAAAAGGTTGTTCCAGCGACAATTAAAATTATAGTTGTGTAGATAACAATCTTGGTATTCAAATTTATAACCCGAGATATAAACACCCTATTTTTCTTTCTGAAAATGTTAATGATGAATTTTTTGAAATACTGAATTATGTTATACGCGATATGATACCCAAGCCCACCAAAAACTATGAGAGCCATTACCACCCATTGCATGGAATAATTGAAACGCATACTCGGGTCGTGCATATTGTCTGACGCCAATGAAAATCCAGCGTTACAATAGGCTGAAATAGCATGAAAGATCGCGAAAAATCCACTGCTTTTTATTGAGTCGCTCGGCGGAAAGGAATTATAAATCAAGACTGCGCCAATACCTTCTAAAATAAGGGAAAACACCACGATTTGCATTACGGTGCGCATCACGCCGCTCAATTTGTCGTGACCCAAAATATCTCTCATATAAAGACTTTCCTTAAAAGAAGCCCCACTTTTGAAAAAATACGCAAAGAAAGAAGTGAAAGTCAACATTCCCAAGCCGCCAATTTGGAAAAGGACCATTATTATTGTTTGGCCCATTGGAGTAAAATCTTTGGCAGTGTCCACGACGATTAGTCCTGTAACCGCTGTTGCGCTCGTGGCAGTAAATAGAGCGTCCGTAAAGCTTATGCCGTGAGTCGTAGCGCTAGGCAATTGCAACAAAAACGTTCCAGCAAGGGCAATAATTGCAAAACTGCCTACAAAGAGAATGGCAGGATTAAAATAAATGCTGTAAATTTTCCTAAGAAGAAATGTAAGCCTGAAAAAGAAATAAAAAAGTAAACCGTATTCAATAACATATCTTGTACTGAGAAATGTTTCTACTACCGATGTCTCATAGTTGATGGAAACTATAATAACTTCCAGAAGAATGAACAGAAGCAATATAAAAAGACTTATTTTACTGTCGCGATCATTTTCGTGTTGTCGTCTATAAATCAGTAATTTATATAAGTTGAATCCAACTAGCGCAAATATTAAAGAGGGAAGAACAATGAGCTTATAATGATACACACTTGTAAAGTCCTTAAATCCGAAGTCGAAAATAAGGAATGCAAGAAGACTCAGGTCCAAAAATCCAACGACGATGTCTGTTGGTTTTGTTTTTTTCCAGAGTGTCATTTCATTTCACTTTTAATGGAAATCATCAAATTATCGCCCCCATTTTGGAGGATAAAGAAGGCACATTTCTCTCCAAGACTCTTGTATTCAGAGACGGGAGCGGTTCGTTCAATCTCGATGTTTGTCTTCCCATCCAAAGAAAAAAGACAGCCTTTAAACTGAATTTGTTCATCCATGATTTCTGCATAAGCACCGATAGGAGCGGTACATCCACCCTCTAAAGTACGCAAAAAATCACGTTCCACGTATGTGCAGATTTGAGAATTTTTATGATTTAGCTGTGAAGTGGCGTTCTTAACGTATTCATCATTTTCCATTGCGACTATAACCATCGCACCTTGAGCAGGTGCAGGAAGCATCCAATCTAAAGAAATGTAATTTTTTGGCAGTACATTAATTCGTTCCAAACCAGCTTTGGCAAAAATCGCACCTTGCCAATCGTTATCTTTAAGTTTTTGAAGACGCGTGTTCACGTTGCCTCGTAAATCTACCACTTGGTGGTTGGGATAGCGATGAAGCCATTGAGCCTTTCTCCTCAGGCTTCCAGAGGCAATGGTGGAAGGCGATGTGCTCAGTCTATCTAAGTATACTTCGAAATCCATCGAACCGTTTGTAACAAGAATATCTTCTGAAGTTGCACGTTCCAAAACCGCAGTTTGTACGATTCCTTGCGGTAACAAAGTGGGGACATCCTTCATACTGTGTACGGCGATATCCACTTTACCTTTAATCATTGCAACATCCAGGGTTTTCGTAAAAATCCCTGTAATGCCCATTGCATAAAGCGGTTTATCCAAAACGAGGTCGCCCTCAGATTTTACTGGAACCAATTCTGTGGAATAACCCAGTGCTTCAAGTTTTGATTTTACGGTATTTGCCTGCCAAAGTGCAAGTTCACTATCGCGGGTTCCAATTCGGATTGTTTTTTTCAATGTTAGGCAGTTTCAAGTTGAAAAACCCGCTTTATAAGCTCGATGCTTTCCGTAGAACCCTCCTCTCCCTTGAGGTGGTTGGCAAAGTGAGTTGTAATTTTTTGGATAAGACGGTCGCTAATTATCTCGGCCTGCTCTTGATTAAAGCCTTCGATCTTTCTACGTTGAAAATCAATTTCACCGGCTTTAATTTCGGCTAACTTAATTTTTAAAGCTCTTATCACTGGAGCGAATTTTCGGTTTTCGGCCCATTGGTTAAATTCGGTTTCTATTTCCGAAATAATTTCTTTAGCTAAAGGAAGTTCGTCCGCTCGTTGCGCCAAGGTTTGGTCTGTGCGAGCAGAAAGTTCGTCCAAATGTATTAAGGTTACCCATTCGTTTTCCAAAACATCTTCAGAGACATTCTTCGGAATCGATAGATCCAAAATTAGCAGGGGCTTCTTTAGATATAAAAGTTCCTTTGAAATAGTTGGTTGCTGTGCACCAGTTGCGACAACCAATACGTCTGTTTGGGCTATTTCACTTTGAATATCGGCATAATTCTTTACGATGAGATTGAATTTGCCAGCAACTTTTTCAGCCTTATCCTTGGTGCGGTTTATAAGCGTAATTTGTTTGTTCTCGGTGTGCTTTACAAGATTTTCACAAGTATTTCTCCCGATTTTTCCTGTACCGAATAATAAAATATCTTTTTGAGATCCTTGTGGCACGTGCGACATAATGTATTGAACGGCGGCAAAACTCACAGAAGTGGCTCCTGAAGAAATCCCCGTTTCATTTTTGATGCGTTTACTTGCTTGAATTACAGCATTGGCTAAACGTTCCATAAAAGGATTCATTAAACCAAGACTTTTTGATGACCGAAAACTATTCCTAAGTTGGCTTATGATCTCAAAATCGCCTAAAATCTGACTGTCAAGACCTGTCCCAACTTTGAACAAGTGCGAAACGGCTTCTCGATTTTTATAGACGTAGGCCACCTTTTCAAACTCGTCTATGCTGCCATTAGTGTGCTCACAAAGTAACTTTATAAGTTGAAATGGATGCTGTGCGAAGCCATAGAGTTCAGTTCGGTTGCAGGTAGAAATCACACTTAAGGAAGAAAGCCCAAGTGCTTTGGCGTCGGCCATTATCTGCTCTCTTGCAAAATCATCAATACTGAAATGCCCGCGAATTTCGGCATCAGCCTTTTTGTAGTTTAGGCCAATGGCGTAAAAGCTGCCTTCGGAAGAAACTTGTAAATATGAATGAGAATTGTTTTCCATATCAAAAATAGAAAAACAAAAGTAGGAGCATTGTTTTCTAAAAAGTAACGCTAGCGGTATCTTTTATGTCGCTGCGTGTTAAAATTAGAATAAAAATGACATTCGTCATACTTCAATGCCCTAAATTCGCAGTTCTAGCGCAAATATACCTATAAACTATTTAGAATAGTTCTAAATAGAAAACATTTAAATAGCCTATGGACTTTCAAGAAAATGTCGCTCAAAGCTTTTATGAAGAAACTGTAATTGAGCCAGGGTTTTATATATTGAAATTCAATAACGAAACTGATGGAAATCAATCTTTTAAACGGGAAGTGAGTTCTAACTTTATCCAATTTCATTTCTGTATCAAGGGTTCAGCTGTCTTTAATTTCAATGAAGGAAATTATGTACTTCCATTGAAAGAGGAAAACTCGTTGTTGCTTTACAATCCGCAACGTGATTTACCATTGAATCTTTCTCTTCAGAAACATTCGTGGGTACTTTCCTTATTACTTCCTATCAATAAATTCCACAGTTTGTTTTCAACTGAGGCAAGTTTTATAACCTTTTTGAGTGAGGAAAATAAAGACCGAAAATATTATAAGGACGGGCGGATAAACCCCTCGATGGCCATTGTGCTAAATCAGTTGATGAATTATAGCCTGCATCCCATTATAAAACCTTTGTATTTTAAAGGAAAAGCTTATGAGCTTTTAAGTCTTTATTTCAATCGTCCCGCTGATGCCGATATTGAGCAGTGTCCTTTTTTGGCTGATGAGGATAATGTTTCGAAAATCAAAAAAGCGAAACAAATTATTATTTCCCGAATGTCTGAACCACCAACTTTACAGGAATTGGCCGATGAAATTAATCTACCGCTCAATCGATTAAAAGAAGGTTTTAAACAGATTTATGGCGATTCGGTTTTTAGTTTTCTCTTTGATTATAAAATGGAAGTCGCCCGACAACTCTTGGCTACCGGCACTCATAATGTGAATGAAGTGGGACTGAAAGTGGGATACAGCGGATCCAGCCATTTTATTTCTGCCTTTAAAAAGAAATTTGGCACCACACCGAAAAAGTTTTTGATGAGTTTGAATGTTTAGACCTTGATTTTAGGAAACTGTCTCAACCATGATTTTCAGGATTAAAGGATTTCTTGATTAAAGGATTTCTTGATTCAAGGAGACACCTTAATTCTATATTTTTGAGCAATCAGGTTAATTTTTAAGTTTATAGTCAATAATCATGTTATCAAGCAAATCGAGCAAATCATGATTGAGAAAATTTTGGAGGATATGGAATACCAAGAGCTTACACATAATATTATTGGTGCTGCAATGGAAGTGCACAAAACGCTTGGGAACGGTTTTCAGGAAGTAATATACCAGCGGGCTTTGGCGATAGAAATGGCGGATAGAAATATAAATTATAGCCGTGAGCACAATATGCTTATTCAGTATAAAGGTCACGATATAGGAACAAGGCGCGTGGATTTTTTTGTTGAAAACGTCATTATGGTAGAGATTAAAGCCGTAATAAACTTAGAAGATGTCCATTTGGCACAGGCGATGAATTATGTAGAAGCATACAAACTAAATATTGGTTTATTGATAAACTTTGGGTCAAAGTCCTTACAGTTTAAAAGGGTTCACAATAATAATAAGTCTAAACCATGATTTTCAGGATTAAAGGATTTCTTGATTAAACCTATATGACTTAATCAGTCGAGGAGTAAAATCAAGTCATCAAGAAAATCAGGCAAATCATGGTTGAGACAAAATAAATGTCTGCACCATGATTTTTAGGATTAAAGGATTTCTTGATTAAACCTGTATGACTTAAAGGGTCGAGGAGTAAAATCAAGTCATCAAGAAAATCAAGCGAATCAAGGTTTAGACAGAATAAATGTCTGCACCATGATTTTCAGGATTAAAGGATTTCTTGATTCAACCTGTATGACTTAAAGGGTCGAGGAGTAAAATTAAGTCATCAGGAAAATCAAGTAAATCATGGTTTAGACAGAATAAATGTCTGCACCATGATTTTCAGGATTAAAGGATTTCTTGATTAAACCTGTATGACTTAAAGGGTCGAGGAGTAAAATTAAGTCATCAGGAAAATCAAGTAAATCATGGTTTAGACAGAATAGAGAATCAGGAATCAAGCAAATCAAGCAAATCAAGCGAATCAAGCGAATCAAGAAAATCAAGGTTTAGACAGAAGAAAAAAATCAAAACCATCATGGCTTAGCCAATCCCGTTTAAAACAGTAATTTTGTCAAGAATAAAAAATGCCTCTATGAAAGGAGTCCTCCTCGTAAATCTCGGTTCGCCGGATAGTACCAACCCAAAAGACGTAGCAAAATACCTCGATGAATTTTTGATGGATCCTCGCGTGATTGATGTTCCTTTTTGGCTTCGAGCGTTTATAGTGAGGGGAATTATCCTCAATACTCGTCCGAAGAAATCCGCTGAAGCTTATCAAAAAATCTGGTGGCCAGAAGGTTCGCCTCTTATTGTACTTTCGGAACAACTTCAGGAAAAAATACGGAAAAAAACAACTATTCCCGTGGCATTGGCAATGCGTTATGGCAGTTTGACCCTAAAAAAAGGTCTTCAGGAATTGGCAGATCAAGGAGTGAATGAGGTGTTGACGATTCCACTTTATCCGCAGTTTGCTATGGCGACTACGGAAACCATTGACGTGAAAGTGGAAGAGCTTAGAAAAAAATTCTTCCCGCAGTTGGAAGTCACTTCTCTTCCCGCATTTTACAAGAAGCCTGAATATATAGAAGTGCTTTCAAACAGCATTGCGGAAAGTTTGGAGAATGTCGACTATGAACATCTTTTATTCAGTTATCACGGGGTTCCTGAACGCCATATCTACAAAAGAGACATTACAAAAAGCCATTGCAAAATAGACGGCAGTTGCTGTGTCACTCCTTCGCCAGCCCACGAATTTTGCTACAGACACCAATGTTTTAAAACCACTGAATTGGTAGCTGAAAAGCTCAACCTAAAGCCTGGAACTTATTCCAATAGCTTTCAATCAAGATTAGGTTTTGATCCTTGGTTAAAACCACCAACAGATAGAACAATTGAAAGAATGGGACTTGAAGGAGTTAAGAAATTGGCTGTTGTTACGCCTGCTTTTGTCAGTGACTGCTTAGAAACCTTGGAAGAAATAGCCATGGAAGGAAAAGAAATTTTCTTAGAAGCCGGCGGAAAAGAGTTTACCGTAGTTCCTTGTCTCAATGTTCGTGACGATTGGGCAGAAGTTTTGACGGGTTGGATTGACCATTGGCGCATTGTGGACACCAAGACCGCAATTGCCTGATGAAACCTAACCAAAGTGCCACATTAGGGACAGAGTCCATTGGAAAATTACTGATCAAGCAAGCAGTTCCTGCCTCTATTGGGATTTTGGTAATGTCTTTGAACATTTTGGTCGATACCATTTTTGTCGGAAACTGGATTGGCCCTATTGCCATTGCGGCGATTAATGTGGTTCTGCCAATTTCATTCTTTATTGCGGCATTGGGAATGGCTATTGGTATTGGTGGATCTTCCATGATTTCCCGCGCTTTGGGTTCTGGCAATAAGGAGCGGGCGCTAAAAACCTTCGGAAACCAAATAAGTTTAACGGTATTGTTAACCAGTGTCTTGGTTTTCTTCGGACTTCTTTTTATCAATGAACTTATTCCGGCCTTTGGTGGAAAAGGCGACATCTTTGTTCCTGCAAAAATTTATTATCGCATTGTGCTTTATGGCGTGCCACTTCTCGCTTTGAGCATGGTGGGTAACACGGTAATTCGCGCTGAAGGCAAACCGAAATTTGCCATGTTTGCAATGATCATCCCTTCCATCGGGAATTTGATTCTGGACTATGTTTTTATCTATCATCTGGATATGGGAATGGCAGGCGCAGCTTGGGCTACAACCATCTCTTACGGATTGAGCTTTCTTTATATTCTCTATTTCTTCTTAGGCAATAAATCTGAACTCAAAATAAAACTCCCGCATTTTGGACTTAATTTGGCGGTGCTCAAGGAAATGTCTGCACTGGGTTTTGTGACTTTATCTAGACAAGCAGTAGTGAGTATTACCTACCTTTTGATGAACAATATTTTATTTGATATTGGAGGCGAATCATCAATTGCATCCTACGGAATTATCGCCAGAATGCTAATGTTCGCACTCTTCCCAGTATTGGGCGTCACCCAAGGATTCTTGCCGATTGCCGGATACAATTATGGCGGCCATAAATTTGAAAGAGTACGCGAGAGTATAAACAAAGCTATTTTGTACGCCGCTAGTTTGGGATTGCTCATTTTTGTGCTAATTATGGCTTTTCCCGAAGCTATTGTTTCAGTATTTACTGATGATACCGAAATCCTTGCTGAAACACCCCATTACATGCGATGGGTTTTCGCAGCCACGCCAATCATTGCAATCCAATTAATAGGTTCTGCCTACTTTCAAGCCATTGGAAAAGCAGTTCCCGCATTATTGCTCACCTTAACGCGACAGGGATTTTTCTTTATCCCACTGATATTTATACTTCCTCATTATTTTGGAGAACTTGGAGTTTGGATTTCTTTTCCCGTAGCCGATGTGCTTTCAACGATTGTAACGGGTTATTTTTTGAATCGGGAGATTCGGAAAACTCTAAAATGATAAGGTTTCCTTTTTTTTAGTTTTTAAGATGAAAGCATCTTGGTATTTTTTATATTTGCCGCACTTATAAACCTTAAAAAAATAACATGAAAAATCAATTTATGAAATTTAGTCTTGTCGCTTTCCTAGCTTTATTTGCCGTGGCATGTAGCAGTGATGATTCCAGTGGTACACCGAGTGCTTCTGATGGAGAATTTGTTGCGAAAATTGATGGCAGCGAATTTAGAGTGTCAACGCAAGTGGGCGCAACCCTTTACAATGGCACTTTTAACATTACCGCCATGAAAACTTCCACAGGCGAAACTATTACAATTTCTGTTGCCAACGCCGCCGCAGAAGGTACTTTTAATTTGGGTCCTAATTCAAACTCTCAAAGTGCTGCTATTTATATGATAAGTGGTCAAGATGCTTATGGCTCGGCAGGTGAGGGAGGTAGTGGTACTCTTAAAATAACCAATTTAGATAGCGAAAACAATAAGGTTAGTGGAACATTTAGTTTTACTGCAATTCGTCAAAGTTTTAATAATAGTGGTGAGATTGTTACAGAAACTGTTGAAGTCACTAATGGATCTTTTACTAATATTGCCCTTGCGACTACCCTTCCTGGTGGAGGTGGGAACAGCACTTTGGCCGCAAAAATTGATGGTACTGATCTTAACCCGACCAGTGTTAGAGTTTTGAGGATAACAGCACAAGGATCTCCAAAAATCAGTATTATTGCTAATAAGAATAGTACTCACCAACATCTTTCTTTGACGTTTCCGGAAAGCATCACACCTGGCACTTATAATTTTACAGGTGGTTTTTCTGACTACATTGGTTTTTACAACCCAAATTTGGGAGGTGGAACCAATAATTATGTTGCGGAATCAGGAACCTTAAAAATAACTTCGTACAACCCTAGTGAGGGAATTATTAAGGGCACCTTTAACTTTACGGCTAAACGACTTGATCCAAACGATCCAGAAGTTTCTTACGAAATTACTAGTGGTAGTTTTACTGGAGAAATTGAATAAGTAACAATTTTATAATTTTTTTAAAGAGCAATGGAATTTTCCGTTGCTCTTTTGTTTATGGCCAGTATGTAAAGGCGATAGGCAAGGAAAGGGAAGGCAGAAATTTTGTTTTTGTGAAATCTTATCCTAAATGTGCAGCGAGTTTGAAACTGACTCCTGATTTTTTTTATTTATATTTAAGTTCTAAATTAAAAGTTATGAAAAGATTTCTACTTCTTTTTTCAGTTTTAATTATCACTAAAATTGCCGTTGCCCAACCTCCAGAATATTTTGTTGATAATTGGTATTTGCACAGTTTCTCGTTTAATGGGGAAATCTTCATCAATACTTTGGGAATAACCGAGGAGCCGACTTTAATCACCCAAAGTGATTATACACTTTATGGTCGGGGATTTTGCAATAATTACAGCGGCACTTTTGAATACACAAGCTATGACCCACTTGGGGTTGATGACACTTTTAGACCGAGAAACATTATTCGCGAAACTGAAAATTGTGATGATTTTGAAGATATGGAAACTCATTTCTTCCTTCCTTTCGTTCAGGAAAATATTGCTGATATATATGTTATAAACCCTCAAGGTAATGAAAAACACATAGTGCTGCAATACAGTACTGGATATCAGGTTTATAAAAATTTTCCTGCCTTAAGTATATCGGATTCATCATTTAAAGATTTTCTCATTTTCCCGAATCCAGTACAGGAGAAATTGTTTATTTATTCCGAAATCCTTGGTTTCAAAAGCATTTTAATTACAGATATTAATGGCAGAACAGTAATGAATTTTACAAATGAACCTTCAAACGAAGTTGATGTTTCAGACCTAAAATCTGGATTGTATTTTATACGAATTGAATCGCCCTCAGGAAGCGTTACTAAAAAATTTATCAAGAATTGATTTTCCCGTTCATGTCGTTCTTTATGATTACAATTAAAGCCTTCAAAAAGAACACGAAGAATGAATCAATTTTGGCTAATTTGAGAAGGTTTGGAACGAAAAGACTAATTTTGCCTAGTTTTTAAAATCGAAATGGAAGCCTATCCCTATCTAAAGTCCCTGCACCTGATTTTCATCATCACTTGGTTTGCGGGGCTTTTTTATATTGTCCGTTTGTTTGTTTATCAAATTGAAGCGTCACATAAACCTTCCCCTGATAAGGAGATTTTAGGAAACCAACTCAAAATAATGGCCTCCCGACTTTGGAATATCATTACTTGGCCGTCAATGATTTTGGCACTTATTTTTGGAACGATTCTTATAATTTTAATGCCTGAATGGCTTTCACAACCTTGGATGATGGTTAAATTGGTATTTGTAGCAATTCTTATAATTTACCAATTCAAATGCCACCAGATTTTCAAGCAACTTCAGAATGATGAGGTAAAACACTCCTCAAACTATATGCGACTTTTCAATGAAGTGCCCACTCTCATTCTATTCGCAGTGGTATTTCTGGTTATTCTGAAAAGTGCCGTCAATTGGATTTATGGCACTGTCGGAATTTTCGTTTTCGCAATTATGCTGATGATGGGGTTCAAAATATATAAACGTATTCGAGAGAAATGATTTGTCCTCGACTCTGCTCGGACACCGGTCATTGAGCGGAGCCGAAATGATTGTGGTTGTTTCAAAATCCATTAGTGTATTTGAGAAAAGAAAAGCAATTTAGAATTCTGGATAGAAAAACCCATCACTCATAACTCTGAACTCATAACTAAAAAAGACTGGTTCAATTATTGTATCTTTCTTCCTCAAAAAAGTGTAAATGTATTTTTACAAAAGATCCCTTCGCACCCGAATTTTTCTCTCCATGCTCCTTTTGGTGTTGGGTACTTCGGTCCTAATAGCCATTGTCACTATTTATCAGTACCGAAAAGAGGCGGAAGATTATCATCGCGATCGACTTTTGCGAAAGGAAGCTGCCATAAGGGAAAACATAAACTACGTTTTAAAGACCACAACCTATCCTGAGGAGACGAATCAAATTCCTTTGATTTTTAAGGATAAGATTTATGAAATTAAGGACATCCACAGTCTTGAGATTTTTCTTTACGACCTAAATGGGAATCTTTTAAAATCCTCAAAACCTTCTTTTTTCAAAGATTCTGCTTCTCCCAAAATGCCCGAATATGCCTTGGAGTCGCTTCAAAATTCGCCCACAAAAAGCTATATCAAGGAATTTGTAGAGGATGGCCAAAAATATCAATCTTCCTACACCTACATTACTGACAGCTATTTCAAGCCCTTGGCCATTCTTAATTTGCCTTATATCGAGGACGATGGTTTCATCACCAAGGAACTTACCGACTATTTATATCGGTTGGGGGTAGCTTACTTTTTTATGTTGTTGGTGGCCATTGCACTAGCGTATTTTCTTTCAAAATATATTACCCGATCTTTGAAAGAGATAAGTGACAAACTTTCGAAAACCCGTTTTCATACTCGCAACAAGAAAATCCATATTCGTGATACCCCAGGAGAAATTGCGGTGCTTATAAATTCCTATAACGGGATGATAGACGAATTGGAAAAAAGTGCAGCGCAATTGGCGGCCAGTGAACGTGAAACAGCTTGGCGGGAAATGGCGAAACAAGTGGCGCACGAAATTAAAAATCCGTTGACACCAATGCGGCTTACGGTTCAAAGTTTCCAAAGAAAGTTTAATTGCAATGATCCGGATATTGATCAAAAAATGGAGGAATATACCCAAACACTTCTTCAGCAAATCGATACGTTAAGCTCTATTGCCTCCGCTTTTTCAACCTATGCGAAGATGCCCGCACAACAGGATGAAACCTTGAATGTTGTAAAAATTAGTAAACTAGCATTGGATATTTTTAATGAGGATTATATCTATTTCTTTTCCGAAGAAGAGGAAATTCGCGCCCGTTTTGATCGAACCCAGCTTATTCGGGTAGTTACTAATCTGGTCAAAAATAGCATTCAGTCCATTGAGCAGAAAAATCCTGCTGAGCCACGAGTAGATGTCATCGTGCAAACTGATGAGGCTTTTGTAAATATCGCAGTTTCAGATAATGGTATTGGCGTTCCTGAAGAAAACATGGATTGCATTTTTGAACCCCAGTTTACCACCAAATCTAGCGGCATGGGACTTGGCCTAGGAATGGTAAAAAACATAGTTGAAACTTATGGCGGTACCGTAACCCTGGAATCAGCAGAAGAGAAAACCACATTTACAGTTTCATTTCCGGCAATACTTTAAGGTTAGTCGTTTACACAAATAAAACAGACTTAAGACAGCGAGACGTAGGATATAGGACCCAATGTGATTGAAACACCTTTAATTTCAGTAAAAGTGAATGGCTCCTCTGTTAAATTAAGTGGTTAGGTAATTTTTCCATCAACGATTAATGATTTCTTCTGAAAAATGAAATACACTCTTTTAACCTTAGCGCTCTTATTTTCGTTCTCCTTAAATGCCCAATCTTATATTAGAGAAGGAAAAGGCGATTATAACACTGTGTTATACACTTGGGATGGAAAATATTTAAGGCAAGGAAAAGGAGATTACAATACGGTTCTTTTAACGGTTGACAACAAATATATCCGTCAAGGAAAAGGAGATTATAATACAGTTTTGACCACTTGGGACGGAAAGTATTTACGACAAGGGCAGGGCGATTACAACAACGTTCTTTACACTTGGGATGGAAAGTATATTAGACAAGGAAAGGGTGACTACAATACCGTATTATACACTTATGACGGAAAATACATCCGACAAGGTAAGGGAGATTACAACGCTGTTTTATATACGATTGAAGGAGTGATTCCTGTGGAGTTGTTGATTTTTTTGATTTTATAAATAAAGGAAAGTCATATCTACAACCCTACACAAAATCAGATTGAAGCAATCTACTTGTCCTTTGACCAGAAAGCAGTTAAAGTTTAAAAACTTCCTTAGTTTTGTATCTGGGCTGAAAATCAATTATTACTTGAACTTAAGAAGTTATTAAATATGAAATACGAAAACATACTTTCAAAAACAGAAAATGGCATTACCACCATATCCATCAACCGACCTTCAAAATTGAACGCCCTAAATCGTGACACCATCCAAGAGCTCCACGACGCGTTTGAAGACGCCGATAATTCTCCTAAAACAAAAGTAATAATCATTACAGGCAATGGCGAAAAAGCATTCGTTGCAGGCGCAGATATTAGTGAATTTGCAGATTTTTCAGAAGAAGAAGGTGCAAAGCTGGCTGCAAAAGGACAGGAATTACTGTTCAACTTTGTTGCAAATCTTTCCACCCCTGTTATCGCGGCAGTAAACGGGTTTGCCCTTGGTGGTGGACTCGAATTGGCAATGGCTGCGCATTTCCGCATCGCTTCAGACAACGCCAAAATGGGCCTGCCCGAAGTTTCACTCGGCGTAATCCCTGGATACGGCGGGACACAGCGTTTGCCACAATTAGTTGGTAAAGGCAGAGCCATGGAAATGATTATGACCGCAGGAATGATTGATGCTAATCAAGCCCTTCAATACGGCTTGGTAAACCACGTAACAACTCCTGAAGAATTACTGGAGTTTACTGAAAAAATAGCCTCTAAAATCATGAAGAATTCCTCTGTTGCCATTGCTTCAGCAATTAGAGCCATTAACGCCAACTTTGAAGATGGCGAAAACGGTTTTGATGTGGAAATTGAAGAATTTGGAAACTGTTTTGGCACCGAAGATTTCGAGGAAGGAACACAAGCATTTCTGCAAAAACGGAAGGCGGATTTCCCAGGTAGGTAATTGATAGCGCATTAATCGACAATTCGGAATTTCTCTCCCTTAAAAATGACATATTGTCATATTTTTATGAAACATTGTCTTGAATGGTTGAGCAATTGGGGATAATTTAGGCCTTAACCGTAATGGCATCGAGTTTGTTTAGTAAAGGTTGAAAATAAGTTTAACTTAAATCTTGATTTATTATGAACACTTTAATGAATGTTCCGAAAAATGGAGGTTTGACAAGAACAACCTCCGATCGTCAATCTACTATGCCCACTTTTTCATCTTGGGTGGAGGATTTTTTTAACCGAGATTGGCCAGCCTTCTCACAGAATTTCAATTCCGGAATTACACTTCCAAAAGTAAACATTCGCGAAACTGCCGACGAATATTTTGTTGAAATGGCCGTTCCTGGAATGCAGAAATCTGACTTCCAGATAGAGTTGGACAATCAGATGCTCATTATTTCAAATGAAAAGAAAGAAGAGCAGGAAATAAAAGAAGACAATTACACCCGTCGCGAATTTGGATATTCCTCTTTCAAAAGAAGTTTCAGCTTACCTGAAACTGTAAATGAGGAAAAAATTAAAGCTGAATATAAGGACGGAATTTTAAGCTTACAACTTCCAAAACGAGAAGAAGCTAAACAAAAACCTCCAAGAAGTATTAAGATTGATTAATAGGAATTAAAAAAATCCAAAGGGGCCAGCGAAGGTCCCTTTTTGGATTTTCATGAAAATTGGAAATTGATTTTTAAAGCCTTGAATCATGGAAATACAGAAATTCAAACCAGGGGATTGGGTAGCCATTAAAGGAGATTTGGATTCCCCCTTGATGCAGGTGATGAATTATCACACTCCCATTCCAGAAGATAGTTTTGATAACGGAAACAATTTTGTAAGATGTGTTTTTTACAGCAATGGTTGCCGAATGGAAAAAACCGTTCATCAAAGTCGATTGATTAAAAGAAGGATCGGTCAAACCTTGCGTAGGACAAAAACTCACACTTAGAGTATCACATTTATTAAGTTTTATAGTTACAATGCACCTCCATTGATGGTTAAAAAAGCTATTTATTTTAGAAATGTAGCCTCAAGAAAACTATTAAATTTATAACGATAAAATGGATTATGTCCATATTAATTTGGAAAAATTCCATTTTTAATTAACTTTGAAGATTGGGAATCTTCAAAGTTTTTTTATGTCTGATAGTATTCTAAAAGGTCGTGGCGCACAGAAAAATGTTCATAATCGTTTTTTCGAAAATGAGCACGAAACGCTGGATGAGTATTTGAATTTCTGTGAAGCCGAAGGTGAGGAAGCAGACAACAACAAAACCAAATACATTGAAGTTTTTCCAAAAACCTTTGTCAACAAAGTGGAAAGCCCCGATGTCGGGATGGCGTTTTCAGCCAATCCTTATCAAGGTTGCGAACACGGTTGTGTGTATTGCTACGCACGAAATAGCCATGAATATTGGGGTTACGGCGCAGGTTTGGATTTTGAACGAAATATTCTTTTTAAAAGAAATGCATCCAAACTGCTGGAAGAGAAAATAACCTCCAAAAACTGGCAAGGCAGCACCATCGTTTTCTCTGGAAATACGGATTGCTACCAACCGCTAGAGCGCAAACTCGAAATAACCCGAAAATGTTTGGAAGTGATGCTAAAGTGGAAACACCCAACTGGCATTATCACCAAAAACTCCTTGATTCTTCGTGACATTGATATTTTAAAGGAAATGGCAAAGCTGAATACAATCACGGTAAATATTTCCATCACGTCTCTTTCTGAAGATACGCGAAGATTGTTGGAACCACGCACCGCCAGCATTAAACAACGTCTAAAAGTGGTGGAAGAACTTTCAAAAAATGACATTCCCGTTCGCGTGATGATGGCGCCTATAATTCCTTCGTTGAATAGCCACGAAATCCTGCCTTTGGTAAAAACGGTTTCCGAACTTGGCGCCCGCGATGTGGCCTATACGATGGTTCGCTTAAACGGCCAAATTGCCGAAATATTTAAAGATTGGGCATACAAAACCATCCCCGACCGTGCGGAACGAATATTAAACCAAATTGCAGAATGCCACGGCGGCAACCTCAACGACAGC
>JBLWTS010000007.1:0-63605 GCA_048270045.1 Aequorivita sp.
TAAAGGAAATGTGGAAGGAAATGATTTTACGATTTCAAATTTGTTTGTCAATCGTCCTGACAATGATTTTGGAGGTTTATTTGGAGCGTTGATTGCTTCTGAAATTAAAAATTTAAAAATTGATACTGCGATCGTTTACGGTCAAGGTACTGTTGCTGCTTTAACAGCAAATTTATCTACCAATAGTTTAGTTGAAAACTGTCATGTTATCAATTCTAAAGTATATTCAGTTGTTGGCTGGAATGGTGGAATTGCTGGTGGAATCGCTGGAGGTCTTTTAATAGGCTCCACCATTAAAAAATCTTCTTATTCAGGGGAGGTTTACGGTGGAAATCAAATCGGTGGTTTGGTTGGAACGGCATGGGACACAACTTTAATTGAAGAATGCTTTTCTGAAGGCTTGGTTTCAGGAGATGATATTGTAGGAGGATTAGTAGGGTATTGTACATGGAACTTCCCTCCAGCACCAAATACTACGAATGTGGTTAAAAATTCGTATTCGAGAGCGAATGTAGTTGCAACAGGAACAAGTGCTGGTGGTTTTTACGGCTCTCCTGAAATAAATGGGGCAGTCGAAAATTGTTATTCTACCGGAACTGTTTCAGCACCAAACTCGGGTGGAACTGCTGGCGGTTTTATTGGGAAAATTATTCAACAAACTACAGTGATGAATTCATATTTTGATACTGAAAGCAGTGGAATGGCCCAAGGCATTGGAGAGTTTAATCCAGATACAACTATCAGTGTTGTTGGAAAAACAACTGACAATATGAAATCTCAGGATTTGGTAGCTCTTTTAAATGCGGATCAAGGTGATATTTGGAGTATTAATCCTGATGTAAATGATGGATATCCTGTTCTTGTAAACCTTTTGCTTTCTGCGGAAGATTTTGTTTCGGTTCCAAATGAAGTAGTTATCTACCCAAGTATTTCTGCTACTTCAATTAATTTAAGAACTAGCGTGCCCTCTAAATTTGTTTTGACAGATATAAATGGTCGAGTTTTGGATAACGGAACGATTCAGGAAACTGAAGTGAATTATAATGTTTCGCATTTAAAATCAGGCGTATATCTTTTGATTTTTGAGAACAATTCTCAAAGAACGGTAAAGCGTTTTATCAGAAAATAATCTTCTGAATAACCCTATAAAAAAGAGGTTGCCTTAAAAACAACCTCTTTTTTCATGTTTAGGAATGAAGCCCTCTTCACACCGAGTGAAACACGCTTGAGTCGACAAATTGTTTATTGATTTTCGATTCGTAGTTGTTCCTTCGCTTTAAGCTTTTTAATCTCATTCATTCTTCGTCTTTTTCTAACTTTAATTTTAGCGCGGTTTACCAAATAGAACATAACTGGTACCACAATTAGGGTAAGGAAAGTTGCGAAAATAAGTCCGAAGATTACGGTCCACGCTAAGGGTCCCCAGAAAACTACGTTGTCTCCGCCAATGTAAATATTTGGGTTGTAATCTGTAAATAGGCCAAAGAAATCGATGTTCAATCCGATAGCCAAGGGTATAAGTCCGAGCACAGTTGTTATTGCCGTCAATAAAACGGGTCTTAAACGCGATCTTCCTCCAGCCACTATCAAATCGAAATATTGACGTTTTGTAAGCATGTCGTCTTCATCCATTTCAAGTTCGTACATTTTTCGATCTATGAGAATTTGGGTGTAGTCGATAAGCACAATGGCATTATTAACTACGATTCCTGCAAGGGAAATGATACCCATCATCGTCATGATTATCACGAAATCCATATGGAAAATAACCATTCCCAAGAATACGCCCGCCAAACTGAGTACTACCGACGACAAGATAATCATGGGTTTGGAAAGGGAGTTGAACTGGGCTACTAATATCAATAGGATTCCGCCAAGGGCAAAGAATAATGCCAATACCAAGAAGCCCATATTGTCGTCCTGTTTTTCTTGTTCGCCCGTAAATGCCAAAGTTATGTCACGGGGCATTTCATAGTTTTGAAGTTCAGTTTTTAAATCGTTTACAATTTCGGTTCCGTTATAACCTCCTAAAACGTTTGAGTAAAGTGTGATGGTTCGTTTTAAATTCTTTCTTTTTATAGAACTGAAGGAAGCAGTGTTGGTTTTTGAAATTACTGAGGAAATCGGTACTTGCACAATTTTTCCCTGATTGTTCCGAAAGGTTATAGGCTGATTAAAAAGTACGCTTTCATTATAGCGATACTCTTCTCCCAATCGCACATTAATTTCATAATCTTCATCATCTTCTTTATAAGTAGATGCTTCTTCCCCGAAAATAGCACGACGAAGGGTTTGTCCTATTTGGCTGGATGAAATTCCCACTTGTCCCGCCTTTTCCCGGTCCACGGTTATATTCATTTCTGGCTTGTTTTTGTTGACGTCGATTTTTAGTTCCTCAATACCAGCGATACCAGAGCCTTCGATGAATGTTCGGAGGTTTTCAGCCGTGCGGAGCATTTCGTCATAATCATCGCCTCGCAATTCCATATTAATTGGATATCCTACTGGAGGACCCGCAGCATCTTTTTCAACGATTATGGAAGCTCCGGGGAAACCTTTGACTGCTTCTCGCACTTCATCAAGTACATCGCTACTTTTTACGCCACGACGAAATTGAAAATCGCGCATGGAGAGTGTAACCTTTCCTTTTTGTGGCATATCGCTGCTTTGACCACCATCTGTCATTGGGTTTCCTGCACCTTGACCCACTTGCGAAATGGCACTTTCAACCATATAATTATAGCCGTTATCGTCGTATTTTGAAATAACGTGATAAATCCGTTCTTCCACTTTCTTAGTAAGTTCGTTGGTCTTAGCAATATCGGTTCCTTGCGGATATTCTATATAAGTTATAATTTGGTTGGGCTCATTTTCTGGGAAGAAAAGCACCTTTGGCTTAACGATTCCGACCAATACAAATGAGAAAAAGAGTAGGGCTATGGTTCCGAATAAAAAGAGATACGCTTTTTTTCCGCGAAGGGCAAATTTCAGAGTTCTTTCGTAGGCATCTTCCAACTTCTTGAGAGATTTATATTGGAAATATTCTACCGCTCCTGTCAAAACATATTTATAGAACCAAAGCATGATGGCAGTCAGGATAGCCAAGTTTCCAAAACCACGGAGACCTGCGACATCTAATATGAATCCCGCTACCAACAAGAGAACTCCAACTCCCAAAAGGATTAGACTCCAACGGATGAGTTTTTTCTTGGTAAGCGGTTCTTCCTCCACTTTCATAAATTCTGAAGTGAGTACTGAATTTATTATGAGTGCCACAAAAAGAGATGAGGTGAGTACAACCGAAAGCGTGATGGGAAAATAAATCATAAACTTTCCAATGGTTCCTGGCCAAAGACCCAGTGGGAAAAATGCAGCCAAGGTGGTGGCTGTAGAAGCTATAATAGGCCAGGCAATTTCCCCCATTCCTTGTTTTGCCGCTTTTTTGCGGGACATCCCTTCAGACATTAAACTGTACACGTTCTCTACCACTACAATCCCGTTATCTACAAGCATTCCCAGCCCCATAACCAAACCGAAAAGCACCATGGTGTTCAAGGTAAAACCAAAGGCGGACAGGATGGAAAGTGACATTAACATTGAAAGTGGGATGGCGAAACCAACGAAGAGTGCATTTCTAAATCCTAGGAAAAACATTAAAACGAGCACCACTAGGATTACCCCGAAAATAATGTTGTTGACCAAATCATTTACCTGATTTTCGGTTTTGATGGATTGATCGTTTGTAAGTGTAACCTCCAGACCTTGCGGAAGATAGTTTTCCTGTTCGGCAGCTAAAAGTGTTTTAATTTGGGCCACGGCTTCAATCATGTTTTTGCCCGCCCTCTTTTTTATATCGAGCATTACCACAGGTTTTCCGTATTCCCTCGCATAGGTTGTGGGATCTTTTTCTTGAAATTTTATAGAGGCGATATCCTTTAAGAAAATAACACCGTCTTCTCTTTTCACAACTACATTTTCCAATTCCTTTGGATCTTTTATCTCACCCGTGATCCTAATATTTTTTTGGACCCCATAAGTGATGATGTTTCCTCCAGAAATGGTTACGTTTTCGCCCTTAATTGCATTGATTATATCGTCAAAACTAACTTGTGAGGCAGACATTTTATATAAATCTACCGCAATTTCAACTTCCTTATCTTCAACACCGCGAATGGTGGCTTCCTTGATTTCGGGAAGAAGTTCTATTTTGTCTTGGAGATATTTGGCATAATCCTTAAGTTGCTGGATGGGATAGTCGCCCGTGAGGTTGATATTCAGAATGGGGAATTCCTCGGAAAAATTTAACTCAAAAACATTGGGCTCTACCTTGGCACCGTTGGTAAGCACTGGCCAAGTGGTTTCAGCCTTTACTTGATCAACTTTGTCTTTGATTCGCTGTTTGGCAATTGGAATTGCTACCGTTTCCTCAAACTCCACTATTATCGTGGAATAATCCTGCAAGGTGGTGGAAGTAATTTCTTTTACCCCGGCCACGCCTCTAAATTCCTCCTCTAAGGGTTCCGTGATAAATTTTTCCACGTCTTCGGCAGAGTTTCCTGGATTAATGGAACTGACGTAGATTTTGGTCTCAATGATTTCGGGAAAGGCTTCTCGCGGCATGCTGTAATAGGCGAAAATGCCCAAAAACAGAATGATTGCCATAATAACGTAAACCGTCATTTTGTTGTCTATGGCCCAAGATGAAATGCTAAATTCTTTATATGGATTTTTGCTCATGGTGCAAAAGTTTCTTAGTTTTTGATTATTACTCTTTGGCCATCGCGGAGGTTTTTCGCGCCTTCTTTAATCAGGGTATCGCCTTTTTTCAGACCTGATTTCACTTCGGTATGGTTGGAATAAGATAATCCCGTTTCGATGATAATGCGTTTTGCTTCTCCGATGGAATCGTTTATCGGTTTATAGAGGTAGGCGATGGTTTCGCCTTGTGAATTTTCCTGCAAAACGTTTTCTGGAACTGTTATGGCATTTTCGGCTTGGTAATCATTAACTTTTACCGTGGCAATCATGTTTGGTTTTACCAGTCCATTTTTATTCGGAATCTCTATTTGGATATCAAAACTTCGGTTGTTGGGATTGATGTAGTTGCCCACTTGGCGCACCGTGCCAGTAAATTCTTTATTGATTGAGGCTAGATTGACAATCACTTGAGTTCCTTTGTTTATATTTTTTAAATAGTTTTCGGGAATGGACGCTTTTACATACATATCACTCAAGTTTACAAGTCGGATGATTGGGGTCTGGCCAGGAGTCACTACTTGCCCTTGATCTGAAATGATATTATCTACAATACCACTAAAAGGAGCGGTTATTATTGTTTTGGCCAGTTGAGATCGCAGTTGTTGGGTTGCGTTTTTTGTGGCGTCATAATTGGTTTTTGCCTGTAGAAATTGTATTTCGGAACCTATTTTCTGATCCCATAACCGTTCCTGACGTTCAAAGGTGGTTTTGGCAAGAGCCAATTGTGCTTCCTGTTGCGCAACCTGACTAGATAGTCCGCCGTCGTCGATTTTTGCGAGTCGCTGACCTTTAGAAACTTTTTGGCCTTCTTTCACATAAATATTTGTAAGAACTCCTGCGTATTCCGCATTGAGCACTACGTTTTGGTCAGTTTCCACATTGCCTTGAACCTCTACAAAATGCTTAAAAATTGTATCGTTAATTACTGCGGCAGTAATCAGAGTTGGGCGTTCTTCCTTTTCGTGAGAATCAATGTATTCATTGAGTTTATCCAACTCGTTTTTCAAGTCGCGCTGTTGTTGGTTAAGTTCAGTACGTTTTGCTTTGACAGCGGAAAGATCTCCCGAGCCAATTATAGCATCAACGGATTTGTTATCACCACCGCAAGAAGCGAGAGTAGTAAGGATTATTAGGAATAGAATTGATTTTTTCATTGTTGATTTTTTGAAAGTTGAGATGATTTTCAATATTTACCTTTAATTTCTTCGTGTTCCATTCGCAATTGTGGAATATTCAATACAGTTTCCAGATTCGCTTTCTCATTGATAACATTGAGCATTGCTTGGAAATACTGTTGCTGTGCTGTATATAACTGAATTTGCGCCTGTCGTAAATCGAAACTGTCAGATAAGCCTTCGGTGAATTTTATTTGATTTTTATTTTCAATTCGTTCTGCGAGTGCTAGATTTTTCTTCGAATTCTCGTAAGTATCTATGGCAAATTGATAGTTGCTTTTAGCACTTGTCAAATCCAATTTTATTTGTTGGGTGGTTTGTTCAAAATCTGTTTTTGCCTGATCTAATGCAATTTTGTGACGTTGCGTGGCGGCACTTCGCATTCCGCTGCTGAAAATTGGAATGTTCAGGCTAACCCCCAAAACAGAAGATTGATACCATTTTTGGTCGCCATTGAAGAAAGAAAAGTCATCACTATTTGCCGATGTTCCATAATTTACAAATGCTGAAAGCCGAGGAAGTGATTTACTTTTTTGTAGCTGCATCTCTAAGTATCTTTGGTCCACCAAGTTATTGGCGATTTTATAATCTACATTATCTTCAATATTAAGTGCCGCATTCAATAGGGATAGACTTATGTTCTGGTTGGCTAATTCGTCCAAGTCGTCAGTTAAAGTGACAGGGATATCGACATCAATACCTAAGGCAAGGTTAAACATTTGTTTAGCAATAGCTTGACTTCGTCGTACGTTGCTTAATTGTGTCTCAATATCTAAAAGTGTAATTTGTAACTGTTCCACATTTTCTTCCTCGGTTAAACCATTCTCATAAATAGCTCTTGTCTCATTCAGGTTTTTTTCGAGGTTTATTTTGTTTTTTTCAAAAATATCAACAAGTTCTTTCGCTAAGAGCACACTTCCATAAGCATTGATAACTCCTTTTCGAACCTCTAATCTCGCTTTTTCGTTGTAGTTTTCGGAATAATTTAAAAAAGCTTTGGCTGCTTTTAAACCCACCAAATAGCTACCGTCAAAAATGAGTTGATTTAAAGTCGCTACCGCATTTGCGTTTTGCTTTGTGCCGAAGGTAATAGGTTGAAACGTTCCAGGTTCTCCGCCTCCAAATTCAGCAGGAATGAGGGTTACGGGTTGTTTTAGGTTGTTGTTGTAGGCAATATTTCCTTCTATTTGTGGCAAGCCCGTCGCGGTGGTTTCCCACTTTTGCTTGATTGCTTTGGCAATTTCGCGTCTTGCATTGATGGAGGTGTAATTGCTGTCCAGAGCAAACGTAATTGCCTCTTGTAAATTGAAAATATAGTCTTGTTTTTCTTGGGAGAACCCAAGGTAAGAAATCAGTGTTAAACCGAAAATCAAAAATCTATTCTTCATCAGTTTGGTTTTCTTTTATGAATTTGTTCAGGCTTTTCAGGCCTTCTGGTGTTACAATTCCGCGTAAATGGTATTCTAGATATTCATCTGTAATATATTTTGTCGAGAACTTTTTGATGGGGAAGATTTTTTGGTTTCTCACACCTATTATTCCCACAAAGTAGAGGCGTGCCATAAAATCGGGATCCAGGTTTTTTCGATATAGACCTTGGTTTATTCCTTTAACAATATTCTTTTGGGTACACTCCATCATTTTGTCAAATTGGTTTTGATGTAATGTTTTGCTTATTTCAGGGTAATATTTTTCAAGTTGATAATGTGGGGAAGTTTGTTCATTTTCCAATTGCGTCATTATAAACTTTTTAATTTCGAAAAGTTCATCAATGGGATTTTGATCTAAGGAACAAATGGCATCGATGCCTTTGGTAATTCGTTCCATAACAGAAAAGGTACATTGCTTGACCAATGCTGTTTTGTTTTTGAAATGTATGTAAATGGTTTTTTTTGAAATGCCCATTTCATCGGCAATATCATCCATGGTAACACTCTTAAAACCAAGTTTTAAGAAGAGTCCAGTTGCGTTCTGAATTATTTTTTGTTTCATATTGGGGTGCGAAGATACGGCGAGGAAACTACTGAAACAATAAAAGTTTCCAAAGTTTATAATTTTTAACATTGGGTTAACATCGAAACTTTTTTCGGCTATTAAAATGTGGGGGTTTGTTCCGCTTGTTTTACTTTAGCCAAAATTTTGCGATGGAAGTTTTAAATAAATTCAATACCGTTTTAGCAGATCATCTGCAAGAAGCTGTGGCTAAAAATGAACCTAAACAACTTTATGATCCTATAAAATACATTTTATCGTTGGGAGGAAAGCGAGTAAGACCTGCACTTACTTTGATGGTATGTGATTTTTTTGGAACCGATTTTAAAAAGGCAATCCCAGCCGCTCTGGCAGTGGAATTGTTTCATAATTTTTCCTTAATCCACGATGATATAATGGATGCCGCCCCGCTGAGAAGAGGGAAAAAAACAGTCCACGAAAAATGGGATGTAAATACAGCTATTCTTTCTGGCGACGCCATGTTGATATTAGCTTATCGCTTCTTTGAAGATTATGAAGCCCAGATATTTCAAGAGCTGGCGCGTCTATTCAGTGAAACGGCCCTTCAGGTTTGTGAAGGTCAACAACTCGATATGGACTTTGAAACTAGGGAAAATGTCCAGATTGCTGAGTACCTTAAAATGATTGAACAGAAAACTGCGGTTTTGTTAGGAGCTGCCATGGAAATGGGCGCAATTATTGGAAACGCATCTGAAGTTGATAAAAAAACAATGTATGAATTCGGCAAAAACCTTGGGATAGCCTTTCAGTTGCAAGATGATTATTTGGATGTTTTTGGAAATCCAGATACTTTCGGGAAACAGGTAGGTGGCGATATCATTTCCAACAAAAAAACTTTTTTGTACCTAATGGCCGAAGAGAATGGCACATTAGCACAGGCAGAAGAATTGGCGCATCTTTTCAGCATCACTCCCAAAGACCCAAGGGACAAAATAATTACGGTGCGGGAAATTTTTGTGGCGTCAAAAGCAGCTGAGGCTTCGCGAATGGAAATAGAAAAATATAGTAATCTGGCTTATTCTGTTTTGAATGACATAAGTATTTCTGAAGACAAAAAAGAACTGCTCCGACAATTTGGTAAAAACTTAATGCAGCGGGACGTTTAGAAATAGACTCGTACAAAGGGAACGTAAGCGTCTCCATAAATGCTCTTCTCCCGATCATAGAGCAAATCATATCGTATTCCAACAACAACATTGCTGGTGTGAAAACCTATTCCAACAAACAATCCAGGATACCAGTAGTTTTCTTTCGAATTTAATCCGTCGTAATGATAATTACGAGTCACGTTTAACTCTTCAAATTCTGCCGAAAGCTGTATTGATGGAATCACATTAAAAAGAGCGATTACACTTCCGCCTACTATCGTTGAGTTATACCGATTTTTCAAACTACTATAGGTGCCACTAAGTCCCAATCCCATCGCAAATTGTTCATTAAACTGATAAATGGCAATAGGTGCTAGGGTTCCGCTGAAATAACCATTGCCAAAACTTAGTCCAATTCCTCCTCCAAAACGAACTGGAGAACTCAATCTGTAATTATTATTTTGTCCCGAGGTTTTGTTTATTGCAAACAAAAGTAAAAACAGAATAAAAAATTTGCCAATGTAGCTGAATTCAGTCCTTATCATTGTAAAAACATAAAGGTTTTCAAATTATAAATATATGTTATCAATCCCACTAATTAAGGTATTTATTGTACTTTTGTAACGTTTTATTAAATAAGCACCTTTTGTATATTTAACATGGATAAATTCTCATTCCTAAACGCGGTTCATCCTTCATACATCGCCGAACTTTACGAAAAATACTTACAATATCCCGATAGCATTGAGCCCAGTTGGAGAGCATTCTTTCAAGGGTTTGATTTCGGTTCGGAACCAGACAACCGAGAATTTTTTGCGGCACCTGATTCTGCGCCAGTCTCAACTCCTTCCGAGTATGATTTAGGAGCTATTTGTGCCGACGTTGTTAAAGAATTTCAGGTAGTAAAACTTATTGATGGTTATCGCACCCGAGGTCATTTGTTTACCAAAACAAATCCAGTGCGAGAACGCAGGCAATACAGCCCTACTTTGGCCTTAGAGAATTTTGGTCTTTCGCAGTATGATTTGAAAGCGAAGTTTAAAGCAGGTGAAATCATTGGCATTGGTGAAGCCACGTTGGAAGATATTATCAAACACCTGGAGCGTATTTATTGTGATTCTATCGGGGTTGAATATATGTTCATCCGAAATCCTCAAGAAATTGATTGGATTCAGAATAAACTCAATGCCAACGACAATCAACCCGACTTTTCAACGGATCACAAAAAACATATTCTCAAAAAACTTAATGAAGCCGTCGCTTTTGAGAGTTTTCTCCATACTAAATACGTGGGTCAGAAACGATTTTCACTTGAAGGCGGTGAAAGTCTTATTCCCGCACTTGACTCGCTCATTGAAAATGCGGCTGAAAAGGGTGTAGAAGAATTTGTAATGGGAATGGCTCACCGAGGCCGCTTGAGCACCCTTACCAATATATTTGGCAAGAGCGCAAAAGATATTTTCAGCGAATTTGACGGCAAGGATTATGCTCAGGATATTTTTGATGGTGACGTAAAATATCACTTGGGATGGACTTCTAAACGCAAAACCCAATCCGGAAAAGAAATCAATCTAAATATTGCTCCTAATCCATCACATCTTGAAGCTGTTGGAGCTGTGGTTCAGGGAATAGCCAGAGCCAAACAAGACGATCATCACAAAAAGCAACCAAATAAGGTTTTGCCTATCATTGTTCATGGTGATGCCGCCATTGCAGGTCAGGGAATTGTTTATGAAATAATTCAAATGGCACAGCTAGATGGCTATAAAACAGGAGGGACAATCCATATTGTGATAAATAATCAAATTGGTTTTACAACCAACTATCTAGATGCACGTTCTTCCTTGTACTGTACTGATGTAGGAAAAGTTACTTTTTCGCCGATTTTGCACGTCAACGCCGACGATGTTGAGGCTGTAGTGCATGCAACATTGTTCGCTCTGGATTTCCGAATGGAGTTTGGTCGCGATGTGTTTATTGACTTATTAGGATATAGAAAATATGGGCATAACGAAGGTGATGAACCACGATTTACCCAGCCAAAACTTTATAAAGCCATCGCCAAGCATAAAAACCCAAGCGATATTTATTCCGAAAAACTGATTGCGCAAGGCATAATAGAGAAGGAAGATATTGAGAAGATGGAACATGAATATAGGGATAAACTTGAAGAAAATCTTGAAGATTCCCGGAAGGAAGACAAAACCACCATCACTCCTTTTATGCAGGACGAGTGGGAAGGGTTTGATTATGCCCGAAGAGACAAAATGCTTGAGCCAATCAATACCAAGTTCGATCTTAAAGAACTCGATGAGATAGCTGAGGTAATAACAAAGTTGCCAGAGGATAAGAAATTCCTGAAAAAAACAACAAGACTTATTGAGGCTCGCCATGCCATGTACTTTAAAGACAACAAGCTGGATTGGGCTATGGGCGAATTACTTGCCTACGGAACTCTTTTGAAAGAGGGTCATGACGTTCGAATGAGCGGACAAGATGTGGAACGGGGAACTTTTTCACATCGACATGCTATAATTACTGTTGAAGACAGCGAGGAAGAAGTGTGTTTATTGAATAATCTTAAAGGAGACCAAGCAAATTTTTATATATATAATTCCCTGCTTTCCGAATATGGAGTTGTAGGTTTTGACTATGGATATGCAATGGCAAGTCCTAGAAGTCTCACTCTTTGGGAAGCACAATTTGGCGATTTTAGCAACGGGGCGCAGATAATGATTGATCAGTACATATCTGCCGCAGAAGATAAATGGAAATTGCAAAACGGTTTAGTGATGCTTTTGCCACACGGCTATGAAGGTCAAGGAGCGGAGCATTCATCAGGAAGGATGGAACGATATCTACAATTGTGCGCGACCGACAATATGTTTGTGGCTGATGTTACAACCCCAGCTAATCTGTTTCACCTTTTCAGAAGACAGATGAAAACAAATTATAGGAAACCGCTTATAGTCTTTACACCTAAAAGTCTTTTGCGCCACCCCCAGGTTGTATCCACAAAGGAAGAACTGGCCAAAGGAAGCTTTCAGATGTTAATAGATGATGCGGATGCCAAAGTAGCGAAAATAAAATCACTTGTTTTTGTGTCTGGTAAATTCTATTACGATCTTCTTGAAAAGAGAGAAGAACTGAAGAGAGATGATGTGGCGTTAGTTCGTATTGAGCAATTATTTCCTTTGCCACAAGATGATATTAGAAAAATTATTAAAAAATACAAAAATGCAGATGACATTGTTTGGGCACAAGAAGAACCAAGAAATATGGGAGCTTATTCCCATATGTTAATGCATTTTGACGAAGCCCGTGATTTTAGAGTGTGCAGTAGAAAAATGTACGCCGCACCAGCCGCGGGAAGTACTGTGCGTTCAAAGGCAAGACACGCCAAAGTTATTGAAAATGTTTTTGATAAAAATATGGAATAGTATTTCTTAAAGCAATTACCTATTTTTATGGCAAATTGACTTGGGTTTTTAAAATAGCCTTTATTTAATTTTAACGATGAGTCGTGGATAAAGGATTTTGGATAGCGTATATTAAGTTGAAAAAATATAAAGAGAAAACAATCAATAATAAAATTTGCTTTAATTATTTTTCCCAACGAGTAAGGAGAACAAGAATAATTTAGGTTTAAAAATAAAAATTATGGCATTAGAAATGAAAGTCCCTTCCCCGGGAGAATCTATTACTGAAGTAGAAATAGCAGCTTGGTTGGTATCCGATGGAGATTATGTGGAAAAGGATCAGGCCATTGCTGAAATAGACAGTGATAAAGCCACCTTGGAACTTCCCGCTGAGGCAAGTGGGATAATTACCCTAAAAGCTGAGGAAGGCGATAGTGTTGAAGTAGGTCAAGTGGTCTGTTTAATCGATACAGATGCTCCAAAACCAGGAGGCGATACAAAGGCTTCAGATAAAAAGAAAGAGGCCGAACCTGCAAAAAAAGAGGAAGTAAAAAAATCAGAAGATAAGACTAAAGCATCGTCAAAGCCCTCTGCTCCTGCTGAAGTAAAGGAGGCTAAAACATACGCAACTGGTTCGGCTTCGCCTGCTGCCAAGAAAATTTTGCAGGAAAAGGCGATTCCTTCCGAAGAAGTAAAAGGGAGCGGTCGTGATGGGCGTATTACCAAACAGGATGCGATAGATGCAAAACCATCGATGGGAACACCTGGATCTGGAAGTAGAGGAAGTGAAAGAAAAAAACTATCCATGCTTCGTCGAAAAGTAGCGGAGCGGTTGGTAACTGCGAAGAATGAAACGGCTATGCTCACTACTTTTAATGAAGTAGACATGACCCCAATTTTTGCATTAAGAAGTAAGTATAAAGAACAATTCAAAGATAAACACGGCGTAGGTCTTGGGTTCATGTCGTTTTTTACTTTGGCTGTGGTTCGTGCCCTTGAGATGTATCCAGATGTGAATTCTATGATTGATGGAGATTATATGATTACTTATGATTTCAAAGATATTTCGATTGCGGTTTCTGGCCCAAGAGGCTTAATGGTTCCGGTTATCAGAAATGCTGAAAACCTTAGTTTTAGAGGTGTAGAAGAAGAAGTAAAGAGATTGGCATTGCGAGCTCGCGATGGACAAATTACTGTGGATGAAATGACAGGGGGTACTTTTACCATTTCAAATGGAGGGGTTTTTGGAAGCATGCTTTCAACCCCAATAATAAACCCACCACAATCTGCTATTCTTGGAATGCACAACATTGTTGAACGTCCAATAGTGCGGGATGGAGGAATCGTCGTAGCTCCAATAATGTTCGTAGCATTATCTTATGACCATAGAATTATTGATGGTAAAGAATCTGTAGGATTTTTGGTAGCAATCAAAGAAGCATTGGAAAGCCCTGAAGAGCTTTTGATGGACAATAATGTTACACGCGCTCTAGAGTTATAACGAGCGATATATTTATAAAAACAAAAATCCGGTCGAGAGACCGGATTTTTTTTGGTTAGTCAGGCTATTTCTTTTTCAGATAAAATGAGAATATTCATCTAATTTAGAGAAACAAAGCAAATTAACGATTTCACTTAAAAACAACGAATATGTGCTTTGCTCACGCCCAGATTATAGTTCCATTCATTTCTGTCAGAGAAACTAAACTTATCGTGGTGTAAAGATGCGTGGTATTACTAAATAATAAAATACGTAGTAATACGTAATTTTCCTAATTCCAAATACTTCCAATTTGAAAAAATTCTAAATCAATTTATCTTGATGCTCAATTGCCCAAATCAAAAGGCTGTTGGTCTTGGGCTCTAAATCAAGTTTGGTTATAATGTTTGATCGGTGTTTTTCAACCGTTCTTGGAGAAATAAAAAGTTGCGAACCAATTTCCTTATTGGTCATGTCTTTCGCAATTAGTTTGAGAATCTTTTTTTCGGAGGGAGTTAATTTACTGAGATCGGTATCTTCTGTGAAAATTACTCCTATTAATTCCTTAAGTTTTCCACTAAAAAAGGGCTTCCCTGTTTTTACCGTCTGAATGCAAGTTTCAATTTCCTCAAGAGCGAACTCTTTTAGTATGTAACCGAAAATATTGAGTTCCTTGGCCTTCTGGTATAATTCCTTTTCCTTGTGAAGGGTAATTAGCACAATTTTTGTATCAATTTTTTGATCTTTGCATTTTTGGGCAATCTCAATTCCAGACATGAAGGGCATCTGGATATCCAATATTGCAATGTCAGGTTTTTTTTGAATTATCAAGTTATAGGCTTCTCGACCATCTTTTCCACTTCCTACTAGGTTATATCCCTTTTCAACCAAAAAATCGCTTAGTCCTTTCAATAAGAGAGGATGATCATCTGCAATGATAATGGATGGTACCTTTGATTCGCTCATAGTGGAAATTTGAATTCGAGAACAGTGCCATTATCTTTTTTGGAGGTAACTTTCATTTGACCTTTTAAGAACTTGGTTCGCTCCAGAAGAGTTTTGAGTCCTAAGGATTTTGAATCTCTATATTTTTCGGTAAAATCAAAACCACATCCGTTGTCTTTGATTGAAATTGTAATATTTTCAGTAAATCTGGTAACCGAAACTTTCCCAGCCTCTGCTTTTGCGTGTTTAAGAATATTACTTAGACTTTCTTGTATAATCCTATAGATATTCACTTCAGCCTCTCTTGAAAATACATTGTCTATATTTTCTATTTCAGATGAAATAAACAGGCTGGTGTTTTCATCTATCTGGTCTATAGTATATTGAATAGCCTTGGTGATGCCCATTTCTTGAAGTTGAAAGGGATATAGATCACGTGAAATACTTCGAACTTCTTCTATAGTATTGTCTACCATTTTTTTGGTATCATCATCTCCTATTTTCAAAAGTTTATTTTTTATAACTAATAATTGCTGTCCAATTCCATCATGTAAATCTTTGGAGATTCGCTTCCTTTCACTTTCTTGGAAAGCCAATAATTCTTGGCTGAACCTCTCGTGAAGCAATTTATGCTTTCTCAAATGTCGTTGGTTTCTATAGAGCAGAATAAGTCCAAAGAATAACAGAATTGCAATACCACCAAAAAGTAGAACCTTTTTGAATACTTCATTGTCTTTCTCTAACAGACTTATGCTGGTGTTTTTTTCAACAAGCTCCTTTTCCTGTTTTTCGGTTTCATATAAAGTTTGATAATAGACTAACGCATTGGTATTGCTTTTACTGTAGATAGCATCCTTGATGGCAGAAGCGGCTCTTGCACTTTCAATACTTTTATAAAGATCACCAGCACTGAAATAAATTTCGGATAGCAAATCATGGGCGGCCATGATTTCATCCTCTATTCCCAGTTGTTCTGCTAATTCTAGCTTTTTTTTAGCTAAGTCAAGAGCTGGTTCTACCTCTCCAATAGCTTTCAGATATTCAGCTTTTCCACCTAAATAATTAATCTCAGAAGCGGCATCGCCTGAGAAATTATATTCTAAAGCTTCTAGAAAATCTAAATGGTTTTTTGCTTCCTCAAATTGTCCATCGTCGCAATAAAACACGATAAGCATTGAATGAATGCCAATAAAAGTGGATGTATTGGATGGATTTTCATCATACAATTTTTCAGCTTCTAACAAGGATTCATATTCCCGTTGTCGATTTCCCATCTTCCGGTAATCAATGGCCTGATTGTAATATTCTCCTGCCAAATAAGTGTTCAGATCCAACAATTTCATTTTTCCGATGAGTAGTTGCCGTTCTCTTTTTGCCTTTTCGTAAAACCCATTCATACTAAACATGTTGATTATGCCTTGTTGGGCATAAACCATGTAGTCGTATGCTTTTTTATTTTCATAAAGAGTATAGGCTGTCGTGAGGTTTTCACTGGCTTCAACGAATTTCCCTGTATTGGAATAGGCTTGTCCCCTAAAAAGATGCGCATCGGCTTTGTTGAGAGTGTCGTTTACCGAAAAATTTTCCAAAGCTAGCGTGTAATCCTCAATTGCTTTTTCCAAATTTATTTTTGCCATTGCTCGCCCTCGCTTCAGGTATAGGCCACCAAGTAAAAGACTGTCCTTTATTTTGTATTTCTGAATAAGAACACCATTGATAATGGTAACAGCCTTTGTGGGATTACCTGCATAGATTGTAAGAGGGCGCTGAAGATTCATCGCTTTTCGAGCAGCATCCTCCATACTGTCGAGTTCCTCCGCAAGCTCAATATATTGCAGACTATAATCAATGAAAGCTTTAATGTCTGTTGAAAAGGTTTGACTCAAAATACTGTCTAGGGCCACCAATTTTTGAGTCTTGTCATTAGTAGTGCTGATAACTTTTTCATAATGACCGATATCCTGACAATACCCTAAGAATGGATAGAGCCCAAGAATAAAAAACAGGGGGACTAGTTTTTTCAAGTCGGTTTGTATATTTGAGGATGGAGATAAAAATACTTAAATAATTGGAAATAAATGGTATTGAACTATTATTCTATTTCACATAGAAGCAATTTCTCCCATAATCGATCACCGCCCGATGATGCTTTAGGAAATCTGCGCCAATAATTCCGTGAACAGCCTTTTCCTCTGCTTGAACTAACGCCTCATTGACGTGAGAAAGGTCGAAAAGCACAAAATCCATGTCGTTGACTTTCCAACTTTTTATGGCGAAGGAGTTGCCCAGAGAAATCATTGTCTCCATATTAACAGCTCCTGCGCCTGCTGCTTTAATGGCACTGTCTTCGCTAATCAGTGAAAAATGTGCGCTTTCCGTAAACCCAATACAACTTGTGGAAGCTCCGGTATCGAGAATAAAATTGCCCTTTACGCCATTTATTTTTGCGGAAAATAAGTAATGACCAGTAATAAGTCTTTTAAGGGGAATGCGATAGAAGCCGTGAGCCTCAATAAATTTACGTAATTGCATCAACTTTTTTGTGTAAAGATAGCAAACAAAATAGGTAGCTTTGTAGCTATGTTGACAGACACTCACACCCATTTATACAGCGAAGCTTTTAATGAGGATCGCCCTCAGATGATGCAACGGGCTTTTGATCAAGGAATAAAACGGTTTTTTATTCCTGCTATTGATTCCACTTATACCGATGCCATGTATGCACTTGAAAAAGATTATCCGTCGACCGTTTTTTTGATGATGGGACTTCATCCCACTTCTGTGAAAGAAAACTATGAGGAAGAATTGGCTCACGTGGAAGAACAATTCAAAAGAAGAAATTTCTATGCAGTTGGAGAAATTGGCATCGATTTGTATTGGGATAAATCTACTTTGGAAATTCAGAAAATCGCTTTCAGAAGACAAATTCAGTTAGCTAAAAAACATAGCTTACCCATTGTCATTCATTGCCGAGATGCATTTGATGAGATATTTGAAGTGCTGGAAACTGAAAAAAGTGATGATCTCTTCGGAATCTTTCATTGTTTTACAGGAACTTTCCAACAAGCACAGCAAGCCATATCGTATAACATGAAGCTAGGTATTGGGGGAGTTGTCACTTTTAAAAACGGAAAAATAGATACATTTTTGAGCCAAATTCCACTAGAACATATCGTTTTGGAAACCGATTCGCCCTATCTTGCGCCAACCCCTTTCCGCGGAAAACGGAATGAGAGCAGTTATTTAATGTTGGTATGTAGAAAAGTTGCGGAGATTTATGAAATTTCGGAAGAAGAGGTTGCACGGGTTACAACTGATAATTCGAAAGAGGTTTTTAAAATATAAATTCTAAATATCAAGTCCTAAATTCCAGAACTCGGTTGATTTTGGCATTTCAATTTTTGGCATTTCATTCAACATAAAATGAATATTAATATGAAAATCAAACCCAACATACTCCTTATATATACAGGTGGAACTATCGGGATGATCAAGGATTTTGAAACCGGTGCACTGCGTAATTTCAATTTTAATGAATTACTGAATCACATTCCTGAACTCAAACTTTTGGACGTTAATATTACAACTACTTCCTTTGAAAAGCCAATTGACAGTTCTAATATGGATCCAAAATACTGGATAGATATAGCTACTATTATTGAGGAAAATTATGAAAGGATGGATGGTTTTGTCGTGCTCCATGGTAGCGACACCATGTCCTATACTGCTTCGGCCCTAAGTTTTATGTTAGAAAATTTGGGAAAGCCAGTAGTTTTTACGGGTTCCCAACTTCCCATAGGTGACCTTCGTACCGACGCAAAGGAAAATCTAATTACTTCTATTCAAATTGCTGCGCTTCAAGAGAAGGGAGCGTCAAAAATATCTGAAGTTTGTCTCTATTTTGAATATAGATTGTATCGCGCTAACCGTACCACAAAGATGAATGCGGAACATTTTGAGGCTTTCGCATCCCTAAATTATCCTGATCTTGTTATGAGTGGCGTAAATTTGGTGGTAAACGAAAAAGCGCTCTACAAACCCAATCGTCGAAAAAAACTGAAAGTCCATAAAATCATGGAAAAAAACATTCTTTTGGTAAAAATGTTTCCAGGAATGGACGAAGCTACAATTAAGTATCTTTTTTCCTATCCAGATTTGAAAGGATTGATAATTGAAACATATGGGACTGGAAATGTATCCAATGCCAAATGGTTTATAGATTCCCTTAAATCGGTCATGAAAAGAGGGATTCCGGTGGTCAATGTTACCCAATGTTTAGGAGGAAGTGTGAATATGGGCCTATATGAAACAAGCACAGACCTCAAGAAAATCGGCATTATTAGTGGAAAAGACTGTACCTCGGAAGCTGCATTGGCAAAGTTGATGTATTTGTTGGGACAAAAAATATCGTCTAACAGCTTCAAAACCATATTTGAAACCTCTTTACGGGGAGAAATGAATTAAATAAACCTTCCAAATTATTTTATGGCTTGATATTTTTTTTGATATTTGGCACTCGTTACGAATAAATGCTTTCCCGTCCCTAAAGGGCAGCATTTTTTTCAGATTATTTGAAATTATTTTCTATTTCCTTTAGGGTTGGGTAAGAAAGAATTTAGAGAGGTGGCCGAGTGGTCGAAGGCGCACGCCTGGAAAGTGTGTATACGCCACAAGCGTATCGAGGGTTCGAATCCCTTCCTCTCTGCGAATCCATTTTTATCACAGTGAATTTGTAGGAGTTTGCTCCCGTAAATTTTTGAAGGGAAAAGGGTGGATGCCATAGCTGCTAGAGGATAGGTATTTCTAGGATATGCTTTTGAGATCAGTGCAGCTAATGCTTTTTTGAAATAATTTCCCGCATCTTACGCTGTGATGTAAATAAAAAATGATGTATTCTGGCAACAAGTTTTGTTTTACGCCGTTTATATTCTTTTTAAGGAGAGATCCAATTTTAATGGATTTTTTTAATTTTGAAAATTATGTGCTGTTGAATACAGTGTAATTTTATATTCTTGTAGATTAACTAAATTATTTTATATCTTTAAACCCTTAACTAAAAACAAACTTTAAGTCGATACCAATGAAAAAATTATTCTCTATTATGGCGTTGGCCGCAATGGTTTTTGCGGGGACGTTTAACGCAAACGCCGCAACGGCGCCCACAATGCCAAACAGTTCACAAACTTTGCTAGCAGCAGCAACTGTTTCCTTTATTCAGGATGAAGCTACTACTACCGCAGATACTGTAGAACCTGAAAAAGGATTTCATCAAGTTTTAAAGGAGCGCTTTGTGGAAGGTGGTCCTGCTTTTATGGGAATCGTACTGTTGTGTTTGATTCTTGGATTGGCTATTGCTATTGAAAGAATTATTTACCTTAATCTGGCAACCACAAATACTCAAAAACTGGCTCAAGACGTGGAAGACGCATTGAACAGCGGTGGTGTTGAAGCTGCCAAAGAAGTATGCAGAAACACAAAAGGTCCTGTGGCCTCCATTTATTACCAAGGTTTAGATCGCGCTCACGAAGGCGTTGACATTGCTGAAAAAGCAGTGGTTGCTTATGGTGGAGTTCAAATGGGACAACTTGAAAAGAATGTCTCTTGGATTTCTCTTTTTATCGCTCTAGCCCCAATGCTTGGTTTCATGGGTACTGTAATTGGTATGATTGAAGCTTTTGATAAAATTCAAGCTGCAGGAGATATGAATCCATCATTAGTTGCAGGAGGTATTAAAGTAGCTCTTTTAACAACTGTATTTGGTTTGATCGTGGCAATTATTCTTCAAATTTTCTATAATTATATTATCGCTAAAATTGATAGTATCGTTAACAGTATGGAAGATGCATCTATCACGTTGATAGACATGTTGTTCGACTATAAAACAAAAAATAAAATCTAAATAAACCACAAGATGTCATTACATAAAATATTAAAAATAGTAGCATTGCTCCTTAGTGTTGCAGGGATTATTTTTCTTGCAATGATCATCATGAAAGGTGATCAAGAGGTTGCTGCTACTGGAGATGGCCTTGACGGGTTTTTATACGTAGCTTATATTACCTTATTTATAACCCTTGCTTTTGTACTCTTTTTTGTGGTCAAGGGATTATTCTCAGGAAATATAAAGAACACTTTAATTTCAGTTGGCGCTTTTCTGCTGATTGTAATTATCTCTTATGTGCTAGCCGATGGCACTCCCATGGAAATGCGTGATTTATCACTTTCTGCTAGCGGTTCAAAATGGGTTGATACAGGTTTATATGTATTTTACATTATGGGCGTTCTGGCAATTGGAGCAATGTTGTTTAGCGAGATTAAAAAAGTAACAAAATAATTATGGCAAGAAGAGCAACACCCGAAGTAAACGCAGGATCTATGGCAGACATCGCATTCCTGTTGCTTATCTTTTTCTTGGTAACGACTACCATTGAAAAGGATAAAGGTATTGCCAGACAATTGCCGCCAAAGGAAGACGTGGTTGACCCGCCAAAGATTAAGGAAAAAAACCTATTTATTGTAAATGTAAATAGACACGATCAACTTATGGTCGATGAGGACCTAATGGAGCTTAAAGACCTTCGTAAGGCAGCAATTAATTTTCTTGATAATGGAGGAGCTCCAGCAGGAACTGCTGAGTATTGCGATTACTGTAAGGGAGGTTTGGCTGACAATAGTAACAAGCATAGCCCTAAATCTTCTGATAATCCCGATAAGGCTGTAATTTCTGTTCAAAATGACAGACTTACTTCTTATAAAATGTATATAGCCGTGCAGAACGAATTAGTTGCGGCCTATAATTATTTAAGAGATAGGGAATCGCAAAGACTCTATGGCTGGAAATTTACTGAAAAGAGTAAGGATCTGGATGAAGGAAATATAAAGGGAGAAGCGGCCAAAGAAGCTCTTCAAGAAAAACTTGAAACTATTCAGAAGCTGTTTCCTATGAAATTATCCGAGGCGGAACCTAAAAAATCTGCAAACTAAAATATTATCAATGGCTAAGTTTACAAAGAAAAAAGACGGCGGATTGCCAGCGGTGAATACAGCATCCCTTCCGGATATTGTTTTTATGTTATTGTTCTTTTTTATGGTAGTAACCGTTTTGCGGGATGACAATTTGTTAGTACAAAATAAATTACCAAAAGCAGATCAGGTTGAAAAATTGAAGAAGGATAGATCTGTATATATTTATGCGGGGAAACCGAGCACAAGGTACCAAGAGAAGTTCGGTTCGGAACCTAAAATTCAAATAGGCGACAAATACACCGATATTACCAATATTAAATTTGCTTTGACAGAAGCACGTCAAAAACTTCTCCCTGAATTACAGGACAAAGTTATGGTGGCTCTTAAAGTAGATGAAAAGACAAATACAGGAATGGTTACCGATATTAAACAGGAATTGCGTGATCTCAATATGTTAAAAATTATCTACATTACCACTCCTGGAAATGAGGTAACTCCCTAGAGACGTTCTGTAATGATTTTAAGCGCCTTGCTCCATATTTTGGGGTCAAGGCGTTTTTTAATTCCCAAATTCTGAAAATACGCTTATCTTTAACGTATAAAAAAGCCCCTTAATATGCGATATTTTTGGATCTTACTTTTTATGCCGTTTTTTGGGTTGTCTCAGGAAAAAATTAGAGACTCCATAAATATTCCAGATGCGGATTTACGGTATAGGGAAGATCAGTTTTATTTTGGGATTACGTATAACCTTATGCTGAATACCCCGCCTAAAATGACATCAAGAGGGCTGTCGGGCGGAGTTCAGGGTGGGTTCATTAGGGATATGCCAATTAATGAGAAGCGTAACGTGGCCATCGCTGTTGGCTTTGGAGTGGCTTATGACCAATTTGGACAAAATTTATTTGTAGGAGAGAATTCTGCAGGGAATACCATTTTTAGGGTGCTCGACGAGAATGTTGATTTTGTTCAAAATCGATTTGGAATGGCCATGGTGGAAGTTCCACTTGAATTTAGATGGCGCACATCTACCCCTACAGAATACAGGTTTTGGAGAATCTATGCCGGTGCTCGAATTGGTTATGCCTATTGGTATAAGGCCACTTTTAAGCAAGCAGGAAACAATGTAAATCAGACGAAAATTCCTGAGTTTGACCCGCTTCGCTTATCTGCCACACTGAGCTTTGGATATAATACTTTTAATTTCTTTGCTTCCTATAGCATCAATCCATTTTTTAAGGATGCCTATACAGTAGAAGGAGAGAATGTTGATTTGAGGACCCTCAAGCTAGGCTTGATGTTTTACATCTTATAACCACATATTGAATAAAATTACTTGAGGAAGCCCTCCAATTAAGAATCCTAGGCCCAATTCAGTATAAGTGTGAGCTCTGGCCTGCAATCTGGAGGAGGCAACCCAACCATTCGCAAAGAGAAGAAAACTGATAGCTTCTAAATGATTGATTTTGAAATGGGCACTCAACCCTATTACGAACATTAGCAATCCGGCTACACCCATCTGATGAAGACTGACCTTTATTTTAAATAGGACCATTACAAGCGCAGCGAAGGCCGAAAATAAAATTCCTACGAAGAAATAGTATAATTCGGGACTGTCATACGGATTAAAGACCAACTTGATTATGAGCAACAGTAATATACATTGAATCATCAACGGATACTTGCGTTCTCCTACGGTCTTTAAAAAGATGGAATCTACTAACTTTAAACTTTTAAGAAGAAAAAATATAACAATAGGTATGATGACTGTAATTATACTAAGGGAGAAAAGATTGGCTATTACCATTTCCTTTTCCACATATCTCGGTGTGATATAGAAGTAAACAGCAGTGCCTATTAAAGGTATTAGCAGTGGATGAAATAAATAGGAGCCAATTTTCAGGAATATTCTCATCAAATTTCCTTTCTGAGTCTGGCCACTGGGAGATCTAATTGTTCCCTATACTTTGCGATAGTGCGCCGAGCTATTGGATAGCCTTTTTCGAGTAAAATTTTGGCCAGTTTATCGTCCGTAAGAGGCTTGCGTTTGTCCTCATCTGCAATGGTCATTTCGAGAATTTTCTTGATTTCTCTAGTTGAAACTTCTTCTCCTTGATCGTTTAGCATGGATTCGCTAAAAAACTCTTTTATCAATTTTGTCCCATAAGGTGTATCTACATATTTGCTACTGGCCACCCGTGAAACAGTAGAAACATCCATATTGATCTTATCAGCAATATCCTTTAAAATCATTGGTTTTAATTTTCTTTCATCACCCGAAAGAAAATATTCCTCTTGATAATGCATAATTGAGTTCATCGTCACAAACAAGGTTTGCTGTCGCTGTTTTATGGCATCAATAAACCATTTGGCAGCGTCCAGTTTTTGTTTGATGAACATTACCGCATCTTTCTGTGCTTTTGACTTTTCCTTAGATTCCTTATACCCTTTAAGCATATTCGTATAGTCGTGGGAAATATGGAGTTCAGGAGCATTGCGACCGTTAAGAGTCAAATCGAGTTCTCCGTCTATAATTTTGATGGCAAAATCAGGAACTACGTGTTCCACCATTCGGTTATTTCCTGAATAAGTTCCTCCAGGTTTCGGATTTAATCCTTCTATTTCACGGATTGCTTCTCTGAGTTGATCTTCGGTAACTTCAAGTTTCTGAATAAGTTTATCGTAATGCTTTTTACTAAATGGCTCGAAGGAAGTTTCTATGATTGCAATTGCCAAGGTAACCGCAGGATTTGGGTCTTTTCGTTCTAATTGTAACAACAAACACTCCTGAAGATCCCGTGCAGCAACTCCTGCTGGATCTAATTCCTGCACGATCGTCAACACTTTCTCAACCTTGTCTTCGGAAGTATAAACATTTTGAGTAAACGCTAAATCATCAACTATATCTTCTATTTCCCGGCGTATGTAACCACTTTCATCCACGCTACCAACAAGAAATTTCGCAATTTCTTTTTCTTCCTCATCCAGACGGTAGGTGTTGAGCTGTTGTAACAAATATTGGTTAAAGGATGTACCAGATGCATAAGGCATTTGTCGATCCTCATCGTCTGCGCTGTAGTTGTTTGCCGAAAGCTTATAGCTTGGAACTTCGTCATCGCTTAAATAATCGTCTACGTTTATATCGGTTTCGATTAATTCATTGCCTTCGTCGTAGTCGTCTTCAAACTTGTCATTTTCAAGATCGCTATCATAATCGTCGCTCTCCTCCTTACCTCCTTCCAAAGCAGGATTTTCCTCCAATTCCTGTGCAATACGCTGTTCAAACGCCTGCGTAGGAAGCTGGATCATCTTCATCAACTGAATTTGTTGAGGAGATAATTTCTGTGAGAGCTTTAGATTTAACTGCTGTTTTAACATAGTTCTATTTACTACTTCATAAAGTTGGGTAGAAGACGGGTGTTTAATGATGGATGACCGAATTGCATTTTCTGATTTTTACCCGTCTTCCAGCATCCAACACCAAACATCTCTAAAATTCTGCGTTGCCTGGCGTCCGTGGATAGGGAATTACATCACGAATATTTCCCATACCAGTGGTAAACTGCACCAATCGCTCAAATCCGAGTCCAAAACCACTGTGAACTGCCGTCCCAAACTTCCGGAGATCCAAGTACCAATATAACTCTTTTTCATCGATATTCATAGCCTTCATTTTCTCAAGAAGCACTTCATAACGTTCTTCTCGTTGCGATCCTCCTACAATTTCTCCAATGCCTGGAAAAAGTACATCCATAGCGCGCACTGTTTTTCCATCATCATTCAATCGCATATAAAATGCCTTAATTGTAGCTGGATAATCAAAAAGAATTACGGGTGATTTAAAGTGTTTTTCTACCAAAAATCGTTCATGCTCGCTTTGAAGGTCTGCACCCCATTCCTCAATAATATATTTGAATTTTTTCTTCTTATTCGGCGTCGAACTTTTCAGAATTTCAATGGCCTCTGTATAGCTTACACGTTTAAAATTGTTTTCCAATACAAAATGAAGTTTCTCGCGAAGTTTCATCTCACTGCGTTGGTCTTGTGGTTTGCTCTTCTCATCTTCCAACAAACGGTTCTCAAGGAACTCCAAATCATCAGCACAATTGTCCAAAGCGAATTTTATCACATACTTTATAAAATCTTCCGCCAAATCCATGTTGTCATCCAAATCGTTGAAAGCAACCTCAGGTTCTATCATCCAAAATTCAGCTAAGTGGCGACTCGTGTTTGAATTTTCTGCTCTAAAAGTTGGACCAAAAGTATACACTTTTCCTAATGCCATGGCATAGGTTTCTGCTTCCAATTGCCCACTGACAGTAAGATTGGTTTCTTTTTCAAAAAAATCTTCCTTATAATTAATATTTCCTTTTTCATCCAAAGGCATATTTTTCGGGTCTAATGCTGAAACGCGGAACATTTCACCAGCACCTTCCGCATCACTTCCTGTGATTATTGGGGAATGCATATAAAAGAACCCGTTTTTATGAAAATATTTATTCACGGCAAATGCTAGTTTGGAACGGGTACGCATCACAGCCCCAAACGTGTTGGTGCGAATTCGTAAATGCGCCTGCTCTCGAAGAGTTTCTAGCGAATGTTTTTTTGGAGAGAGAATGGTCAACTTTACATCGTCTGGATGGGCTTCTCCCAAAACAGTCAATTTGGAAACCTGCACTTCTAGAGTTTGCCCTTGCCCTTGACTTTCCACCAGCAATCCAACAACTTCAATCGCTGCCCCAATGGTCACTTTTTTAAGAAGTTCATCGTCAAAATTTTCAAAATCCACTACACATTGAAGGGTTTTTATGGTGGAGCCATCGCTTAACGCTATAAAGCGGTTGCTTCGAAAAGAGCGCACCCAGCCTCGCACTTTTACCTCGTGATGAGTGGGTTCAGACTTTAACAGTTGGTCTATTGTTCTGTTTAACATTGATATTGTTTTGAAAGGTAAAGATACTTTTAAATAGAATTCAAAAAAAGTGAAAAGTGCCTGATTTGGAATTGAATTTTAATGATTTTCATCATCGTCCTCGCCGTCAGAGAGAATCTCAATGGCTGGTTTTCGCATAGTCTCCTTATTGGCAATACTGCGTTCCAGCGACAACAACAGCGTAGGAAGTAGCAACAAATTGGAAAGCATCGCAAATAGAAGCGTAATGGACACCAAAGCTCCTAACGCCACTGTGCCACCAAAGCTCGAAATGGTAAACACCGAAAACCCAAAGAAAAGCACAATGGAAGTGTAGAACATACTTACTCCAGTTTCACGTAATGCTCCGAAAACCGATTTCTTTATTTTCCAATGATTCGCCACCAGTTCCTGACGGTATTTGGCCAGAAAGTGAATCGTGTCGTCTACCGAAATTCCAAAGGCTATACTAAACACCAAAATAGTTGATGGTTTTATGGGAACTCCCACAAACCCCATTACTCCTGCAGTAATGATTAAAGGCAATAGGTTTGGGATAAGAGAAATGACAATCATTTTAAAACTTCGGAACATCCAAGCCATAAAAATCGCAATCAATAAAATGGCGAGCGATAAAGAAAAAATCAAGTTGTTAACCAAATAATGGGTTCCTTTTTGAAACACCAAAGCTTTTCCCGTAACCGAAATATTGTAACGGTCGGCAGGGAAAACCTTCTCGATTTCTGAATTCAAATCTTCCTCAATACGTTTAAATCTATCTGGATCCGTGTCCTTCATAAAAGTGGTTATCCGAGCAAACTGCCCAGTCGAATCCACATAACTACTCAAAAGGTTTGTGTCTGTATTGCTGTTTTTTGCATACGAAAGAATAAAATTTTTCTCCTGATTGTTCGGCAGTTGATAATAATCGGGATTCCCATTATAATACGCTTGCTTTGAATATTTAACCAATTCCACCACTGAAATAGGTTTGGCAAACTCCGGAATTTCTCTGATATGTTCCTGAAGTTCATCCATCCGCTTTAAGGTGGAAAGGTTCATTACGCCTTTTTTCTTCTTAGTATCCACCATTATTTCAAGCGGCATAATGCCTTCATATTCGTTTTCAAAAAAGCGGATATCTTTAAAGAATTCAGTGTTTTTCGGCATATCCTCGATAAGGCTGCCTGAAATCTTGATGTTGTAAATTCCTATAATACTTAAGCAAAGCACCAATACAGCAGTAATGTAAATGGTTATTTGACGCTCTCGAACCATCCGCTCAATCCAGTTTACAAACTTGCTAATCCAATTTTTGTTCAAGTGTTTTAGGTGCTTATATTTCGGCACCGCCATATAACTATAGATAATCGGGATGATTAACAAGCTCAGCAAAAAGATGGCAATAATATTAATGGAAGCCACAATACCAAACTCGCTCAACAATTCACTTTTCACCAGAATAAACGTCGCAAAACCACAAGCCGTAGTCAGATTGGTCATTAAAGTAGCATTCCCAACCTTGCTAATAACCCGTTGCAACGATTTTGCCTGATTGCCGTGCAACTGTATTTCCTGTTGGTATTTATTAATAAGAAAAATACAGTTCGGAATTCCAATCACAATTATCAAAGGCGGAATTAAAGCCGTTAGCACCGTTATTTCATAATGCATCAATCCCAAAAACCCAAACGCCCACATAACGCCGATGATTACGGTACACATGGAAATAAAAGTCGCACGCCAAGACCTGAAAAAGAAGAAAAATATCATAGATGTCACCAGCAGCGCACCGCCAATAAACAGTCCAATTTCATCAATAATACTTTGCGAATTCAGCGTGCGTATATAAGGCATTCCCGAAGTGTGTACCTTCACACCTGTGTCTTCCTCAAATTTTTGAATCAACGGAATAAGATCGTCTATTACAAAATCCTTCCTAGCCGAAGTATTTACAATGTCCTTTTTAAGATAAATAGCGGAGCGAATCGATTGCTTATCGGGGCTATAAATCAGTCCATCATAAAAAGGTAGTTTATTGAAGAGCTCATCTTTATACTTGGCCAGATTCGCTTCCGTAAAAACGGAATCTTTTATAAAAGGAACCAGTTCAAAGCTCGTAGTGTCCGTTCGCTTTTCAAGTTTTTTAAGGTTCCCTACGGAAAGGGTAAATTCCACCTCGCTGAATTTGCCAATATCTTTTGAAAGTTGCTCCCAAGCCTTAAATTTTTGCGGAGTGAAAATAGAAGAATCCTTCACCCCCATCACAATCAGGTTGCCCTCTTCCCCAAAATGCTTTAAGAATTCATCGTATTCCAAGTTTATGGGATGATCGTCTGGCAACAAATTGGCCTCGGTATAAGTGAAGCGCATGTTTTTCCATTGCAAAGCGAGAAGTACCGTAATCACGGCAATAACCACGAGAATCCCTGTACGGTTTCGCAAAATAAACCGAGCCACAACTCCCCAAAAACCAATACTAAAAAGTTTGTTCAAAGCAAATTTTTATAGACCGCCCAAAGGTAAGGATTCCCGATAAGTAGGAGATTTATTTTGAGGTGTATTTTGGAATTGTAGTAAGCGGTGGAGGATGTGGAGAACTTTTGATTATGTTATTTACTATAATAATTAGCGGGTCAAAACCGAATTATGTCACTTTAAGTCGGGAATTACAAAAATGGGATAGTAACAAGGATGTGAAACAAATTCTAATTTCACTACATATAATTGGATTCAATAAATTGAGATATGAAGAACAATAGGGAAAAATCGATTTTTTTTTTGTTATCGGAATCAAATGTCTTCCATTTACTTTATACCTGTAATATACTATAGAGAATTCGAATTTTAAATATCTACTCGGCGTGTGTCTTATTTTTGACTATAATTTTACAAAACCCATAAAACGCATATCCTGAAAAGATTAAAACCAAGAATTCTGAATAAAATCGATTGTGTCAAACTTAAATCTTCAAGTTAAACGTGAATTTAAACGACACGTTTTCTTCAAAGGAAGGCAAATTGTAATAACCATATCGATACGCAAAACTCAGCCCAAATCCAAAAAGGATTTTGTTGAGCTCAAGTCCCGATTCATTATAAAGATGGTTCAAGGTGTTAAAGGGAATACCGAAATGCTTGTTCGTATCATCCATATTTCCAATAGCGTGACGCGTGATAAGAACCAATTCTGGTTTCCATTTTTCAGTGAGCTTAAAACGTCGTAAACTGTGCTTTACCTGTAGCATAGACACCTTGTCGGAATAAAATTCCCCAAAGTGCATAGTCTCAAAACTCTGCACTCCCGCCACCGAAAACCGTCCAATCCAATCCTCTTTATTGGGTTGGTTAGGGTAGGAGTGGAACAAATGCGTTAGCGGTACATCGCCTGTGGCAAGCAGTCCTTCCAAGATAATATTTGTGGAAGAAAGATCTGTGCGTTTTATGAAATAGTCAAACTTAAGTCCAAATTTAGTGTACGTAAAATCACTGCCCGCCACCCCTTTAATTCCTTGGGTAATTTGCCCACTTATCTTCGGAAAACCGTCAAAATATTCCTTGGTGCCATCTTCATTTGTGAAAAAATCTGTCTTTGGGCTAAATCGAAATGAAATTGAAGCTTCTGAAAGTCGATAGCGAGGATAAAGCTCGTTATCATTGATGAAATAATAATTTTCTATATTTTCCACATTGCTGTGCGCAACACGAAATTCGGAAAGCAGTTTGGGGGTTAACTCACTAGTTATGTTGGCATACCATTCGCGGTATTTATAAAACTGAATGATGTTTATCAACCGTGGTTCGAAAATGGAATATACACGCGCATCCGTGAGAAAATCAAAAGTCCCGATTTCTTTGATATCGTCTGCGTAAAAAACCTTTACCCAAGTCTTTTTTTCTTTATTGACACGAGCACTGACACCTAGGCCATATTTGGTCGTCCGATCCATAAAACCGTAGGCTATATATCCTCCAAGCTTGTATTTTTCAAAGAGTTTATCATTGGTAAGACCTCCAATTCCCAGGCGGAGTCCTTCGTAATTATTGTATTTAATAAGTGTTTTAAGGTCGATATCGAAAAAACCGATGGGGTAATACCCAGTAGAAAGCGGATGTTCCTTTTCTTCTTTAACATTTGAAATTGTATCCTTGCCGGTCTGAATTGCTGGCACTTGGGCACTTGCAAGAAATCCAATGAGCGAGAATACAAATAAGAAGAATTTTTGCATAAAGCTGGAATGGGAGTGAATTTTAAAAGTAAAAATAAAGCGGCTTATGTGCCGCTTTATTGTATTTATTTTAACGGAGATACCGCTTATACTGTCATTATTTCTTTTTCTTTTATTGCCAGAATCTCGTCAATTCTTTTGATGTGTGTATCGGTCATTTTCTGAATGTCATCTTCCAATTCTTTTTTAAGATCTTCAGAAATTTCAAGTCCTTTTAGATCGTTATTTGCATTTTTACGATCATTTCGAACCCCTATTTTAGCTTCTTCGGCAGCTGCCTTGGCTTGTTTTGCCAAATCTTTTCTGCGTTCCTCGGTCAACGGAGGAACAGTGATGATTACATTCTCCCCATTATTCATGGGGTTAAATCCTAGATTTGCAAGATGGATTCCGCGTTCAATTTCAGGAATCATCGCTTTTTCCCACGGTTGGATACTGATGGTCATTCCGTCGGGAGTGTTCACGTTGGCGACTTGGCTCAAAGGGGTGGGACTGCCATAATAGTCAACCATTACACCCCCAACCATGGCTGGAGATGCTTTCCCAGCACGAATGTTTAGAAGTTGTTTTTCTAGGTGCTTTAGGGCATTTGCCATTGCCTCACGCGTACCGTCAATTAAAAAATCTATTTCGTCTTCCATATCTCGACTTCGCTCTATTATCGGCGAGTTTATTTTTTAAATATTATCGTTGGCATAAAAAGCCATTCCAAAATTAAGAATTTAAAATTCAGTTTTCAAGATTCTTGTAGCCACTAAATCAAGTATTCGAGGCCATTTTTATAAATTTACTTTAGTTCCTATTTTTTCGCCACAAATTACCTTTAATAAGTTTCCTTTGGTGTTCATGTCGAAAACTATTATTGGCAATTCGTTTTCCTGACTCAATGTGAAAGCTGTTGTATCCATCACTTTCAAACCTTTCTGAAGGACATCTTCAAAACTGATAAAGTCAAATTTTGTTGCAAGTTTATCCTTTTCTGGGTCGCTGGTATAAATTCCATCTACTCGGGTTCCTTTTAGGATTACATCTGCACTTATTTCAATAGCTCTCAAAACGGCTGCCGAATCTGTTGTAAAATAAGGATTTCCTGTTCCACCACCAAAAATTACAACCCTACCTTTTTCCAAATGACGAATCGCTTTACGACGAATGAATGGTTCAGCTACTTCGTTGATGTTTATTGCGGTTTGCAAACGAGTGGGTACTTCCTCATTTTCCAAGGCACTCTGTAATGCCAAACCATTGATAATAGTTGCCAACATTCCCATATTGTCGCCTTGCACACGATCCATACCGCTGCTTGCCCCCGCCAAACCTCTAAAAATATTGCCGCCGCCAATAACAATGGCAACTTCAACCCCTTTATCGGTAATTTGTTTTATTTCTTGGGCGTATTCCTTAAGACGAACAGGATCTATACCATATTGTTGGTTGCCCATTAAGGCTTCGCCAGAGAGTTTTAGTAGAATTCTTTTGTATTGCATATTTTGGGTTTGCTGGGGCAAAAATAAAGAAAAATATTGATGCGGTAGAGGTTATTAAAAAAAGTAGTTCTCGATAGAATGGACACTATTTAGAATCTGCCTTTTAAGATCGCTTTTGAAAAAAATAAAACTTGTTAATTCAAGAACAGTATGACATTACGTTATTTTGACTTAACGGTTTAAATGTTTTTTCACTTGTCCTAATTTCTGTGGAATTTGTTTTCGAAATACAATAAATCATTTTTTATCCTCGAAAAATCAAAAACATGACATATATTTTAACTTTATAATTTTGAATAAAATGGCTGGTTAGAAGATTAAATAATGATGGGCACAAGTATTTCCGGAGGTTCTTCCAGTAATTATAAACTAGACATTACGGAATTTGAGACCGTAATTGATATTTTCAATTATCCATCTGGACTATATTCCGTCTCATTGATATGCAATGGTAAAATTCAAAAGTCAAAAACATTGGAAAAACAATAATAATTTAAATCCTTGAAATCATGAAAGACATACTTATAATTATTACAATACTCGTAAGCTATACAGCTTCCACCCAAGATCCACGACTTTTTGAAAATACTTGGTATTTGCAGAAGGTGATAATCAACGGTCAGGATAATTTTCCACCTTCAAATAACGAAGTTCCCTATGTGCCACTTATGATTTATGAAAGCAATGCGCTTTTGGAAACAGGGGTGTGTAATATGGGAAGTGGAACTGTGGAATTTAGCCTGATAGACTCCAGCTTTTGGTTTACCAATGGAATGTCCGTAACGTTGAGTGACTGTACCAACTCACAGAATTCCACTTTTGAAGGAATATATTTCAACGATTTCTTTAATGCGGGCAACCTTACCGTCAATGATATGTTTTTTTATGACATAATTGATAACGGTAATAGCAATTATACTTTTATCCTTACTTCGCCAAGTGGGGATCAAGCTATTTATGGTAATCAGATCCTATCCAATACCGCCATTAAGGATTTACAGTTCGCGATTTATCCCAATCCCGCATCCACGCACCTCAACATTACTGCACCTTTCGGGAAAGGAAATTCGGAAATTAAAATCTTCAATAGCCGGGGCAGTTTATTAAAGCACAAAAATTTTGAGGGAGAAGATATCCTTTCATTGGATGTATCCAATTTTTCGAGGGGCCTTTATTTTTTGAAGATCAAAAACGAAAATGACACCGTAGTTGTCAAAAGGTTTGTTAAAGAATAAAATTTATAGGGAATAAAAAAAGAGGCTGATTGATTTTCAGCCTCTTTGCGTTTTATAAATATGTTTTAAGGCTTAGGCCAAAGAAACTCTCTTAAAGCCAACAACTTCAACATCACCGTACGATTTTACGTACTCGGCAACACTTTTCTTTTCGTCTTTGATAAAGTTTTGGTCAAGCAAAGCTTTTTCATGGTCAAGCGTTGTGTTGTCGCTGATAAATCGCTCTATTTTGCCCGGAAGGATTCGGTCCCAGATTTGCTCAGGTTTCCCTTCAGCTTTCAACTCAGCTTTTGCGTCTGCTTCTGCTTGTGCCAAAATCTCTGGAGTTAATTGTGCTCTTGAAATATATTTTGGTACGTTTTTCAAAGTTTTACCTAAACGGCCCAATTCGATATTGTCTTTTTCAATAACCGCAATTCTTGCTTCAGTTTCTGAAGCTATGAATTCATCGTCAAAATCTTTGTAAGAAAGTGTGGTAGCACCCATAGAGGCTACTTGCATAGAAACGTCTTTTGCCAATTCCTCAGCGTTGTCAACTTTCTTTGAAAGACCTGTTAGGGCAGCGATTTTGTTAACGTGTACATAAAAACCAACATAAGGGGCTTCTAAAATCTCGTAACCACCAATTTCAATTTTCTCACCGATAACTCCAGTTTGCTCGATCAATTTATCTGCAACTGTCATGCCATCATAGTCAGAAGCCAAAAGCTCCTCTTTGGAAGATGTGTTTAATGCGATTTCGGCCATCTTGTTTGCCATGTCAACGTATGAATCGTTTTTAGCAACGAAGTCGGTTTCGCAGTTTAAAGAAATGATAACCCCTTTCGTGTTGTCACTATTTAGTTTTGCCGTTGCAACTCCTTCGCTAGACTCACGATCCGCTCTTTGGTCAGCCACTTTCTGTCCTTTTTTTCTTAGGACAGTAATAGCGTCTTCCATGTTTCCATTTGCCTCTACCAATGCTTTTTTGCAGTCCATCATTCCTGCACCAGTGGCTTGTCTTAGTTTATTTACTTCTGCGGCTGTTATGTTTGCCATTTTTTTGAATTTTTATAGTTTAATATTATAAAAAGTCGTTCAATTTATTCCACTAAAGAAAACAACCAAACGACTTTTGAAATTTTAATATAGATTGATTATTCTTCTTCGCTTAAAACCTCTTTTTTGGATTTCAATTTAGTAGGCTGTTTTGCTTCTTTCATTGCTTCAACATCCTCTTCATCTTTTGAAGGAACTTCAGCGTCATCTGTAACTCTTGCTCTTTTTGGAGCTTTTTTAGCAGCCTTTTCCATATTTTCCTCTTCATCACTGTCGTCATCTTTTCCAGATTTTCTTTCAGAAAGTCCTTCAATGATAGCTTCAGAAACAAAACTCATAATGCTTTCAATAGATTTTGAGGCATCATCGTTACTAGGGATTGCATAGTCAATCTCGCGAGGATCACTATTGGTATCCACCATTGCGAAAATTGGAATGTTCAATTTTAGAGCTTCTGCAACCGCAATGCGCTCACGGGTAGTATCGACCACGAAAAGTGCAGCAGGAAGGCGACTCATTTCAGAAATAGAACCTAAGTTTTTTTCCAATTTAGCACGAAGACGATCTACTGCCAAACGCTCCTTTTTTGAAAGCGTCATAAAGGTTCCATCTTGCTTCATTCTGTCGATAGAGGACATTTTCTTAACAGCTTTACGAATAGTCACAAAGTTGGTAAGCATTCCCCCAGGCCATCTTTCAGTGATATATGGCATGTTTGCAGCTTTTGCTTTTTCAGCGACGATGTCTTTTGCTTGTTTTTTGGTTGCCACAAAAAGAATTTTGCGACCACTAGCTGCGATTTTCTTAAGAGCCTCATTAGCCTCTTCGATCTTTGCAGCGGTTTTGTAGAGATTGATAATGTGGATCCCGTTGCGCTCCATATAGATATACGGCGCCATGTTTGGATTCCATTTGCGGGTTAGGTGACCAAAGTGTACACCTGCGTCAAGTAAGTTTTTTACTTCTACTTTTTTTGCCATTTTTGTTTTAGTTTACGTTCTGTGAAAGGATAGCAACCTCTCCGCCACGACGGATTTGGTTTAGATGCTAAACTAACACCCGATTATTCGGGTTAACAGCTTTTTTGATTAATAATAAATATGAACTTGGGTAAAAAAGTTATTAAGTTACTGAGTTATTAAGCGAGTTTTTAAAAAACAGACAAAATATAACCCAGTAACTTTATAACTAAATAATTAACGTTTAGAGAACTGGAATTTCTTACGGGCTTTTTTCTGACCGAATTTCTTACGTTCTACCATTCTTGGGTCTCTTGTCAATAAACCTTCTGGTTTCAAGATGCCACGGTTTTCGTCATTAAGTGTACACATAGCGCGTGAAATTGCAAGACGAATGGCTTCTGCCTGTCCTGTGATTCCGCCACCAAATACATTTACTGTAATGTCGAAAGTTGTTTCATTGTCTGTCAGGGCTAAAGGTTGTTTCACTTTATACTGAAGCGTTCCTGTTGGGAAATATTTTTCGAATTCGCGCTTGTTGATGGTAATGTTTCCACTTCCTTCTTTAAGGTAAACTCTTGCAACTGCAGTTTTTCTTCTGCCTATTTTGTGAATTGTCTCCATTATTTACCGTAGTTAAGGTTAATAGTTCGTGGTTTTTGAGCTTCTTGGCCATGATTGGCGTCAGCGTAAACCTTTAGATTTCTGAACATTTCTGCTCCCAATTTGTTTTTGGGAAGCATTCCTTTTACAGCTTTTTCAATAAGCCTTGCAGGGTCCTTTTTGTACATCTCGGTAGCGGTAAGGCTACGTTGCCCACCAGGATAGCCTGTGTGACGGATGTAGGTTTTGTCATTCCACTTGTTACCAGAAAGATCAATCTTACCTGCGTTAATAACGATTACGTTGTCACCACAATCTACGTGAGGGGTGAAACTTGGCTTGTGTTTACCGCGAAGCAATACTGCCACTTCGCTTGCAAGACGACCCAATGCCTGGCCGTCCGCATCTACCACCAACCATTCTTTTGTAACGGTGCTTTTGTTGGCAGATACTGTTTTGTAACTTAATGTATCCATTTAGTCTTTGTCAATAGTTAATAAATCATTGTTTTCTCACTCTCAAGCAAATATATTTTGTCTAAGAGGGGTGCAAATGTAATGTTATTTATTTGAAATGCAAGGAGTGACAATTAAATAATAATTCAGAATTATTCCAACGTCAATATCAAATCGTCTTTCATAACCATAGTTCCAGGTTTTAGCGACACAGATTTCACTTTTCCATCTTTATTTGCAGTTATCGTGGTTTCCATTTTCATGGCTTCAATAATAAAAAGGTGATCGTTCTTTTTAACCTTCTGTCCTTTTTTCACCAGAACCTTGTAAAGACTTCCTTGTAGAGGAGCACCGTATTGATTTGCATCCAGCTCGTCGGCTTTTACGTGTATTTCCTTTTTAACTTCTATGGATTTGTCCTTAATTTCAACAAAACGGTTTTCGCCATTCACTGAAAAGAATATGATTCTAATACCATCTTCGTTCGGAATCCCTATGGAGAGAAGTTTTACTAAGATTGACTTTCCAGGTTCCAATTCAATAGTTGCCTCTTCTTGAGGTTTCATTCCGTAAAAGAAATTTTCCGTAGTGAGGATAGCAGTATTTCCGTAAAGTTTATATCGTTCGTGAGCATCTTCGAATACCCGAGGATATAAGCTATAGGAAAGGAAATCTTCAAATTCGAGCGATCGAGAAAACCCTTTTTGGAATTTCTTATTAAAGGCGCTGAATTCCGAATCAAAATCTATCGGCTCTAAGTGTGCATTTGGTCTTTCGGTATATGGAACGGCGTTTTTGAGGATTATACTCTGAAGTTCTTTTGGAAACCCACCTAACGGTTGACCTAAATCACCTTTAAAGAAACTGATTACCGATTCTGGAAAGGAAAGTGTTTCCCCACGCTCCATTACATCTTCTGGTTGAAGGTTGTTGGTCACCATAAAGATGGCCATATCTCCAACCACTTTTGAGCTTGGCGTTACTTTCACTAAATTCCCGAACATTTCGTTAACCTTGCCGTACATTGCTTTCACCTCATCAAAACGATCGCCTAATCCAAGAGCTTCAGATTGTGGACGGAGGTTGGAATATTGTCCTCCAGGAATTTCATGTTGATACACTTCCGCTGTTCCTGATTTTAAGCCAGATTCAAATGGATAATATTTTTCACGAACATCTTCCCAATAATTCGAAAACTCATTTAATTTGGTGATATCAAATTGGTGCTCGCGAGGTTGATTGCGCATCATCTCAACAATCGAGTTGAAGTTGGGTTGGGAGGTGAGCCCCGACATTCCGCCTAAAGCTACGTCTATGACATCCACACCTGCTTCAATAGCTTTTAAGTAAGTAGCCGATTGGATTGATGAGGTGTCGTGTGTGTGAAGGTGAATAGGAATATTTAAAGTGTCTTTCAGTGCCGACACCAATTCACTGGCCGCATAAGGTTTTAATAAACCTGCCATGTCTTTGATACAAACAATGTGAGCACCAGCGTTCTCAAGGTCTTTGGCAAGCTGTGTGTAATACTTTAAGGTGTATTTGGTTTCTTTTGGATCTAAAATATCACCAGTGTAACTAATGGCAACTTCAGCAAGGCCTCCCGTTTTGTTTCGGACGAAATTGATGCTAGGCTCCATTGCTTTTACCCAGTTAAGGGAATCGAAAATTCTGAAAATGTCGATACCATTTTCCCACGATTTCTCTATAAATTTCTCAATTAGATTGTCTGGATATGCTTTGTACCCAACGGCATTGGAACCGCGAAGGAGCATCTGAAAAAGAATATTTGGGATCCGACTGCGCAATTCGCGAAGGCGTGTCCACGGACTTTCATTTAAAAATCGAAGGCAAACATCAAAAGTAGCGCCGCCCCACATTTCAATACTAAAAGTGTTGGGGTGGTTTTTGGCAAAACTCTCTGCAACCTCAAGCATATCATAAGTTCGCATTCTAGTAGCCAATAATGATTGGTGCGCATCGCGAATGGTGGTATCTGTATAATGGATTTTCTTTTCATTTTTCAGCCAAGTACTGAATTTTTCTGGACCTAATTCCGTCAATAAATCCTTAGTTCCTTTAGGAAAATCACTCTTGACATCAAATTTTGGAATTTTTGGAGTTCGGAATGTTCTGTTCTTATCATAAAACTTCACATCGGGATTTCCGTTGACGATAACTTCACCTAAATAATTCACGATTTTTGAAGTTCGATCCTGTGGTAGTTTTACAACAAATAAAGAAGGTGTGTTGGCGATAAAGTTAACGGTCGCTTTTCCTTCAATAAAGGTTTTATGCTGAATTACATTTTGTAAAAAATGGATATTCGTTTTCACCCCACGAACACGGAATTCTTTTAGGGCTCGAATCATTTTTCGTACGGCTCCGTCCAAAGTTCTGCCGTGGGCAGAAACTTTTACAAGCATTGAGTCAAAAAAAGGACTGACGCTATAGGATTGATAAATACTGCCTTCATCGAGTCGAATGCCCATTCCCGATGCGCTTCGGTAGGTAGTTATTGTGCCGTAGTCAGGGGTAAAATTGTTTTCAGGGTCTTCCGTGGTAAGTCTGCATTGCACAGCAAAGCCATACGTGGCAAGGGTATCCTGGTCGTATATTTTTATTTGCTTGTCCGAGAGTTTGTAACCTCCTGCAATGAAAATTTGTGTTTTTATAAGGTCAATTCCGGTAACCATCTCGGTAACGGTGTGTTCCACTTGGATTCTCGGATTCACTTCTATGAAAAAGACGTTGTCATTTTTGTCCACTAGAAATTCAACCGTTCCCACGTTGTTGTATTTTACTTCGGTGGCGAGTTTTACGGCATATTCATAAAGCGAATCCTTGACGTTTTTGGAAACTCTATAGGAAGGCGCAATTTCCACAACTTTTTGATGTCTTCGTTGTACGGAGCAATCACGCTCGAACAAATGCCGAATATTTCCGTGATTGTCCGCGACAATCTGTACTTCAAGATGCTTTGGATCTTCCACATATTTCTCCAAAAACATGGTATCATCGCCAAAAGCATTGAGCGACTCGCTACGGGCGGAATCGAAAAAATTATTTAAATCTTCATCGGTTCTAATCACTCGCATTCCCCGACCGCCACCACCGGAGGCAGCTTTTAGCATTAAGGGATAGCCAATTGTCTTGGCTTCCGCAAGTGCTATTTTTAAAGAAGTAAGTTCCTTCGTATTGCTTTTTATAATAGGAACATTGCATTTTTCAGCAATTTTTTTGGCCATTATTTTATCGCCAAGTGCGTCCATAACTTCGGCATCTGGACCGATGAAAATAATACCGTTTTTTTTGCAATTTCTTGCAAAACCTGAGTTTTCAGATAAAAAACCATATCCAGGATGGATGGCATCTACATTCTTCGCTTTGGCAATGGCGATAATTGCATCCCCGTCTAAATAGGGCTTTAAAGGTTCGTTGTTTTCACCAATTTGGTACGATTCATCTGCCTTGTGCCGGTGTTGTGAGTAGCGGTCTTCATGGGTGTAAATTGCTACAGTGGTAATGTTTATTTCGGTGCAAGCTCGTAAGATTCTGATGGCGATCTCGCCCCGATTGGCAACTAGAATTTTTTTAATTTTCATGAAGACAGTTGGTTAGATGTTAAATTGAAGGCGTAAAGATAGGCAACACATTGAAAGACAAAATAGAATAATTAAAAAATTTATTTTTTATTACCTTTCTATTTATAGGTTAATATTAGTCTTAAAATCTTGGATAAAATAATGCAGAGATAGTCATTCTTTAGGGGTGGATGGTGAACTTCTTAGGGCTTACTTTTTTTCAGAGAATGTAAGGTTACTTTCTCAACATGGGAGTGTTCAACTCTTCTGTGTTTTCATTTTACTTAGTTTCTTAGCTTTCGTATTATATAAAGTTCTGTTTTATCATGCTCAAGTAAGTTTTTCTCCTACTTGAGTAAGTTTTTTCCCTACTTGAGTAAGGTTTTTCCTTACTTGAGTAAGGTTTTTTCTTACTTGAGTAAGTTTTTCCCCTACTTGAGTAAGGTTTTCCCCTACTTGAGTAAGATTTTCTCTTACTTGAGTAAGTTTTTTCCCTACTTGAGTAAGGTTTTCTCTTACTTGAGTAAGGTTTTCTCTTACTTGAGTACGTTTTTCTCCTACTTGAGTCGATTTCACATGGATTTATCTCCCTTTTTAGCTTTTCTAACAAGGTTTTTAGAGTGCTAAACCTACTGTTCCAAGGTAGCGAGGAGATGGGGGTGCAACTACTTTAGCTCCGATTCATCACGAATGAAATAGGGATTTTCGGTTTCGTAGTTTCGGATAACAAAATCTAAGGCACTGTGTAAAACTTCGCCCATATTTGTCGATTTTTTGAAATTTATATCTCCAGTAAGGTCAAAAAGCCCCATTTTTAACTGCTTTACCTTTTCTTCCGAAGAAATGGTGTCCTTTCTCATGCAGTTCATCAATCGCTTTAATCTTTTTTTCTCACTGGTTGCGCGTTTGGCCAGTAATGATCTTTCCTCACTTTCATATTGGTTTATGGAGGATTGTTGTAAAAGACTCAGGGTCATTTCGACCAACTTATAATTCTCCTTTAAAAATTGAGGTTTGTACACTTTTACATTTCCCTCATAACTTTGCTGGTCAAAGTCGATGGCACGAATTCGGTATTGGATTCTGTCGAAATCGTGGGTAAGGACCACAACGTAATTGTAAGAACGCATATCGCCCAAAAGTCTTACAAAACAGCGTTCATTAAACTTTACAAACTCTTTGGCGATTTCCATTTTATCGCGCTCGTTGCAATTATCCAAATGGTTTTCAATAAAATCGTCTCCGGGAATTCCTATAATGTGTTCCTCTATCAAGGTATTTTTATGGACGAGAAAATTGATGCTGTTTGGCGAAAGAATGCTCTCCAATTCCAGTCCATAAATACGTGAGGCATCGGCCGATTTGATGTATAAGTACACGTAATTGTCGTTTAGGATATTCCGCACTTTAATCCGAAAGGGCTTGGAGTTTCCAAAAGTGCAAAAATCCACGCTGTCTATATTTAGATAGGGCAAAATGGTGTCGCTTCCATCAGATTGTAGCAGCGTATATATTTTTTTTAAGCTGTAGTTTATTTCCTTCGTTTCAAATTCGGAATAGTACACACTGACCCACAAGGTATCTTTTCCGTTTTTATCAAAGATTGTAATTGAACCTTGAAAACGAAGCAAATCGTCATAATAAACAGGAATTTGAATGGTGCGACCGTGACGAGTAAGGTATTTTAGAAGTTCGTCTGTTATGGGATAGGTTGGCTTCTTCTTAGAAATGAGTTTGTTGCTGTTGTCCATATTTTTGGGAAATATTTTTTAAAGGTACATATTTCCTAATTCTGAATTCTCGATTCAGAATTCAGAATTGAATCTGGTTAAAGTCTTGGTAAATATCCTTAAACCTTTGATAAAATAGTAGTTTATGATTTTTAGATACGCTTTATTTGAGTTTCAATTTTTAAACAGAACTATTATGAAACGATTAATGAGTGTATTATTTATAGCAGTTTTATTCGCTTCCTGCTCTTCGGATGATGACAATACTTCGGAAGTCGGCATTGTTGGAAGTTGGACATTGGTCGAGTTGAATGCATCAATTCCGCTAGACCTTAATGGCGATGGAACGGCCGACCGTAACATTATGAACGAAATTCCCTGTTTTGAAGGTAATGCCTCTTTTACTGCAGGTGGTAACTATCTTTTAACCCTAAGCAATGTTGCTGAGGAAGAAGTAAATGGAGAAATGGTTTTTGTGTGTAATGGTAGTAGTGTAAATTCTGGAACCTATACGCTAAATGGGGATCAGTTTACCACAAATCCCGATGATCCAGAATCTGAAACAAGTACCACCACAATCTTTTTGAACGGAAATACCTTAAAAACTTCAATGGCTGCTGGTAATTTTGGAACGGTTGAGTTTGTACTGCATAGGGATTAGAATAAAATAGATTTTAAATTTAAAATGACGTTTCTTCGGAAACGTCATTTGTATTTTTCAAAGAGCTACTAAGCACTGTATTTTCATGAAGTGTATATTCAGTAATTTATCCCAATTCATCGAATTTACTGAGAAAACTACACTTTAATTTATTTAACATATTTAGAGTTTTCTTAAACCTAACTTTCGCTAGATTTGCGCCCATAAAAAAAATGAAACTATGAAAAAATTCTTTGGATTACTCTTTATCGCCATCGCTTTTACTGCTTGTTCAAGTGATGATGACAATAACACCACTTCTGTTGAGGGAACATGGAAATTGACCGCTTTTGAAACCGAAAACGCTTATGACCTTAATAATGATGGAACCGCTTCAAGAAGTGTTATGAATGAAACAAACTGTTACCAGAATGAAACAGTTGTATTTAAGGCTAATGGAACTGGCCAGGCCAATAATACTTCGTATGCTGAAATTGAATTTACCTTGGTTACAGGCACAACAGACCAGTACGAATACTGGGTAACATGTGTTCCAGAAACTGAAACAATTCCCTTTTTATATACTCAAAATGGTAATAATGTTACTATAACAATGGGAGCGACAAGTCAGCCTGCTGTATTATCTGGCAACACCCTTACCTATGTAATTAATAAAGGGTTCCTATTGGAAGTGGAAGAAAATGGTGACACTACAACTGTTCTTGAAGACATTACTTTTGTTTTCACAAGACAATAATTGCAATTTTTAAATAAGCGAAGAAGCCGAAATTTTTTAATTTCGGCTTTTCTATTTAAATTTACTCTTTATATTACTTCAAATGACTGCCACCGTCATGCCACTTTTTTAATGTGCCTCTAGCCAATTTTCTCCAACTCCTAAATCCACGTCCAAAGGAACTGTAAGTTGATAAGCATTTTCCATTTCGTGCTTTACCATTACTTTTAATTTTTCCAATTCAGGTTTGTAGGCATCAAAAACTAGTTCATCATGAACCTGAAGAAGCATCTTGCTTTTATAGTTTTCTGTTTCCAGTTTTTTGTGAATGTTTATCATCGCAATTTTGATGATATCCGCTGCGCTTCCTTGTATGGGTGCGTTCACAGCGTTTCGCTCTGCGGCGCCTCGAACTACTTGGTTGCTGCCGTTTATGTCTTTTAGATAGCGCCGTCTTCCCGAAACGGTTTGTACATAACCGTTTTCACGGGCAAAATCGATTTGTGCACTTATGTAGTTTCGAAGTTTTGGATAGGTTTTATAATAGGTTTCGATCAAATCCTTAGCTTCAGTTCTGGAAAGATCCGTTTGGTTGCTCAATCCGAAGGCAGAAACTCCATAAATAATCCCGAAGTTCACGGTTTTGGCGTTGCTCCTTTGTTCACGGGTAACTTCGTTTAAAGGAATATTAAAAACTTTTGCAGCTGTGGAAGCGTGAATATCTTCACCCTTTTTAAAAGCTTCAATCATATTATCTTCTTCGCTTAGGGCTGCAATGATGCGTAACTCTATTTGTGAATAATCCGCAGCCAATAAAACGAAATCGGCATTTCGAGGGATGAATGCTTTTCGAACTTCGCGTCCTCGTTCGGTTCTAATTGGAATATTTTGAAGGTTTGGGTTGTTGCTGCTCAGCCTTCCTGTTGCTGCCACGGTTTGCATATAATCGGTATGGACGCGCCCGGTTGTGGGTTCCACTTGGTTTGGTAGCGCATCAACATACGTGCTTTTTAGCTTTGCCAAACCACGATATTCAAGAACATCACGAATTATTTTATGGTCTTTTGCCAAATAGGAAAGTACATCTTCAGCGGTGGAATATTGGCCGGTTTTGGTCTTTTTAGGCTTGTCAATCAACTTCATTTTTCCAAAGAGAATATCGCCCAATTGTTTTGGCGAAGCGATGTTGAAGGTTTCATCTGCTTCCTCATAAATTTCCTTTTCAAGTCGGAGTATGTCATTGTCTAATGCACCAGATAGACTTTTTAAGAAATCTATATCCAGATTGATTCCCTCCAATTCCATATCGGCTAGCACTCGAAGCAAGGGAACTTCAATTTCATCAAAAAGTTTTTGGGTGTTTGCGTCGCCTAGTTCTTTTTCAAAATGTTCTTTAAGTTGAAAGGTTATATCGGCATCTTCAACGGCGTATTCGGTTTGTTCTTCAATCTCGATATCGCGCATACTGCGTTGGTTTTTACCTTTTTTGCCAATTAATTCTTTAATGGAAACAGGAGTGTAATTTAAATACGTTTCACTCAGAACATCCATATTGTGGCGCATGTCTGGGTTTATTAGATAATGTGCGAGCATGGTATCAAACAATTTTCCCTTTACTGAAATGTTGTATTTGGCCAATACCTTAATATCATATTTTAAGTTCTGACCAATTTTCTGAATGGATTCATCTTCAAAAAACGGGCGGAGTTCTTCTAAAAGTTGTTGCGTTTCTTCACGACTTTCTGGAAATGGAATGTAAAAACCTTTTCCTTTTTCCCAAGAAAAAGCAATGCCGACCAATTCTGCTTCCAACGGATTTAAACTTGTGGTTTCCGTATCAAAACACACACTTTTTTGCTTCCTTAAATTTTGTAGAAATAGCTTGGTGCCCATTCCAGGTAGCACGGTTTGATAGAAATGTTCCGTGTTTTCTATGGTGGCGCGAGTGTTGTAGTTTTTTATGGTTTCGGTAACGTCGCCCTCGTTTCCAAAGAGCGAAAATTGTCCTTCCCCGGCGGCACTTCGGCTTCGCTCCGTGACTGCGGCTGCTTTACTCGGAGTGTTGGACGGGGAATTTGTTTTAGTGTCGTTCTGGTTTTCACGGCTGGTGCCAACAGAAGCCATTCCTTCAATGGAGAATGCTTTTAGAAAATTGTCTTTAAGTCTTCGGAATTCCAAATCATCAAAAATTTCCAAGACTTTTTCAGTATCTGGAGGGCACATTTCAAAATCTGCTTCGTTGAATTCAACGGGCACATCCAGCATAATGGTTGCTAGTTTTTTGCTGAGCAAACCTATTTCAGCATTTTCGGCTACCCTTTCCTTCATTTTTCCTTTAAGCTGGTCCGTGTTTGCAAGAAGACCTTCCATAGAGCCGAATTCCGCTATAAATTTCTTGGCCGTTTTTTCGCCTACGCCTGGAAGTCCAGGAATATTGTCGCTGCTATCGCCCATCATTCCTAGGAAATCAATTACTTGCAATGGATCTTTCACTTCAAATTTTTTCTGAACCTCTGGAATACCCCAAGTTTCATAGCCACCACCAAAAACGGGACGGTACATAAAAATGTTTTCAGAAACCAATTGGGCAAAATCTTTATCTGGCGTAACCATAAAGGTTTTGTAGCCTTCTTTTTCGGCTTTTTTTGCTAAGGTTCCGATCACGTCATCTGCCTCAAAGCCATCCTTTACCATAATTGGGATTTTCATGGCTTCAAGAATGTTGTATATGTATGGAATGGCAAACCTGATAGCATCTGGAGTTTCGTCTCTGTTGGCTTTATAGTCAGGGAACATTTCGTTGCGAGCTTCACTGCCACCTTTGTCAAAACAGACCGCTAAGTGGTCTGGACGTTCTCTTTTCACAACGTCTATCAGTGAGTTCATAAACCCCATAATGGCAGAGGTGTTTTGACCTTTACTGTTTATTTGAGGGTTTTTTATGAAAGCGAAATACCCTCGAAAAATAAGGGCGTAGGCATCGACAAGAAATAGGCGTTTTTGAGTTGACATGGATGATTTTAAATTTTGAAAATGAATGGTACTGCTCTTGTTTTCAAAAATAGCAAGAACCCTTTGGAAATATATGATTTTCTATGAAAAAGAAATTAAGAGGAAAAGACCTAACAGGTTTCTACTTGTCCGCAGAAGCTTTTTTAAGCGTAGGAGGAAAACCTGTTAGGTCTGTAATGCCTTATATTTAAAACCAAAGCGTACTTTTGCTGAAACTTGTGAAACAATGAATAAAAAATTTTCCATAGCAATCCACGGTGGTGCCGGAACATTGGTCAAAGGATTGATGACCTCCGAAAAAGAAGAACAATATAAAAAAGCTCTTGACAATGCTATGGAAAGTGGATATGCAATTCTTAAAAATGGAGGAAACGCCACGGATGCGGTTGAAGCTGCGGTTAAGAAATTGGAAAATTGCCCATTGTTCAACGCCGGAAAAGGCAGTGTTTTCACCAATGAGGGCACTCACGAAATGGATGCTGCAATTATGGAAGGTAAGAATTTACAAGCAGGTGCTGTTTCATTGATAACTGGAATTAAAAACCCAGTTGCTTTAGCGAGAGATGTGATGGAAAAAAGTAATCACGTTTTTTTGGCTGGAGAAGGGGCGATGCGATTTGCAGCTAGTTTAGGCTATACATTGGAAGCGCCAGATTATTTTTATGATGAATTCAGATACCAGCAATGGCAGGAAATTAAGGAGAGTGATCATTTTCAACTTGACCACAGTGATAAAAAAGATAGTAAATTTGGCACAGTGGGAGCTGTTGCCTGTGATAAAAACGGAAATATTGCTGCAGCAACTTCAACAGGAGGAATGACCAACAAACGCTGGGGCCGAGTTGGCGACAGCCCTATTATTGGTGCCGGAAATTATGCCAATAATAAAACCTGCGCAGTAAGTTGCACGGGAAGTGGCGAATTTTTTATTAGAGGAGTCGCGGCGTATGATGTTTCCTGCTTAATGGAATATAAAGGAATGTCTTTGAAAGACGCTGCTTCCGAAGTAATCAACAAACGAGTTCTGGAAATTGGTGGCGATGGCGGATTGATTGCCGTAGATGCCGAAGGAAATATAGCAATGCCATTCAACACCGAAGGAATGTACCGAGCTTTTAAAACTTCAGATGGAGAAAAAGATGTGCTGATTTATAAATAAGGCAGTCCCCCTAGTCTCCAAAGGGGAAATAAAAACTTATTAAGGGGTAACTGAAAACTGAATACTGCGTACTAAAAACCGGCTACTGAATACTGGCACTAAATCAAAGCGTTTCAACGTCTGTCAATTTTAGGTGCATAGGTGAAAAAACAACTCTTCTTTTTTTGATATTCAATTCATCGCCATTCGCTAGAATATGAATTTTCAAATTGGTTATTGACATTGGAGAACCTTCTTTTACTACTGCCTGATTGTTGTGTATCAATCTTCGTGGGTCAAATAGGATAACCATTCCTGAACCGATTACTTCGCATTCATTGCTATTTTTGATAACCAGACCTGTATCTTCAGACAATCCAATGCCTATAAGTTGTGGAAATCGAGCAACAGCTTCTGCCAATCTTCCAAAACGTCCACGACGGATAAAATGAGAGTCAATGATAAAGTTATGGATATAGCCCATTCCTTTGCCCATACTTGTGGCACCTTTTGTAAAAGCTTCCTGCACGCCACCTCCAGTAATCATTTCGTCGCCCATGCACATTGCGCCAGCACTAGTGCCAGCAATGACGAAGGCTTCGTTTTCATACTTATTCTTGATTATTTCATCTAAAGCGCTTCCTCCGATATACTTCACAATCTTAGATTGGTCGCCTCCGCTAAACATCACGCAATCTGCTTTTTTCATTAATTCTAGATATTCAGGAGTGTCAGCATCTTTGCGGCTTCTAATATCCATGATATGAATATTCTCGCAGCCCAATTTATCAAAGGCTTCTTGATAATTTCTGCTCACTTCCACAGGAATACTTGATGCTGTCGGGATGACAACTATAATAGCTTGTTTTCCACCACTTTCCTTTACCACACGCGATAGAATACCTTCCTGAATATATTCTAGGGTGTATCTTTCGTTTTCCCCATTTCCTTTGTCCTCATTTCCACCGATGGGAATTAGAATTCCTTTTACGCTCATGAATTAATTTTGTTTGGAGGCAAAAATACGCTAAATGTTATAGAAATATATTATATATTTATCAAATCCGAAATGGACAATCTAAACTAACATGTTATGCGAATTAGGGAAATAAATGCCATGCGAGGTCCAAACTATTGGTCCATACGGCGTCATAAATTAATTGTAATGGTCCTAGACCTTGAGGAAATGGAGGATTTCCCCACAAATAAAGTCGATGGGTTTCTAGACCGATTAAAATTAATGTTCCCAAGTATGTATAGCCATCGCTGTTCGGTTGGAGAACCTGGAGGATTTTTTCAGAGAGTGGAGGAAGGCACCTGGATGGGTCACGTAATTGAGCATATTGCTCTCGAAATCCAGACATTGGCTGGAATGGACACAGGCTTTGGAAGAACAAGAGGTTATGGCGAAAAAGGAGTTTACAATGTAGTTTTTAGTTACATGGAAGAAAATGTGGGTCGATATGCTGCCCAAGCCGCCGTTGATATATGCAAGGCAATCATCGCCAAGGAAAATTATAATCTTGAAACTGACATTCAGCGAATGCGCGAACTTCGAGAGAGCGAAAGGTTGGGGCCAAGTACCGGATCCATAGTTGAAGAAGCAGAAAGTAGAGGGATTCCTTGGATTCGTTTGAACAAATATTCACTTTGTCAACTTGGATATGGCGCAAACCAGAAACGAATTCAGGCCACTGTTACTTCCGAAACAAGTAGTATTGGGGTAGAGTTAGCCTGCGATAAGGAAGATACTAAATTTATTTTGGAACAAGCCGAGGTTCAAGTGCCGCGTGGCGATATTATTTCTCGGGAAAGCAGCCTAGAGGAAGCTTGTCGTTATGTTGGATTTCCTTTGGTCGTAAAGCCTATTGATGGCAATCACGGACGTGGAATTACCGTTAACATAACTAATTATGAAGATGCCTTGGTGGCCTTTAGAGCAGCTAAGGAAGTTTCGCATAAAATAATTATTGAAAAATTTATCACTGGCGAAGACTATCGCTTGTTGGTTATAAATAATGTCTTGGTGGCGGCAGCAAAACGCACACCAGCCCACGTAATTGGCGATGGTCAATCCACTATAAAGGAACTAGTAGAAAAGGAGAATAGTGATCCGAGAAGAGGTTACGGCCATGAAAATGTTTTAACACAAATAACTATCAACAACTTAACCCGTACGATCCTTGAAGCTATAGGATATACGGAGGATTCGGTTCCTCTAAACGGGGAGATGGTAATTTTAAAAGACACCGCGAATCTAAGCACCGGAGGAACTGCAGAAGATGTAACGGATATTGTACATCCTTCCAACGTTTCCATGGCCGAACGGATTTCAAAAATAATCGACCTCGATATCTGCGGAATAGATATTATGACCACAGACATTAGTCAACCTTTAGAAGAAACTGGCGGTGCCGTGCTGGAAGTAAATGCAGGTCCGGGTTTCAGAATGCACTTGGCTCCCACTTCAGGTTTGCCTCGAAATGTGGCTGCCCCAGTTGTTGATAAGTTATTCCCACAACAAGGAGATACGGGAAGAATCCCTATTATAGCCATTACAGGAACCAACGGAAAAACCACCACCACTCGCCTAATTGCCCACATGGCAAAAATGAAAGGATATCGAGTAGGTTACACTACAAGTGACGGGGTATATATTCAGAATAGATTGCTGATGAAGGGCGATTGTACGGGACCTTCCAGCGCGGAATTTGTCTTAAAAGATCCAACCGTGAATTTCGCGGTCCTCGAATGTGCCAGAGGTGGGTTACTACGGGCTGGTCTTGGATTTAAAAAATGTGATATCGGTATTGTTACCAATGTGGAGGCAGATCATTTAGGTTTAAAAGGAATCCATACTATTGAACAATTGGCAAAAGTAAAAGGAGTAATTCCAGAAACGGTTTTGCCTAACGGATATGCCATTCTGAATGCTGATGACGATTTGGTTTATGAAATGCGACGTGCCATAAATTGCAATCTCGCATTATTTTCAATGGACGAAGAAAATCCTCGGATAAAAGCACTTCAAAAACTAGGGGGTATTACCGCGATTTATGAAAATGGCTACGTCACACTTTGTAGGGGAACTTGGAAAATGAGAGTCATGAAGGCTGAAAATATCCCTTTAACTTATGGAGGAAAGGCGCTGTTTATGATCCAAAATATACTTCCAGCCATTCTAGCGGCCAACGTGAAAGGTATTACTATAGAGGATATGAAAATGGCTTTAGAGAGTTTTATACCCTCGGCATCACAGACTCCAGGGCGATTGAACCTTTTTAAATTTGAAAACTTTAATATCTTATTAGATTACGCCCATAATCCAGCTGGAATGCGAGCGTTAAAGAAATTTACCGACAATCTGGAAGCAACAGTAAAAGTGGGGATTATTGCGGGAGTAGGCGATAGAAGAGATGAGGATACTAGAGAATTGGGAAGCATAGCCGCCGAAATGTTTGACGAGATTATCATCCGTCAGGATAAGAATTTGCGCGGAAAATCTGAGCAACAGCTTATTCATATGTTGGATGAAGGTATTAAAATGAAAGATCCACATAAAAAGACAACCATTATTCCATCGGAAAAAGAAGCCATAACCCACGCTATCAAAAATGCCAAAAAAGGATCCTTAATAATTTGTTGCAGCGATGTAATTCCGGATGCCTTGGAACTAGTTACCCATTTTAAGGAGCAGGAAAGTAGAGGCGAGATGGTTTTTGGAGGTTAGGAAATCTGTTGGTGTTGAGGAATATTAAACAAATTAGAACTAAGTCTGTTCCAATTATCTTGATTTTTGTAGGAGTGGTATTCTGGGCTTGTAAAAATCGAGACCCAGAAAAATCATCCACAGAAATCAAGAATATAGTTGAAGTCGAAGAGAATCATCCAGAACTCGACTCTGAGTTTGCAAAATTTTTAGATAGAATAGAAAATTTTATTCTCACCGAATATCTTGATGAAAGGGATTTACGTAGATTATCTAAAGACGAAAGAAAATTTCAAATCCATCAAATTGATCTAAACAACGATGGAGAAAAGGAGATTTTTATAAACTTCACATCCTCTTATTTTTGTGAAGAAAAAGGATGTAGTGTGCTGCTTTTAAACGACAAACTAAAACTTATTACCGAATTCACTTTAACCCAAACTCCAATTTATGTTGAAGATACTCTAGAAAATGATTGGAGAAGTATAATGGTTCGATCCAAAGGGAAATGGAGAAGACTTATTTATAAAGACGGTTCGTATCCTTCAAATCCATCCGATGTGGAAATCAGTAAGGATGCCCCTGCTAAAACAGCTACCCTTCTTTTTGATAAGGACAATAAGGATTTGAGAACATATAGTTTTTGATAGCTCTTGCGATAAGCACATATATGTAGTTCAACCAATTAAGACGAATAACAATGTTTAAATTTTCTTGTCTATCAATTTTTACATTTATTTTAATGGGTTGCGGTGGTGTACCTTCCCATAATGACTCCATCCCAACTCATAACAGTTTTACCATTGAGTCAAATTTGGTCAATGAACCCAGGGTTATAAACGTATGGACCCCTCCCAGCTATGCAGAAGGAAATGATTCTTTTCCAGTTTTGTATATGGCAGACGGCGGTATAAAAGAGGATTTCCCGCATATTGCCAACACACTTTCCAAATTGATTGAGAGTAAAAGTATTCCTCCAGTAATTCTAGTTGGAATTGAAAATACTGAAAGAGGAAGAGACTTAACAGGCTTTTCTGACGTGGAGGGCGATGCAAAATATTGCCCTTTGACAGATGGAGCCAAAAATTTCAGAGCATTTATAACTGATGAATTGTTTACAGAAATAGGTAAAAAATATAGAGTAAGCAGTGAAAAGGGATTAATTGGAGAATCTCTTTCAGGTCTTTTTGTGATGGAAACTTTCTTTTTGAAACCTGAAGCATTTGATTTCTACATTGCAATGGATCCTTCACTTTGGTGGAATGATCATTATCTAGAAAGAAATGCAACTAATTTAGTGACAACTTTCCCAAACAAAAAAACCAGACTATGGTTTGCTGGCTCTACTGCACCAGATATTTCTGAGCACACAAAGAATTTGGCGGAAACCTTAGAAACAGAATCGCCAAATCAATTAACGTGGAAATATTCTGATGAACCCAACGAAAAGCACAATACCATATTTCGAGCAACCAAAGAGAAAGCCTTGATATGGACATTAAATGCGAAATAAATCTGTATTTCAAAAACTAAAGTACTATGAACAGAGGTGGGTTTTCTTGGAATCGTCTGTTGGGAATCTCCCGCGTCAAATCTAATATTTCTCAAAAAATTGGAATTCCTATGACCAAAAGTGGAAGGGATCAAAAGATTGGAAAAATTATTACGAAAGGTTGTTTAGGTCTTTTGGCGGTTTTGAGCTTGCCGTTGTTTCTTCTGGTTTTGGTTTTTCTATTTCATTTTAGTTTCTAAAAATGGCACGCAAAGACGCTAAGGCGCCAAGAAAGATGTTATTTACAAATCACAGAGTTATTCTATACTGTTTCAATAGTAGTGTTTCAAGTTCAACTTCTCTGCGCCCTCTGCGGCTTTGCGGTGAAAAACTAATGAGACGTGAGAACAACTTTCTTCCTTTTCATAATTCCAAAGAAAATAATATATCCATAACAAGCTATCCATAATAAGAGTGCGAGCTTAAATCCGATATTGTCCGTTAGGAATCCATACATCGGTGGAATTACAGCCCCGCCAACAATCGCCATGCAAAGCAAACCCGAAGCCTGAGGTTTTAAATCGCCCAAACCATCAATGGTCAAAGCAAATATTGTTGGAAACATAATGGAATTGAAAAGGCCCACAGCTAATATAGACCACATAGCCACCATTCCTGAGGTATTCATCGAAACCAATAACATCAACACTGCCAGAAATGCAAAGCCCGAAAGTACTTTGGTCGGTGCCATTATTTTAGTCAAATAAGCTCCTATAAATCTTCCTACCATTGCGCCACTCCAATAAAAAACAACAAAAGCTCCGACAACCGCTTTGGGATCGATGGAGTTTAAATCAGTGTTTAAAAGGCTATGGGCAATTTTGGTCATAGTTTCATTCTGTAGAATTATTTCTGAGAGATTCATACTCATAAAATAATTTACCAAGTAACTGCCAATGGCAACTTCCGCCCCCACATAAACGAAAATCCCAAGGGCACCGAGCATTACAATTTTATTTTTCAGCAATTTTCCATAACCACCAACAGTGCTTTTCTCCAGGATCTTAGGAAGTTTTATAAAGACGAACATAAGTGCCAATAAACCAATAAATGCCGCGATATAAAGAAATGGTGTTTGCACGGCAGAAGCTTCGGAAACGTAATAAGAACTTCGGTCCATATCGGTAAGAACAGCTATTTCATCTGATGATTTTATGGTGTCGCTCAATAAAAATGAAGCACCAATCAAAGGGGCAATTGCGGTTCCTAGAGAGTTGAAAGCTTGAGAAAGATTTAAACGACTAGACGCGCCATCTTCACTTCCCAAGACGGAAACATAAGGGTTTGCCGCCACTTGCAGCACAGTAATGCCGCCAGCAAGAGTGAAATAAGCAACTAAGAAAATCCAAAATACCCTTTCGGAAGCAGCAGGATAAAAAAGCAGACATCCAATAGCCATGGTAACCAATCCGACGATTATTCCTTTTTGGTAACCAATCCGAGATAGCAAAGCTCCTGCAGGAACTGAAATGACCAAATACGCCAAAAAGAAAGCAAATTGTACCAATCCTGCTTGGAAGTAGCTGATTTCAAAAACATCTTTCAAACGAGGAACCAAGCTGTCCACAAGAACCGTGATAAATCCCCAAAGGAAAAACAACACAGTAACAGTTATAAAAGCTGAACGGAAAGATTTTTTTTCGGTCATAGGTTTTTGTGAAATTGCCTCTGTGTTCTCTGTGTCTCTTGGGTGGACATTTTACCACAGAGTCGCAGAAGACACTGGGGATTTATTTTTTATCATAAAAATCAGAAGGAATATTCTCGTTTTTATCATTCTGATATTTTGTTACTGAAAATCCATCGTGAATAGAATAATATCCCGTTTCGCCTTTTTTATTTACCGCAATATATCCCACTTGAAAATCCTTGTAATTTGGACTCTTTTTGATAATTCTCCCAATTGCTTCCTCGCAAGCTTGTTGGGGATTTCTCCCTTGGCGCATCAGTTCTACAATCAAAAAACTACCTACCGTTTTCAAAACTTCCTCTCCCAAGCCTGTGGCTGTTGCACCGCCTATTTCGTTATCAATAAACAATCCTGAACCTATTATTGGAGAATCTCCAACTCGCCCTGCCATTTTGTAAGCAAGACCACTCGTGGTGCATCCACCTGCAATATCGCCATTTATGTCGATGGCAATCATACCAATAGTATCGTGGTTTTCGATATTAATTATTGGTTTGTATTGTGAAGTTTTTTTCCACTCCTCCCAATCTTTTTTAGATCTTTCAGTGAGAAGATCAGTAGGTTTAAAGCCTTCCGAAATCGCGAATTGTTCTGCTCCTTTTCCAGCCAAAATAACGTGAGGCGTGTCTTCCATCACTTTTCGGGCAACGGAAATGGGATGCATAATATGTTGAAGATAAACAACGGCACCGTAATTTCCTTTGCTGTCCATAATGCAGGCATCCAGGGTTACGTTTCCATCTCTATCTGGTAAGCCTCCAATCCCAACCGATTGGCCCTCTGCATTGGCCTCTTCAACTCTGCAACCTTGCTCTATTGCGTCGAGCGCCGATTTGCCTTGTTGCAAAACCTTCCACGCTTCTGCGGTACTTTCTATTACGTCCCAAGTTGCGATAACCAGCGGAAAGCCTGAAGATTTAGTTTCAACCGATTTTTCTTCAAAAACAGGACGATTTTTTTCTGATGCAAACATGGCACTACCAACTGCAATGCCCAAGGTGGAAAGCGAGGTATTTTGTATGAATTTTCTGCGTTTCATATAAATGGTTTCAAGTTTCAGGCTCGAGGTTTCAAGTTTTCTCAAATTTATAATACTTCGATTTAGCCAGACAATTATTTTGTTTTTTAAAACCCAAAAGTTTCTTCGAGACCTCTTTTGGGGTTTTCAGTCGTGAGTTTTCAGTCGTGAGTTTTCAGTCGTGAGTCATTTTAGTCGTGATTCAAAAAGTCTTATTTCCTTCAAGCCTTGTTTCATTTAATCTCAATCTCATCTACAAAAAGCCAAGCTTTTCCTCCGTAGCCCAAATGCCCAATCGGTAAATCTCCGAGATTTTTCCCGTTTATTTTTATGAATTGAACATCAGCGTCGATCTTGAATTCAATAGTTTTTATTTCAGAATCTTCCGCAGGCTTTTCTGCATTTATTTTTTGCTTTGGAAGCGCAGTAAAATCTTTTCCATTTTTGGAAACCCAGCAACTTACTTCCGTGGGATAAAAAATCCAAGAGCGTTGATCCTGTAAAAAGTTCACGGCGACTGTTTTTATGTTTTTAACTGAGCCCAGATTTACCGTTGCCATTAAATTTGTATCCTGATATCCTTGCCAAGTGCCAGTTCTAAAGTCTATTCCTCCGCGCACGCCGTCAATCAAAGCATTTTTGCCGCCACCGTTGTATTGATTGGCATATTCGGTTTCCAGTTTTATGCTGAGGTTGGGGTCTATTTTATAGAAATGAGTGGTAATAATGCTGCTTTTTCGGCTTTCCTTTTGAGAATAGGTTTTCATAATTGCCTCTTCCGAAAGAGTAAATGGGCTTTTATATTTCTTGTAATCAGAATCGTTTAACGAATAATATATATCAGGATTTCCTGTCGAGACTCCCAGCGAAACCTCCGTTGTATTTTTAAAAGCCACTTCGCCTTTTGCGATAAATGGTGTAGGAACAATCAAATGCTCGGTGATTTCTGTTTTTGGAATTTCATTGTCTTTCGTGGCCCAATTGGAAGCTATATCGGTCATCGAAAAAACCAACTTTCCTCCATCCATAATTTCATTATGATATAAATCACTTCTTTTCAAAGGCTTTCCATTGAGACTTACCGAAGCAATATATTTGTTAATGTCTGAAATGTTTTTAGCCGAAATTTGAAATTGCTTACCGTTCTCCAAATTTATCACGCTGCTTTCAAAAAGCGGAGTGCCGATTATATATTCATTACTCGCAGGAGTTACTGGATAAAAACCCAACGCGCTAAAAATATACCAAGCGCTCATTTGTCCGCAATCTTCGTTTCCCGAAATTCCATCAGGGGCATTGTGATATTGGGTGGTTAAAATTTCGTGGACGCGCTCCTGTGTTTTGGATGGTTTGTTGACAAAATTATACAGATAAGCCATATGATGACTGGGTTCATTGCCGTGGGCATATTGTCCAATCAACCCTGTAATATCCGCTTGCTGGCGTCCCGAAGTCTCGGTTTCTGCAGTAAAAAGCTTATCGAGCTGTGTTTCAAATGCCGTTTTTCCGCCCATTAAATTTATCAATCCAGACAAATCCTGAGGCGCATAAAAACTGTATTGCCAAGCATTTGCTTCCGTATAATTGAAGTTGACCTCATAAGGGTCAAACGGAGCAAACCAAGTATTTCGGAAACGACCACGCATAAATTTGGTTTCTGGATCGTAACTATTTTTGTAGAATTGGGCTCTTTCGGTATAGATTTTATAATCTTCGGTTTTCCCCATTTCTTTTGCCATTTCAGCAATTGTCCAATCATCATAGGCGTATTCCAAAGTTTTTGAAACCGATTCGCTTTCATCTTCCACAGGAATAAATCCAAATTCTTTATAGCTTTTCAATCCCAATTTATCTTGGGTGGCACTATGTTTCATTGCTTCGTAAGCTTTTTGAACGTCATAGTCGCGGATTCCCTTTAAGTAAGCATCTGCAATTACCGGGACGGCGTGATAGCCAATCATACAACCCGTATAATTGCCAGCAAGCGGCCAGATTGGAAGAATTCCACCTTCTTCATATTTTGCCAAAAGTGAATTGATAAAATCGTTGGTTCGTTCTTGCTCAAGGATAGTGTAGAGTGGATGCGCCGCCCGATATGTATCCCAAAGAGAAAACACGGTATAATTTACAAAATTATCGGTTTGATGAACTTTTAAATCCATTCCACGATAACGTCCATCAACATCCTGATAAAGATTCGGCGCAATCATGGTGTGATAAAGCGCGGTGTAGAAAACGGTTTTTTGGTTTTCCCTATCTTGGTTGTTGAGCGAAGTCGAAACATCGATTTTCTTTAGTTGTTTCTCCCAAACTTCTTCCGCTGTTGTTTTTATCTGTTCAAAGGATTTCTTGCCAATTTCCGTTTCGAGATTCTGTTTTGCGCCCGCTTCATCAACAGCCGAAATTCCAACCTTTACTTCAACAATATTTCCTTGTGAAGCATCAAATACGAAAGCAGCTTTATATTTTTTCCCTTCAGTATTTGAATAATATTCCACCTTTTTATACGGTCGTGAAAACTGAATATTATAAAATAACATTTGGTTTTCTGCCCAGGCTTTGGAATGGCGATGGCCAGAGATTTCGGTTTTTGAAGTGGCATTTATTTCGGCACTCAACACTTGATCGCGATGTTCTAAATCAAGAATTATAATCTGTTTTGAATCCTTCGGAAAAGTATAACGATGCATACCGCTTCGCTCTGAAACCGTGAGTTCTACTTCAATATTAGTTTCGTCTAAATGAACCTTATAATATCCTGGGGAAGCCAGTTCATTTTCGTGTGAAAAATGGGCGCGATAGCCTTCATTAGCCTGTGCTGAGCCTGTCGAAGCATCGGCGCCATTATTGAAATTTATTTCATTAGTTGGCATCAATAACACATCGCCATAATCGCTAACTCCCGTTCCGCTGAGGTGGGTGTGCGAAAAACCATAAATATATTCGTCGGAATAATGATAACCGCTACAACCATCCCAGCCGTCTAAACGGGTATCGGGACTCAATTGCATCATCCCAAAAGGCATTGTTGCACCTGGATAAGTGTGACCGTGACCGCCTGTGCCGATAAAGGGATTGACGTATGAAATAAGATTTTTGCTCGAAGGACTTTCTTGGGCGAAAGAGAAAAAGGAAGGTGGGACAAGCGCGCCAACCAAGAAAATATAGAAAATAAATAGCTGTTTTTGCATTTTTGGGAAAACCAAGGTTGAAAGATACTAAAATCGTTAAATTAAAGTAAACGCAAGCGGCTTTATTTTATATCTAGCTACCTTTAGGAATTATTTTTCCTATGCGCTGGTTCCTATTTATTGTCGTTTACATTTTTGTTGATATTTACGCTTTTCAAGCTGTGAGAACCCTAACAAGAAGCCCATGGGTTTATTGGCTATATTTTCTCATTTCGGCAGGTGTTTTGGCGGGCCTTTACTATGAACTTTCATTTATGGGCACAGGAAAAATGATGCAGCCACCAAAAATGTATTTCTTCGGAATTTTCCTCGCAGTTTTTGTTCCAAAATTGATTGTCATCATTTTTATGTTTGGCGAAGATATCGGTCGGTTTTTTCTCGGAATTTTTATGAAGGTTGCAGGAAGTGACGAAACTTCTTTTATGGCGTCTCGAAGAAAGTTTGTCAGCACGATAGCCTTAGGAATTGCCGCAATTCCTTTCGCTTCCTTAATTTATGGAATGGTGCAAGGGAAATACAATTATAAAGTCCTGAAATATGCCTTGGAGTTTGATGACCTTCCAGATGCGTTTGACGGTTATACCATTACCCAATTGAGCGATATTCACAGTGGCAGTTTTGACAATCGAAATAAAGTGGAATACGCCATAAATCTTGCCAACGAGCAAGGTAGTGATATGGTCGTTTTCACAGGAGATCTGGTCAATAACAAGGCAGATGAAATGATTAAATGGAAAGGATTATTCTCCACTTTAAAGGCGAAGGATGGTGTTTTTTCTATTTTGGGGAATCACGATTATGGCGATTATGTTTCGTGGGAAAGTAATTCGGAGAAAGCTCAAAACCTTCAGCAATTGAAAGATATTCAAAAGGAAATGGGCTGGAATTTACTGCTGAATGAAAACAGAATTATTGAAAGAAATAATCAGAGAATCACATTGCTTGGTGTCGAAAATTGGGGCTTGAATGGATTTAAGCAAGTTGGAGATTTGGACAAAGCTTGTCAGGGAATTTCCAAGGAGGATTTCAAAATAGTTCTCAGTCATGACCCCAGCCATTGGCAGGCACAGATAAAGCAGGATCCTCGTAATTTCCATTTAACTTTAAGCGGTCATACCCATGGAATGCAGTTTGGGATAGAAATCCCGGGCATAGTTAAATGGAGTCCTATCCAATATAGATATAAGAATTGGGCCGGGATTTATGAAGAATTTGGAAGATATATCAACGTTAACCGAGGTTTTGGATTTTTAGGATATCCAGGACGAGTAGGAATATGGCCTGAGATTACTGTTATCCAACTTAAAAAGAAGCAGAATGCTGTATAATTTTCGGGAAATGTTATATTTGTATTACTGTTAAACACCTAATACCATAGGCGTATGTCAAAATTTGGAGAATTAATTGATACCCGTATTCCCGTTTTGTTGGATTTCTTTTCCGACAAAGACGAAGCCTGCAAGGAGATGAACCCTGTGCTTCGCGATGTTGCCTCCACACTTGGAGACAAGGCTCGGGTAATAAAAATAGACGTTGACAAAAACAAAGAGCTCGCCGAAGCATTGCGCATCAAGGATCTTCCTACTTTGATGATCTACAAAAATGGCGAGATGAAATGGCGTCAAAGCGGAGAACAGGATGCCAAAACATTGATGGATCTTGTGAACGAATATATTTAATTTTGTCTTTTTCATCCCAAGGATTTAAAGTATAATTTCTTCTTTATTTAGGACCCTCTTCTTAATTTCTTAAGACGTAGTTAAAATAGCTAGACTTAATGTTAAACGCTTTTATTCCCGCGTTGGAGCCCGTATGTTTACCCCCATAACCCTTTTTTAAATGCGGAAAGATGAACACTTCTAAATTCTTTAATTACAAGATTAGTTTCTATAAGATATTGTTGTTTGTATTGCTTGTTTTTATAAGCTTTAACGTGAATTCTCAAGTTGGAATTGGAACTACAAATCCTCAACCTTCTTCTATCTTAGACATTCAATCCGATTCACAAGGCCTATTGATTCCAAGAATGAGATCATCAGAACGCACAGCTATTGTTGATGCCGCCAATAGCCTCCTTGTATATGATACAGATGTGAAAGCATATTTTTATTACGATTTTATGCCTCCTAACTCCAAATGGATTAGGATTTCATCTGATTTCCAAAAAAGAGATAATTTCAAGTTGGTGAAATCTGTTGCGGATTTGGCACCAGAATTAGCCAGTGGCGGTGGAACCAAATATTTGTTAGACACAAACACGCTCTACGAAATAAATGGCACTATAAATTTGGTTTTTCCTATAGACTTAAATAATGCATATCTGTCTGGACTTAATACCAATAAGGACAGATTGGTAAGGCCCTCTGGAACTGTTTTTACTGGGACTAATGGCGGAAGTATTAGAAATCTTACTATAACGGGAGGGGGGACAGTTTTTAATATTACTGGGGGAACTTCATTAATTGTTCAGAACACAATTATTGCGAATATGGCAAGCGTAGGAACCATTTCTGGAGTGGGGATGTATTTTGGGAATATAATTCAATAAATAAACAATAACGCCGGAATTACATACAATAATATTCCAAACCTTCTTTTGAGCAATCAGGGTTGGTTTGACAGTAACAAAGGAACTTACGAAACATTTACTGGTACCTTTGGTTTAATTGAAAAAGTAAGCGGTTTTAGTACTTCCAATGGATCCGCAGTTGCTATGGATTTCAGTTCTAATCCTACCGTGAGTAATGGGGTTATTTTAAATGTGGCGTTTTCAGGGACGAGTACGCAATATGTAAAGGGCTATGACCCTGCACCCTATGCTGGTTACAATTTCACAAATAAATGGACGGTAAACTGCCCTGGTATTCCACATGAAAGTGATGGAACTGCTACCGGAGATATAACTCTGGATCTGGGTGTTGGTGGGAGTGCATCCACGACATTTTCAGGTACTGGGGCAAGTAGTAGAAAAAAACTTGGTGGAACAACCGTCTCCAGTAATTTACTGCGTTTTGAAAAGTCTGGAGAGAACAAAATTATTTATCGGGGAGCAAGGAAAAGGTATTTTCAGGTAAATGCCGCTCTATCATTTCAATCAACAACGAGTGCAGCCACAAATTATATATTTTATATAGCCAAAGGGAGTGGCACTGGAGCAGCTAGTGTAGTGTTAGATTCAAAAGTCTATGGTCGCACAGCTTCAACCGCTACTATTTCTTCAGTTCCCATTGTAGCAACCATTGAGTTAGGAAAAGACGAATATATTGAAGTATGGGCAGAACGCAATTCAGGGAGTGCCCAGATGAATGTTCTTTCCTTAAGCCTTTCGGCGCAATAGATTAAATATTTACCTAATAGTTTTATTAGAGTCAAACTATTTAAATTCTCAAGATTATGAAAAACCCTTAACCAATATTTCTCCAATTTTATAAGAAAGGAAATTTTATTCGTGTTTCTTTTTATCATATCTCTTTCCACATTTTCTCAAGTTGGAATAGGCACTATACATCCAGATCCTTCTTCGGCTTTGGATGTTACTTCAGAATCGCTCGGGATTTTGGTTCCAAGAATGACTACATTGAACCGTACAAATATTTCCGAGCCAGCCAATAGTCTTTTGGTCTATGATACCGACGAACGTTCGTTTTTTTATTACGATTCTATTCCTCCCAATTCAAAATGGATTCAAATTTCTTCCGAGCTTAAAAAACGAGATAAACATGTTCTTGTGAAAAGTCTAACCGATCTTCCAGCCCAATCTGGTGGTAAAATCACTTTAGATCCCGATTATCTTTATGAAATAAATGGAACTATAAATTTGACAGTTCCCATTGATTTAAACAATGCTACTGTGGCAGGACGAGATGGCTTTGAGGACATTCTGCAGTTCTCAGGCGGTACAGGAGGGATTATTTTTCAAGGAAATACCGGAGGAACTATACGAAATGTTACGTTAAAGGGCGGAAGCGCATTTAACATTACGGGACCAGGTAGGAATTCAAATTCTTCCTTAATTGTTCAGAACACGATAATTGAGGGGATGAATATTACTGTAGGAACAATTTCTGGATTAGGCCTTTATTTTGGAAATATTATCCAGTATAAAGGAAATACAGATGGCATCACTTATTCTAATATCGGAAATCTATTGTTGATTAATCAAGGATGGTTCGGAGATAATAAGGGCACTTTTGAAAAATTTACAGGATCTTTTGGATTAATTGGAAAGGTAAGTGGTTTTAGCACTGTCGGTGGTTCTGCTATCGCCATGGATATTAGTGCTAACCCTACTGTAAATGATGGAGTTATTCAGAGTGTGACTTTTTCGGGTACAACCACCGCACCTTCTGGATATATTAAAGGATATACTACAGGATCATACCCGGGTTACAATTTTAACAACTCTTGGACAGTTGATGCTCCTGGAATTCCAAGAGAAAGCGATGCTGTAGCAATGGGGATATAAACTTTCCTGGAACTGTAACCGGTGCAGATGGATACACCACTTCTTTTGGAGGTAATCCGCCACGAGAAAAGGTATGGGGTGATACTAATTCAAATAATCTGTATCGTTTTACAAGAGATGGAAATAATAGAATAACTTACCGAGGCACAAAAAGGAGGATTTTTCGGGTAAATGCCTCGTTATCATATCAGTTAGATAATACAAATACTACCGTAATGCTTTTTTTTGCAAAAGGAAAAGGTTCAGGGCCGGTAACATTTTTGGACGATACAAAAATGTATGCTCGTGTTGGAAACGTTAATGACATTGAAGCCACAAAAATTGTGGGAACAATAGCGTTGGAAAAGGATGAATATATTGAAATTTGGGCTCAGCGCA
>JBLWTS010000008.1:0-60225 GCA_048270045.1 Aequorivita sp.
ACAGAATGGTCCGCAAGGCCACAAAAACAAAAGGAGCCTTTACATCAGAAAATGCAATCGTAAAACAATTGTACCTTGCAACAGTAAATGCTCAAACCAGATGGAATGGAACTATGTTTGCCTGGACATCCGTCAGAAGGGATCTTGTAGATTATTTTGAGAACAGATTTTTAACCGATGACACACTTTAATGAACACTCCCTGGGAGGGAAATAGATTCCAAATAAAAAAGCACCAAATTCCAAGATTATACTTTTGGAATTTAATGCTTTAATTTTAAAATTTAACCGCCTAATTCAGAATTCTTAATTCTGAATTAATTTACTCTTCTTCCGATTTAAACTTGGAAATATCCAGAGCTGTAAGTTGAGCTATATTCACGATTACTTCTGTTGCTTTGATCATACTCTCCACAGGAACATATTCATACCTTCCGTGAAAATTATGTCCGCCTGCAAATATGTTTGGACAAGGAAGTCCCATAAAGCTTAATTGCGATCCGTCAGTTCCACCACGAATTGGTTTTATTATTGCTTTCAGACCTGCTTTTTCCATTGCATTTTTTGCAATTTTCACGATATGCATCACTGGTTCAATTTTTTCACGCATATTGAAATATTGGTCTTTTATTTCAACAGAAATAACTTCCATTTCGTGTTGTTCGTTAATGTCGTCTGCAAGCTCTTGAATCATGGCTTTGCGCGCCTCAAAATGATTTCTGTCGTGATCGCGAATAATGTATTGAAGTTTTGTTTCATCAACACTTCCATGAATATTGTGAAGATGGAAAAAACCTTCACGCCCTTCAGTATGTTCTGGAGTTTCCAACCTGGGGAGTGAATTGATATAATCTGTAGCGATATACATACTATTTATCATTTTTCCTTTGGCGTAACCAGGGTGTACTATTTTTCCTTTTATGGTAACCACAGCTCCAGCGGCATTAAAATTCTCGTATTCTAATTCTCCCACTTGGCTGCCATCCATTGTATATGCCCATTCTGCGCCGAATTTCTTTACATCAAATTTATGGGCGCCACGACCAATTTCTTCATCGGGCGTAAACCCTACTCGAATTTTCCCGTGTTTGATTTCAGGATGATTAATAAGATATTCCATAGCCGAAACTATTTCGGTGATTCCCGCTTTATCATCAGCGCCTAAAAGGGTTGTTCCGTCTGTTGTGATAAGTGTCTGTCCTTTATACATCAATAAATCTTCGAAATAATCGGGAGAAAGTAAAATATCTTTTTCCTTATGGAGGATAATATCCTTGCCATCATAATTCTCGATAATTTGAGGTTTTACATTCGCTCCCGTAAAATCTGGCGACGTATCAAAATGCGAAATAAACCCAATCACCGGAACGTGATGGGTAACGTTGGAAGGCAAAGTGGCCATTATATAGGCGTTTTCGTCAATAGAGACGTCTTCCATTCCTATTTGTGTCAGTTCCTCAGCCAATTTATTGGCGAGATCCCATTGTTTTTTTGTGCTGGGCGTTGTGTCGCTATTCGGATCACTTTCGGTGTCAATGGTAACGTAGCTTACAAAGCGGTCAATAATGTGTTGTTTTTCAATCATAACTTTTCTTTTTACGATACAAAATAAAGCATATTCAAAATAACAAGTACAAGGTTTAATGTATTTTTGTCCCATATTTTTCAACCATGTACAAAACCATAATTCGTCCTCTGTTTTTCAAATTCGATCCAGAAAAAATTCATCATTTTACTTTCTCATTGGTTCGTATCTTACATAAGATTGGCTTCGGCAGTATTTTCCGAAATATTTATAAAATTGAAGATCCAAAACTAGAACGCGAACTATTTGGATTAAAATTCCAGAATCCCGTTGGACTTGCCGCTGGATTTGACAAAGACGCAAAACTTTACAAGGAACTCTCGAATTTGGGATTTGGCTTTATTGAAATAGGAACCGTTACTCCAAAACCACAACTCGGAAATGAGAAACCACGTCTGTTTCGTTTAAAAGAAGACTCAGCAATCATTAACCGAATGGGATTTAATAATGGAGGAGTGGAAGAAGCGGTTGAAAGACTTAAAGCGAACCCCTCGGCTCCGCTCGGGGACCGTTTTCATAAAAAAAGTATAGGACTCGCGGAGCTCCCGCTGGCCGAGCGGAGTCGAGGACACAGGGTTCTAATCGGCGGGAACATTGGGAAAAACAAAGTAACGCCCAATGAAGAAGCAGTGAACGATTATTTAATTTGTTTTGAAGCCCTTTTTGAATATGTTGATTATTTTGTGGTAAACGTTAGCTCTCCAAACACACCCAATCTAAGGGAGTTACAAGAAAAGAAACCTTTGACCGAACTATTGCAAACCCTTCAGGATAAAAACAAAGCGATGTCAGTTCGAGTGGAGTCGAGAACGCTAAAACCTATTCTTCTTAAAATAGCTCCTGATTTAACAGACGACCAACTTTTAGACATTATAGACATAGTTTCAGAAACTAAAATTGCAGGAGTTATCGCGACGAATACTACAATTTCAAGAGAAGGACTTTCTTCTGAAAACAAAAAGGAAACTGGCGGTCTAAGTGGCAAGCCTCTGAAGAAAAGAGCGACGGAAGTTATCCGTTTCCTTTCAGAAAAAAGTAATAAATCGTTCCCGATAATTGGAGTTGGCGGAATCCATTCCGAAGTCGATGCTCTAGAAAAACTAGACGCTGGAGCGAGCCTTGTACAACTTTACACAGGGTTTATATACGAAGGCCCAGATTTGATAAAACGAATTAATAAAGCGATTTTAAAAAGGACTTAGATTCCCTCTCAACCACCCCAGAGGGGAGGAGATTATTCCATCTTTTTTCAAATAGTCGTAGGTCAAACCGTCCTGATTCAAAAAGTCATTAGCAAATGCTCGAAACCCTAATTTCCTTCTCAATCGCCACGCTTGCGCTCGCTATTTCTCCAGGGCCAGACAATATATATGTCCTGACACAATCTCTGGCGAATGGAGCTAGAAGTGGGATTGCAACCACTGCAGGATTAATAAGCGGCTGCATTGTCCACACCACACTACTGGCTTTTGGTCTTTCAGCTATCTTAATCGTTTCCGAAGCGGTTTTCTATGGCATAAAGGTTTTGGGAGCTTGCTATTTACTCTATTTGGCTTACAAAGTTTATAAAAGTGATTCGAATACTTCTGTAGCTGATAACGCACCTAAAAAATCGTATCTCCAACTGTTTAAAACAGGTGTAATAATGAATTTGGTCAACCCCAAAGTGATGATTTTCTTTCTTGCGTTTTTCCCTGGTTTTCTTTGGGATAAAGAAGGGAATACGATAGTGCAGTTTTATATGTTGGGAATTATTTTTATGATTGTATCCTTTATTACTTTTAGCAGTATTGCACTCGCGGCAGGACGTATCTCTAAGTTACTTTTAGAATGGAAAAACATGGGTGCTGTTTTAAAATGGTTGCAAATTATGGTTTTCACTGGGATTGCCATTTTTATATTATTTCCCTAAAATTCTTATAGCTTTTTTAAAAATGAAAGATTCCTGCCTTCACAGGAATTCATATCTTTGGACCAATGCAGGAAGTAAAGATTATAGAATGTCCCCGCGATGCCATGCAGGGCATCAGAGATTGGATTCCCACCGAACGTAAAGTGCAATACATACAGTCGCTTTTGCGCTGTGGTTTTGACACCATTGATTTTGGAAGTTTTGTTTCGCCCAAAGCTATTCCTCAAATGCAGGATACAACTGAGGTGCTTTCAAAATTAGACCTCTCGAAAACAAAAAGCAAACTTCTTGCTATTATCGCTAATGAACGCGGTGCGGAAGATGCCGTAAAACATCCGGAAATTGATTATTTGGGGTATCCGTTTTCTATTTCGGAGAACTTTCAGATGCGGAATACGCATAAAACTATTGCAGAATCTTTAGTAATACTTCAGGAGATTTTAAATCTGGCGCATAAAAATGATAAGGAAGTCGTCGCTTACCTATCCATGGGTTTCGGAAACCCTTACGGCGATCCTTGGAATGTAGATATAGTAGGAGAGTGGACCGAAAAACTGGCGTCTATGGGCGTGAAAATACTTTCGTTAAGTGATACCGTTGGTTCATCGACTCCGGATATTATTACTTATTTATTTTCCCACTTGATACCAAAATACCCCAATATAGAATTTGGTGCACATCTGCACACCACGCCAACCGCTTGGTTTGAAAAAGTGGATGCCGCTTACAATGCTGGCTGTAGAAGATTTGACGGAGCAATTCAAGGTTTTGGTGGATGTCCGATGGCAAAGGATGAATTGACGGGAAATATGCCCACTGAAAAAATGCTAAGTTATTTTACCACCAAGAAAGTTGCTTCCCACGTGAACCCAATGTCTTTTGAAAGTGCTTATAATGAAGCGACAAAAATTTTTACTAAATACCATTAAAATGGGAAGATTTTTATTAATTGCCATTGCAGCCTTGTCTTTATTGGGCTGTGGTTCGGCTAAGAATCAAATATCGAATGCAGGAACAATTACACTTAAAATTGTTCAATTAAATGATGTTTATGAAATAGCACCGCTCAACGGTGGGGAATATGGCGGACTGGCCAGAGTAGGGCACATCCGAGATTCCATAAAGCAAGAATTTCCGAACACCTATCTCTTTTTAGCAGGTGATTTTTTAAACCCATCGTTACTCGGAACACTTAAGGTTGACGGAGAACGTCTCAATGGAAAGCAAATGGTGGACGTGCTTAACGCGTTGGATGTGGATCTGGTAACTTTCGGAAATCACGAGTTCGATTTAAATGAAAAAGACTTGCAGAAACGCTTGGATGAATCTAATTTCAAATGGACTTCTGCTAACGTTCGCCACATTACTGAAAATGGAACAATTCCTTTTACTACTGAAAAGAATGGAGTGAAAATGCCCGTTACGGATTTTGAAACCTTCCTGGCAGTTGGTTCAGGAAATGAAAAGTTGGAATTTGGTGTATTTGGGGTTACACTTCCTTCAAATCCAAAAAAATACGTTTACTACGGCGATATATATGAGAATGCTGAACGTGCCTACAAACTTGCACTTCAGAAAACAGATTTTGTTGTAGGTCTTACTCATGTGGCTTTGGAGGAGGACAAGGAAATAGCAAAACGCCTACAAACCTTACCATTGATTATGGGCGGCCACGAACATTTTAATATGTTGAAGAAGGAAGGAGGAACCATAATCGCTAAAGCAGATGCCAACGCCAAAAGTATGTATGTGCATACCTTAATATATAATGTTCACACCAAGAATCTTTATGTAAATTCTGAATTGGTGCAAGTTACTGATAAGATAGCATCCTCTTCCAAGGTAGCACCCATCGTAGAAAAATGGACGGAACTTATGGATAACAAGCTCAAAGAAGTAATCGAAAACCCCAATGAAATCGTTTTTCACGCTTCAGTTCCACTTGACGGGACCGATGAGGCCAGCCGAAGTAAACAAACCAATCTAGGAGAACTTATTACGCGCTCCATGGCGAATGCGTATAATGGAAAAGTATCTGCTGCGCTAGTGAATGGAGGCTCCATCCGAATTGATGATAAATTGTCAGGAGACATTACTAGCACTGATATTTTCAGAATTCTTCCTTTTGGTGGAAGTGTCCTCCAAGTCGATTTAAAGGGTAGTCTTTTGAAAAAAATATTGAATTACGGCAACGAGCACGGTGGGACAGGAGCCTATTTGCAGCGCTATAATATTTCCCAAAATTCCAATGGAGTATGGCAAATTGGTACCGATTCAATAATCGATCAAAAAACATATTCGGTTGCTTTTAGCGACTTCCTATTAAAAGGTTTGGACATTCCTTTTTTGATTCCTGAGAACCCAGAAATTATAAAAGTCTATTACCCGGAAGATGATGAAACTGCCGCCGACATTCGGAAAGCAATCATTTTCTATTTAAATTTGCAAAAAAAATAATGTTAAAAAAAGCAATCAAAATTGTTCTATTTGTTGTAGTCATCGGCCTTATATCTATTCAATTTATCCGACCAGAAAAGAATAGTGGAGGGTATGAAAGTATCGCTTCCTTTGAAGCTGAAACGAAGCCTACTGAAGAAGTAGCTTCCATTTTAAAACAAAATTGTTACGATTGCCACAGTAATCAAACCCAATATCCGTGGTATGCCGAAATAGCGCCATTGTCTTTTTGGCTGGATGACCATATTGACGATGGCAAAAAACATTTTAATGTATCTGCTTGGGACGAATATTCAATAAAGAAGAAAGAGCACAAGCTCGAAGAACTTGTTGAAATGGTGGAAGATGGCGAAATGCCTTTGAAAACATATTCCCTTCTACACAGACAATATTCCCAAGATGATAAGAAATTATTACTACAATGGGCTGGAATGGCTAGGCTACAGTACAAACGTCAATTGGAACTCTCCACAAAATGACGTTTCAATTTTATTTTAGACTCTTATCTTTATTTATTCTAAATAAACTTGCAGGTTTCAATGTTGGCATTTATTTTTGCAAACGAAAAACCAATCTATTTAAATTAAGTCTAAATAAACATCTAATGAAAAACCTTATTTATAGTGCATCAATAATTAGTACACTGCTCTTTGCTTCTTGTTCTTCCGATGATTCTCCGTCAGTAGAGAATACCGTTATACCTCCTGCAACTTACACTTTTCAGCGTGGAGGGGAATCCACCGTTTCTTTCGATGGACAAACCACACGAATTTTGATGGGTGGAGAGTTAAAATCCGCACTTTTGGATTTTGATAATTCAACGGAAGCTTCTTTGTTAGCGATGTACAGTCACGAAGCTGGAAACCATAATTTTAGCGATCCACAATTAAATGCATCAGACAAAAACCTTCGTAGTAAGACTGCTGCATCCTATGATTATTTCTCAACAAATGCTTCAGAAAGTGCTGCGATAAAAGCAACTCTCGAAAGTTATATCTCCTCTCAAGTAAACGAAATTTTTCCTAATAAAAATGTGGTTGCCGCTCCGGGAATTGCTGGTCAGGTTGCAGATGGCAGCAAAACACGTTACGTAAGTGGAAAAGGATTGGAATACAATCAAGCTTTTGCTAAAAGTCTTTTAGGAGCATTGATGGCCGATCAAATGTTGAACAACTACTTAAGTCCTGCTGTTTTGGACGAGGGAAGTAATCGTTTAAACAATGATAATGGTATCACTGAAGAAAATAAATCCTACACTTCCATGGAACACAAATGGGATGAAGCTTATGGTTATTTATATGGAAATTCCCAAGACCCTGCCAATCCTAATCTAACAATTGGGGAAGATGATGCTTTCTTGAATGAGTATGTGGGTAACGTAAGTAAGGATCCTGATTTCTCAAACTTGGCACCCGAAATTTTTGATGCTTTTAAGTTGGGACGTGCAGCCATTGTTGCAAAAAACTATGAGGTTCGTGATGCACAAGCTTCCATTATTCGTGCAAATGTTTCCAAAGTAATTGCCGTTCGTGGTGTGTTCTATTTGCAAGTTGGAAAAAATAAAATTTTGGAAGAAAATCGTCAAGGAGCATTTCACGCTCTGTCGGAAGCTTATGGATTTGTGTACAGTTTGAGATTTACACGAAACTCAGAAACAAATACGCCTCTTTTCACTAGAAGTGAAGTGGATGCCCTATTGAACCATCTTATGAATTCAGCCGAAAATGGATATTGGGGAATTACCCCAGAAACCTTGGATGCTGTTTCAGAGGCAGTAGCTGCAAAATTTGACTTTACCGTCGCAGAAGCAGCGAGCATTTAAAATGGAGCTAAGTTATCAACCGACCGGTCAGCATTATTACTGTCCGGTTGGTTTTTTTGGATTTTAAAACTTATTATATGAAATATTTGAAACTTGGGAGTTTTGTTTTTACGCTGGCTCTTATTTTTGCTTCCTGCTCCAATCGCAGCGACAATCCAGATGACACTGATGACAATTTTGATCGGGGTGCAATGCTGGCCAATTGGGCAGACAATATTATAATTCCAGCCTACACGAGTTTTAATTCCAAAGCAACTGAGTTGAAAACCAAAACGACCGAGTTTACTTCGGAGCCTACTGTGGAAAGATTACAGACTCTCCGAACGGCTTGGGAAGACGCTTATATTTCGTTTCAGAATGTGTCTATGTTTGAAATTGGTAAAGCGGAAGAGCTGAGATTCAGAAATAGAACGAACATTTATCCTACCGATGCTATTCAAATAGAAGAATCTATTTCAAACGGAAATTATAATCTGGATTTGCCTTCATCAATAGATATCCAAGGATTTCCAGCATTGGATTATATGATAAATGGCTTGGGCGATAGCGATGAAGAAATCCTTTCTTTTTATACTTCAAATAGTAATGCTAATGGGTATAAATTGTATCTCCAAACACTTTCAGAAACAATTTCATCATTAACTTCAGAGGTTTTAACAAGTTGGACTGCGGGGTATCGCGACGTTTTCGTTTCAAATACAGCTTCTTCGGCATCTGGTGCGGTGGATAAGTTTACTAATGCCTATATTTTCTATTTTGAAAAGGCAGTGCGTGCAGGAAAAATAGGAATTCCAGCAGGAATTTATTCCAATGGGGTTTTACCAGAAAAAGTGGAGGCATTTTATAAAAAAGATATTTCAAAGAAACTTTTACTAGAGGCCATAAATGCAACGCATAATTTTTTCAACGGGAAAAAATTCAACGGAACCACGACTGGATCAAGTTATAAGACGTATCTCGATTATTTGAATACGATTAAAAATGGAGAAAATCTTAGTGCACTGATAGATGGACAATTTACGGTTGCGATTAATAAAGCAAATGAGCTCAATCCAAATTTTATCGAGCAAATTGCAACAGACAATTCCAAGATGCTTGCAACCTTTGACGAATTACAGCGTAATGTAGTGTTGATGAAAGTGGATATGGTTCAGGCCCTAAACATTGCCATTAACTACGTTGATGCAGATGGAGATTAAGGTTGAAATGAAACTTAATTCAGATTTTTTAATCAAATAGAAAAGAGGTTTAAGACATCTCATTTTCATTAATATAAAGCTGGTTTCGATTGTAAGCCCCCAATTTTTTTATAGGATCAATGTTCCCAGCAATTTCAAAATATTTACAAAAAAGCACTTCGGCCGCACCTCTTGCGGTCTTTCGTGTATTTTTTGGCTTGATGATGCTTATTAGCATTGTGCGATTTGCGTTGAATGGCTGGATTCACAAACTCTACATCGAACCCAAATTCTTTTTCAGTTATTACGGATTTGATTGGGTTAAACCCCTTGGAAATTATACGTATCTCATCTTTATTATCTGTGGAATTACCTCGCTATGTGTGGCTTTAGGCTACAAATATCGAATTGCGATTATTCTTTTCTTTTTAAGCTTTACCTACATTGAGTTGATGGATAAAACCACCTATCTCAATCATTATTATTTTATAAGTTGTGTTGGATTTTTGATGATTTTCCTTCCCGCAAATTCCTATTTTTCTGTGGATGCGTATAAAAACCCTTCAAAAAGTTTTATGCGAGTTCCGCGATGGACGATTGATAGCATCAAATTTCTTTTGGGTTTGGTCTATATTCATGCTGGTTTGGCAAAGTTGAATAGCGATTGGCTCTTTAAGGCAATGCCGTTAAAAATTTGGCTGCCTTCAAAATACGATCTGCCGATATTGGGCGATTTATTACAGCAGGAATGGATTCATTATGTATTTAGTTGGAGCGGCGCAATTTATGATTTGACCATTCCTTTTCTACTTCTTTACAAGCCCACGCGTTGGTTTGCATTTGCATTAGTAATCATATTTCACGTTCTCACACGGGTTTTATTTCCTATTGGAATGTTCCCATTTATAATGATCGTCGCTTCCCTTATCTTTTTCGATGCAGGTGTCCATCAACGGATTCTCGGGATTATTTCGAGATTGTTCAGAATCAATTATTCAAAGATTAGGTCGATTGCAAATGAAAAAAGTTATCGTTTTAAAAGAAGTTTAACTTTGCCGATTGTAGCCATCTTTTTGGGAATCCAATTACTATTTCCTTGGCGCTATTTATTATATCCAAACGAACTTTTCTGGACGGAGGAAGGGTACCGATTTTCGTGGCGCGTAATGTTGATGGAAAAAGCGGGATTTGCGGAGTTCACTATTAGAGATACCGAAACAGGTCAACAATTTTCAGTTGATAATGATGATTTCTTGACGCCTTTCCAAGAAAAACAAATGAGCTTTCAGCCCGATTTTATTTTGGAGTACGCACATTTTTTAGGGAATCATTTCAAAGATCAAGGTCATAAGAACGTCGGTGTTTTTGTGGAAAGTTATGTGGCGTTAAATGGAAGGTTAAGTCAACCGTATATTGATCCGAAGGTAGATTTAATGAAGGAAAAAGAATCGTTTCGTCATAAGGATTGGATACTTCCGTTCAATGATGAAATTAAGGGATTATAAATAAAAGTCATAAAGACTAAAAATGATAGAATTTATAAATTGTAAATTAGGAAAGACCTCACAGGTTTTCAAAACCTTTGGGGTCTGGAATCACGATAATATTCCGATTAAAGTTTCTCATTTTAGAAGAAATCTTGTTCTCACTATTCTTTTACTAATAATGAGTGTCCCTCTCTTCGCCCAATTTTCCGTTTCGGGGAAAGTGCTTTACAAGGCCAATAATTTGCCCATACAAAATGCCGAAGTTTATAACCTCGATCTTGGTAAATCAACAACTACCGATTCCACAGGAAATTTTGTTTTCAACAATACTCCTGCCGGAACCTACGAGTTTGCGGTTTTCGATATGGAATATAAAGTATTGAAGGAAACGGTTGCTATTTCCCAAAACACAGTTGTTAATTTTGAATTAGAACCACTTGGAGAACAACTTTCCGAAGTGGTTATTAAGAGAAGAAAGGAAGAGGTTTTTGCGCTTCGGAATTTGAAGCAAGTCGAGGGAACTGCTATTTATGCAGGAAAAAAGAGCGAGGTGGTTGTTATGGACAATCTCACATCAAATACAGCAACGAATAATGCGCGCCAAATCTACGCCCAAGTTGTGGGATTGAACATCTATGAAAATAATGATGGAGGTTTGCAACTCAATATTGGTGGGCGAGGTTTGAATCCCAATAGAACGGCAAATTTTAATACGCGCCAAAATGGCTATGACATTTCTGCCGATGTTTTAGGGTATCCCGAAAGCTATTACACGCCGCCCGCCGATGCGATCAGTGAAATTGAAGTGGTTCGTGGAGCGGCTTCCCTTCAATATGGAACTCAATTTGGAGGATTGATTAATTTCGTTCTCAAGAAACCCAATCCGAATAAGAAGTTTGAATGGATTTCTCGACAATCTTTAGGATCGTATAATCTGTTCAATAGCTTCAATAGTTTTGGTGGTACGGTTGGAAAACTTGGCTATTACACCTATTACAATTACAAAACAGGAGATGATTTTCGCCCTAATTCTCAGTTCGATTCGCACAATGCTTTTGCGCATTTGGATTATGCGTTTTCCAGTAAAACCAAACTTGCTTTTGAAATGAGTTATCTTCATTATCTGGCACAACAGCCCGGAGGTTTAACAGATAGTCAGTTTGAGAATGACCCAACTTTCAGCAATCGCGCCCGAAATTGGTTTGAGGTGGATTGGAAGTTGTATTCCCTTCGGTTTGATCATAGTTTTTCCGATAAAACAGATTTCAGTTTGAATATATTTGCTCTGGATGCAGACCGAAAAACAGTCGGATTTCGACAAAATCGCGTTTCACAAGAAGATGATTTGGACGAACCACGAGAATTGATATCTGGGAATTTCAATAATTGGGGAGCAGAAGCTAGAATATTGACTCATTATAATCTATTCGGAAAGGAAAATGTGGTACTTTTTGGAGGGAAATATTATCAGTCAAATAACAATGAACGACAAGGTCCCGGTACCAACGGGAGTGATGCCGATTTCAATTTTGCATCTTCCACCTATCCCAATTACGAACGCCAAAGTGATTTTATCTTCCCGAATTTGAACTTTGCTGCGTTTGGGGAAAATATATTTAATCTTTCTTCTAAGTTTTCGGTTACTCCTGGATTTCGGTTTGAATATATACGGACGAAAAGTGAAGGGGAATACAAAAAAATCAATTTTGATAATGCCGGAAACCCCATACTCAATGAAGACATTCCTGACAATCGGGAATTTGAACGAGCTTTTGTATTGTTAGGTGTTGGTGTAAGTTATAAACCAACAAAACAAGTCGAGTTTTATGGAAACATAAGCCAAAATTATCGTTCCGTAACTTTCAATGATATTCGAATTACCAATCCTTCGTTGGTGGTAGATCCAAATATTTCCGATGAAGAGGGATATACGTTTGACCTTGGAGCACGTGGTCGTTTTGGAAAGATTCTTTCGTATGATGTCGGTGGGTTTTTTCTGAGTTACAAGGATCGATTGGGCGTGATAGTGAGAGAAGTCAGTGATATTCAAGAAGAGCGTTTCCGAGGAAATATTGGCGACGCGATCACGTATGGTTTTGAGGGATTCGCAGATTGGAATATTTTGGAAACTTTTTCCGCGAATAGAGATTTCCGAATGAATTACTTTGTAAACTTAGCTCTTACGAATAGTGAATACACAGCTTCACGAGAAAACAATGTAAAGGGAAATAAGGTGGAATTTATTCCAGCAGTAAACCTAAAAACAGGACTTGGCTTTGGTTATAAAGACTTTTTGGGAAGTCTGCAATATACTTATTTAAGCAAGCAATACACTGATGCTACGAACAGCGAACGTGATTTTGAAAGCCAAAGTGGAATTATCGGCGAGATTCCTGCCTATGGTATTATGGATCTTTCGTTATCCTACACTTTTGGTCATTTTAAGATTGAAAGCGGGCTTAACAATGTTTTGGATGAGCGTTATTTTACACGAAGGGCAACAGGTTATCCAGGACCGGGAATTCTTCCAAGCCAACCTCGAACTTGGTATGCGACGTTGCAGATGAAGTTCTAGCTGTTTTGTCCTGCAAGGTGTTCCCGCTTTTGGGCGGAGCTTCTTGTAGTTCTGGTTTTAAGCCGTCAAGAGGATAGAAATCGTGTTAGATAATTGATAATTATGAATATGGCTCTAATGATGTAATTGTGATTTAAGAAATTATTATTATTCGGTCTTATCGATATACCTACAAGGTTTTTGAAACCTTGCAGGATAATTCTGAATTAATTCCCGTACATTTGCACGCAATTAATCCATAAACACATTCCGACTTTACTCATCTTCAACTTTGTGCCTCGGAAGTTAATTTAATTGCCATGATTGAACACCAAAATAAAATTTTAGGAGAGGGTCTAACCTACGATGACGTTCTTTTAGTTCCCGCTTATTCTGAAGTATTGCCCCGCGAAGTTTCTATCGCCACTAAGTTTTCACGAAATATAACGCTAAACGTTCCAATTGCTTCCGCAGCAATGGACACTGTTACCGAAAGTGCCATGGCTATTGCTATTGCTCGAGAAGGAGGTATTGGAGTGCTTCACAAAAACATGAGTATTGAACAACAAGCGGCTGAGGTTCGGAAAGTGAAACGTGCTGAGAGTGGGATGATTATTGATCCTGTTACCCTTCACAAACACAATACTGTGGGCGATGCACAAAAAACAATGCGCGAATACGGAATTGGAGGGATTCCCATTATTGATGCGGCTGGAAAATTGATTGGCATTGTTACCAACCGCGACCTTCGTTTTGAACGCGATTTGAATCACGAGCTTAGTGAGGTGATGACTTCTAAGAATCTTATTACTGTCGCTCAAGGAACTTCTTTGAAAGAGGCAGAAATTATTCTTCAAAAACATAAAATTGAAAAATTACCCGTAGTAACTGAGGATGGAATACTTCTCGGACTTATAACTTTTAGAGATATTACAAAACTTACGCAAAAACCAATCGCTAATAAAGATCAATACGGCCGTCTTCGGGTTGCCGCTGCTTTGGGAGTTACTCCCGATGTGATGGAAAGAGCCGAAGCTTTGGTAAATGCTCAGGTTGATGCCGTCATTATTGACACCGCTCACGGACATACAAAAGGAGTTGTGGAAGTATTGAAACGCGTGAAACAAAAATTCCCAGACTTGGATGTGGTGGTTGGAAATATAGCAACTCCTGAGGCTGCAAAATATTTAGTTGAAGCAGGTGCTGATGCTGTGAAAGTTGGGATTGGACCAGGATCAATTTGTACAACGCGGGTTGTTGCTGGCGTTGGTTTTCCGCAATTTTCAGCGGTGTTGGAGGTTGCTGCGGCTATTAATGGTAGCGGTGTTCCTGTGATTGCTGATGGTGGAATTCGCTATACTGGCGATATTCCAAAGGCACTTGCGGCTGGAGCTGATTGCGTTATGCTTGGTTCTTTGCTTGCGGGAACTAAAGAATCTCCTGGAGAAACAATTATCTATGAAGGTAGAAAATATAAATCCTATAGAGGAATGGGGTCTGTTGAAGCAATGCGACAAGGCAGTAAAGACCGCTATTTTCAAGATGTGGAGGACGACATTAAAAAGCTGGTCCCTGAGGGAATCGTGGGGCGCGTCCCTTATAAAGGCGATTTGCTTGAAAGTATGACCCAATTTATCGGTGGTTTGAGAGCTGGAATGGGGTATTGTGGAGCCAAGGATATTGAGAGCTTAAAACGTGATGGCAAATTTATAAAAATTACCTCATCGGGTATTGCAGAAAGCCATCCACATGATGTTACTATAACTAAGGAAGCGCCTAATTATAGTAGATAGTTCGGTAGATTCAGGAAAAGGGGAATATTGTTTTGTTAATTCGTTAATTTGGTGATCTTGGGTTTTTACTAATCCCTTTTCAGAAATTAAAACACAAATTTCAATACTCCAAAAATTAGTAATGTAATTATGATTAAGGTCAAAATTAGATTAATTATGGATTTTCTTCGCTGTTCTTTTATGGTTTCACGAATCTTTTGCATCAATAAAACCCGATCCGTTTCGGAGAGAATATGATTTTTGAAGGGGGCATCAGATTGCTGAACTTTTAATAAGGCAAGTTCTTCTCCGTAAATTGATTTAAGTTGTTTAAACGGAATTTTGGCCTTTCTGTTGAAAACGGAAGCTTGATTCCCCGCACCAATGTATGAGGAGCTCAAATTCATTCTTCTTTTTTTTCTTAACAGGTTCATCCTCTAATTATAGCTTATAAAGTGAGTCTCTTTATACCTAAAAACAACTGTTTAGTCCATATTCCAAAGGAGCTCACGTTTATGCTTGTATTTCAAATATAGTACTAATCCGGGTATGTTGATAGTTCCACCTTGAGGCGCAAGGTAATCAATTTGAGCTCAAACAATAATCCAATAAAAAAAACGTGAAGCATTTGGTGCTTCACGTTTTTTTCGTGATAAAGTTGGAATCTATTTTATTTTCCTTCTTCTATTGTTTTTATGGTTATCCCTAATTCTGTTAGAATGGGATCCGTAAGGTCATAATTTGGATCTAGATAAACAACATCTGCAGAGGTTTGCATCACCTGAGTATAGCCCTGAGCTTTGGCTACTTTCTCCAAGGCCGCAGCAATTTTGCTGTATAACGGTTTTAGAAGTTCCTGTTGTCTGATTTCCATCAACTTAATCCCATTTTGTTGAAACTTTTGGATATCACTTTCCAACTCAATCAGTTGGGTTTTTTTTTCTTTCTTTTGGCCAATGGTGAATTCAGCTTCTCCCGTCTTATAAGCTTCTGCGAGTGCTTTATATTCCTCTATTTTTTTAGAGAGATCGCCATCCATTTGGGTTCCGTAGGCGTCCAACTGTTCCTTAACAGTAGTCATTTCGGGCATATTGGAAAGAATGTAATCTACATCAACAACTCCTACTTTGCCTTGGGCAAAGGTGGACAGGCCAATAAAAAAAATGGCAATCTTAAGAAATCTCATAATGTTCGGTTTAAAAATTAAGAGCGCAAAGGTAGTATAATTATTGAAATTAGGATGTTGGAGATTATTGATTAAAAAGACCAAACGCACAGGATTCTACATTTATACTTATTCCGAGTGCTATCAATTTTCGTCATAATATTGACCCCGATTGGGCTTAAGGATTGCTCTAAGGCTGTCCATCATTTCATTTTCCACAACCATATAAGCAATATGGTGCATTGGATTAATTTCTTCAACCCCAAGAACTGTATTTTGAAGGTTTTTAGCTTCTGCAAATTCCCTAAGATGTTTCACGTGATGTTCGGCTGTAGGTTTTCCATTTGGGCCATGAAAATCCCATATAAATTTTATTCTTTCAGGCATTTGAGCATTTTTTAATGACAGGCAATCTTTTGATAGATGTTTTGCGCTGTTTTTTTAAAGACTTTGCAAGTTACGGGTTTGGAAATATTTATAAAAGTGATGGGCACTATTATTATATTAAATTCGTTTATTTTTCGGGCTACTGTTACCGTTGCTTTTGCTATTTTTGCACCTTTGTGCGCCAAACCCTTTTTTTGCGGCGTTTATGGAATCTTTAAAATAAATATTTAGTAAAAATGAAAAATTTTCTTACTGTATTCTTCGTGGTGTTCTTGAGTGTCACCGCTGTCTTTTCCCAAAACAAGAAAAATGTATTGATGACCGTAAATGGAAATCCCGTTTATGCGAACGAATTTGAAAGAGTCTATAAGAAAAACCTCGACTTGGTTCAGGATGAATCCCAAAAGGATGTTGATGGTTATTTACAACTCTTCATTGACTATAAACTAAAAATATTCGAAGCCAAGGCGCAAGGTCTAGATAAGGAAGAAACCTATAAAACTGAGTTGGCAAAATATCGTGACCAACTTTCGCGAAACTATCTTTTTGAGGATAAACTGACAGAAGATCTCGCCAAAGAAGCTTATGACAGAGGGAAAGAGGAAGTTAATGCTTCACACATATTGATTGGAGTAGGTTTTGAAGATACACCACAAGATACACTCGTAGCTTATAATAAAATAAAAGCAATTCACGAAAAGGCAATGAAGGGTGAGGATTTTGAAAAGCTTGCCAAAGATTATTCGGAAGAGCCAAACGTTAAAACTACTGGGGGAAATCTTGGTTATTTCTCTGTGTTTGATATGGTTTATCCTTTTGAAACCGCAGCTTACAATACCAAAGTCGGTGGCATTTCGGATATCATTCGCACTCGCTTTGGATTTCATATCATCAAAGTAAATGACCATAGGGAGCGACTTCCAAAGATTGTGGTATCGCACATTATGATTTCAGATAAAAAAGGAGCCAAAACCTTTGATCCCGAGGAGCGAATTAATGAAATTGCGACCATGTTAAAGCAAGGTCAATCTTTTGAAAATCTTGCCAAGGAGTATTCAGATGATAAGAATTCTGCGGTTAATGGCGGAAAACTAAAACCATTTACCAAAGGTCAGCTTCGCGCTCCACAGTTTGAGGATGCTGCCTACCAATTGAAGAAAATTGGAGAAATCAGTAAGCCAGTTAAATCTGAATTTGGATGGCATATAATTCGCCTTGATGAAATATTGGTCGAACCAAGTTTTGAAGAACAGAAAGTTACTTTCGAAAAAAGAGTGAAGCAAGGGGATAGAGGCAAAATAGTAGTTCACGCAGTGAATAAAAAGATTAAAGATATGTATGGGTATAAGCGTGGCAGCGATTACTTACCATATTTTGAAACCTATGTTAATGATAGTGTTCTTACTCGAAAATGGAAAATGGAGCCTATTCCCAATGCACAAAATAAAATTTTATTCACTCTTGGGAACAAGGATTTTACCTTTTCTGATTTCGCCAATTATATAGCTAAACGGCAAGAAACGACAATGGCTTATAAGGATAAAAGATTATTGTTAGAAGGCTTTTATGACGAGTTCGAGACGGAGGAACTTAAAGAATATTTTAGGGATCAGCTCGAGATAGAAAATGAAGATTATGCGGCTGTTTTGAATGAATACCGAGATGGTTTGTTAATTTTTGATGTAATGGAAAAGAACATTTGGGATAAAGCAAAAAACGATACTATTGGGTTACAACAGTTTTATGAGAGGACTAAACAAGACTATAAATGGAAACCACGGATAGATGCCGATATTTTTTCCGCTACTTCACAATTGACTGCACAACAAGTCCAGAAAATGCTAGAAGCTGGTAAATCAGCAGAAGAAATTAAGACCGAACTCAATCCCGAAGGGAAAGTAAATGTATTGCTTACACAGGGAATGTTTGAAGTAGGCGAGCAAGAGTTGCCATTAAATTTTGAAGTAAAGAAAGGAATTTCGAGTATTTATCCAAGTAATGATTCCTTTACTGTCATCAATGTTAAGGAAATATTTCCAGAAAGCATTAAGCAGTTGGAAGATGTAAAGGGAAGGGTAATTAGCAATTATCAAAATGAAATTGAAAAACAATGGATGGAGGATCTCCATTCAAAATATAAAGTTGAGGTAAATAATAAAACCTTGAAAAAACTGAAAAAACAATTGAAGTGAGATTGATCGGGTTTTATATGGCTGCTGCAAGTATTTTGGTTTCCTGTGGATACTTTAAAGAGGAGCCACAAGAAGGCGTAGTTGCCCGTGTGAATGATCAATATCTCTATGTATCGGATATAGAAAAATTAATTTCTGATACAACTTCGCCAGAGGATAGTACACTTATCGTAAACAATTACATAAACCGCTGGGCTACTCAGCGATTATTAATAGGGCAAGCAAAAATCAATCTGGACAATGAGAATTTGGACCGCTTTGACAAGTTGGTAGAGGAATATAAAAATGATTTACTCACTCAAGCGTATAAAAATGTAATTGTGGGACAACAATTGGATAGCACTGTTAGCGATGCCGAGTTCGAAAGTTATTATGAAGAAAATAAGATTAATTTTAAGCTTACTGATGGACTTCTCAAAATGAGATTTGTGCAATTGCCGCCTAAATATGAAGGCTTGGCAACGGTAAAGGAAAAACTTGCTCGCTACAATCAAAAGGACAAAGAAGCGCTAAATGGTCATAATTTTCAGTTTCTATCTTCAAATTTGAATGATTCAGTATGGATAAAAAAGGAAGTTCTGCTCAAGGCATTGCCAATTTTGAGATCTGGTTCGGCGGAAGTGTTAAAAAAATCAAATTTCGTCCAATTGCAAGATTCATTAGGAGTATATTTGGTGAAAATTGAAGACGTCCTCAACCCTAATGAAATTGCACCTTTACCATTTATAAAGCCCACTTTAAGACAGATTATTATCAATAAAAGAAAGCTAGAGCTCATCAGAAAACTTGAAACCGACATTACAAGGGATGCAATTGAACACAATAAATTTGAAATTTACACAAATGAATAAAATTTTCCTGTTGCTATTTCTTTCTACCTGTATGATACAGGCACAGAACGTTTTAGTGCCCGATAGTACGGGTGTAGTAAAAAGTATTGACACGATTGCTGTGACTACTAAAACCGTTTACAAAGACACATTAAAGCCATTCCAACGGTACAAAGCCGAGGGTATTGGCGCGGTGGTTGGTGAGTATATTATTTTGGATTCTGATATTGATAAGGGATATCTTGAAATGCAGTCACAAGGAATATCAATTGATGGAATTACCCGGTGTCAACTTTTGGGAAAATTGATGGAGGATAAGTTATACGCCCATCAAGCAAAACAGGATAGTTTAGTTGTCTCCGATTCGGAAATTAACTCTAGAACGGACCAACAATTACAGTATATGGCCAGTGAATTGGGAAGTGAAGAAAAGGTCGCTCAGTACTATAGAAAAGATAATATTGCCGATCTTCGAAAGGAACTTTTTGAGGTAAATAAAGTCAATGCTCTGGCTACTGCGATGCAACAAAAAATAATCGATAAGTTAGAGGTAACTCCAGAGGAAGTGCGTAATTTTTTCTATTCAATTCCAGAGGATGAACGACCAGTTTTTGGTGCTGAAATTGAAGTAGCCCAAATTGTGAAGGAACCTGAAATTACTCAAAAGGCGATTGATGACGTGATAGCGAAACTAAATGCAATGAGAGCTGATATAATTGATAACGGTGCTAGTTTTTCTACCAAAGCGGTGCTTTATTCCAAAGATCCTGGTTCTGCTAGTAAAGGAGGTCTTATTCCAGGTGTGCGACGCGATTCCAAATTTGCAAAAGAATTTATGGATCAAGCTTTTACCTTATTAGAAGGTGAGGTGAGTGAACCCTTCCAAACAGAATTTGGCTGGCATATTCTTTATGTCGAAAAAATTCGAGGGCAAGAAGTTGATGTAAGGCATATACTATTATTCCCAGAAGTGTCTCAGAAAGCAATTGATGATGCCCAAAAACAAATTGAAGATGTAAGAAACCAAATTTTGGCAAACGAAATCACTTTTGCTGAAGCTGCGCGTAAATACTCTGATGACAAGGAAACTAGGAACAATGGCGGTCAGATTATTAATCCATTGACTTTTGACACTAAATTTGATCTTACTAAAATGGATCCAACTTTCAGTGCGCAAGTTTATAATCTAAAAGAAGGTGAAGTTTCCAAAGTTATCACTGATCGCGATCGAACAGGAAAGGGATTGCTTAAAATACTTACAGTAACCAAAAGGTATCCAGAGCATAATGCAGATTACGTGAAAGATTATGAGCGTATTAAGCAATTGGCACTTAGGGAAAAGCAAATTAAGGTAATCAATAAATGGCAAGATGACATTATTGAGAAAACCTATATCAGCGTGAATGATGATTATCAGAATTGCGATTTTTCTGCAAATTGGTTGAAAAATTAAAGTTGAAATAGAAAATATGTCAGACGTAACAGCGGTTTCGCAGCTTGTTTCAAAATATAATGCTCTTCGAACAGAAATAAAGAAGGTAATTGTTGGTCAGGATGAAGTGGTTGAGCAGGTTTTGCTTGCCATTTTTTCTGGAGGTCATGCTCTTCTGATTGGTGTTCCCGGACTTGCAAAAACACTTTTGGTAAATACGGTTGCCCAAGCTTTGGGACTGGAATTTAAAAGAATCCAGTTTACGCCCGATTTGATGCCAAGCGACATTTTAGGTTCTGAAATCCTAGATAAGAACCGAGAGTTTAAATTTATCAAGGGTCCTATTTTTGCGAATATCATTCTTGCGGATGAAATTAACCGTACGCCACCTAAAACCCAAGCCGCCCTTTTGGAAGCTATGCAAGAAAGGTCCGTTACCGTGGCAGGACATCACTACAAATTGGATTTGCCTTATTTTGTTTTGGCAACACAGAACCCAATAGAGCAGGAAGGAACTTATCCTTTGCCCGAAGCCCAATTAGACAGATTTATGTTCGCGATAAATTTGGATTACCCATCTTTCTCAGAGGAAGTGGAAGTCGTTAAAATGACTACGGCCGGGGAAAATGAAAAGGTAAGATCTTTATTTACGAGTGAAGAAATAATTGATTTTCAGCAATTAATAAGACGGATTCCAGTCGCTGATAATGTAATAGAATACGCAGTTGGTCTTGTGGGAAAAACCAGACCAGATAGCTCAACCGCACCTGAAATTGTAAAAAACTACATCGATTGGGGTGCTGGACCAAGAGCTTCCCAGAATCTTATTCTGGCAGCGAAAGCTCATGCCGCTCTCAATGGCAAATATTCTCCAGATATTGCTGATGTCCAAAAGGCCGCAATTGGAATTTTAAGACACCGATTGATAAAAAATTATAAGGCAGAAGCTGAAGGGCTTAGCATTGAAAAAATTATTCAGAGTCTTTATTAGGTTTTGAGTTATTGAGTTCTTGAGTTATTTGGGTACTGAATGTATAAGGTATTAAGGCACGCAGACTATAACCAGTAACTTAATAGCCTTTTAATCCATCCAATTAATTTTTGATTTATCCTATTTATCTATTGGCGACGTATTTTTCATCTTAAATGTCTCGGCCAGAGTTTGTGAATTTCACATTTTCAACCTCTTCAAATTACATTATTTTCAATTTTATCAAGCTAATATGTTTATTCAATAAACATATTTCAATCAAAGAGCCATTCTATTAAATACTTTTGAATTCTGTCTAAATTTTGTACTTTTGCAGAACTTTCAAAAATCTTAAAACTTACATTATATGGCATTCGATATAGACATGGTTAAAAAAGTGTATTCTCAAATGGCTGACCGTGTGGATAAGGCACGAGAGCTAGTTGGAAAACCTTTAACTCTTTCAGAAAAAATACTTTACTCACACCTTTGGGACGGAACTCCTAACAAATCATTTGAACGTGGAAAGGATTATGTCGATTTCGCTCCCGACCGGATCGCTTGTCAGGATGCAACGGCTCAAATGGCATTGCTTCAGTTTATGCAAGCGGGTAAAAAAACGGTTGCTGTTCCAACTACGGTTCACTGTGATCACTTAATTCAAGCAAAGCAAGGTGCTGTTCCAGATTTGTTGAGAGCTAACGAAACCAGTAATGAAGTTTTTAACTTCTTGGAATCCGTTTCAAATAAATATGGAATCGGCTTTTGGAGACCAGGAGCTGGAATTATTCATCAAGTTGTTCTCGAAAACTACGCTTTCCCAGGAGGAATGATGATTGGTACCGATAGCCACACAGTAAATGCTGGTGGACTAGGAATGGTTGCCATTGGAGTGGGAGGAGCAGATGCGGTTGATGTGATGGCAGGAATGCCTTGGGAATTGAAATTTCCAAAGCTAATTGGTGTAAAATTGACTGGCGAATTAAACGGCTGGACAGCATCAAAAGATGTGATCTTGAAAGTAGCTGGAATTCTTACTGTAAAAGGAGGAACTGGGGCTATTGTTGAATATTTTGGACCCGGTGCAAAAAACCTTTCTTGTACAGGAAAAGGAACAATTTGTAATATGGGTGCTGAAATTGGAGCCACCACTTCTACTTTCGGTTATGACGATTCTATGGAGCGCTTTCTGCGGGCTACAGATCGAAATGATATTGCTGATGAAGCGAATAAAATTCGTGAATATTTAACGGGAGATGATGAAGTTTATGAAAACCCAGAACAATATTTCGACCAAGTAATTGAAATTAATCTTTCTACACTTCGTCCACATTTGAACGGACCTTTTACGCCCGACTTGGCTACACCAGTCGGAGAATTGGGTGAAAAAGCTAGAGAAAATGATTGGCCGCTTAAAGTTGATTGGGGCTTGATTGGTTCTTGTACAAACTCTTCGTATGAAGATTTGTCTAGAGCTGCTTCCATCGCACAGCAGGCATTAAATAAAAATGTAAAACCAAAAAGTGATTTTGGAATAAATCCAGGCTCAGAACAAATACGTTTTACAGCAGAACGGGATGGACTTTTAAATGTTTTTGAAAACTTGGGAGCTACCATTTTTACAAACGCTTGTGGGCCGTGTATTGGTCAATGGGACCGAAGCGATAGAAAAGGTGATGAAAAGAATACAATTGTGCATTCTTTCAACAGAAACTTTTCAAAACGTGCGGATGGTAATCCAAACACTCACGCATTCGTGGGATCTCCAGAAATGGTTGCTGCAATCGCAATTTCAGGTCGTTTGGATTTTGATCCAATGAATGATACACTTATCAACGAAGACGGTCAAGAGGTAAAACTTGACGAACCAGTTGGACTTGAATTACCGCCAAAAGGATTTGCAGTTGACGATAATGGCTACTTGGCTCCAACTGAAGACGGAAGCACTGTGGAAGTTAAAGTTTCTAAAGAGAGTGAGCGGCTTCAATTGTTAGAGCCTTTTCTGCCAATTAAAGATTCTGAATTACAAGGCGTGAAATTATTGATTAAGGCATTTGGAAAATGTACTACCGACCATATTTCTATGGCGGGACCTTGGTTGCGTTATCGAGGACATTTGGACAACATTTCAAACAACACCTTGATTGGAGCTGTAAATGCTTTCAATAAACAAACCAATTTTGTAAAGAATCAACTTACTGGAGAATATGGTGGAGTTCCAAATGTACAAAGAGAATACAAGGCTAATGGAATTAAAACCATTGTTGTCGGTGACCATAACTACGGAGAAGGTTCATCTAGAGAACACGCAGCGATGCAGCCAAGATTTTTGGGCGTAGCTGCCGTGTTGGTAAAATCTTTTGCAAGAATCCACGAAACTAACTTGAAAAAGCAAGGTATGTTAGGATTGACATTTGCTAATGAAGCAGATTATGATCTAATTCTGGAAGATGATACCTTTAACTTTATTGATATTGCCGACTTTGCGCCAAACAAACCATTGACAATTGAGATTGTTCATGCTGATGGAACCAAAGACACTATTAAAGCAAATCACACGTATAATGATGCCCAAATTGGGTGGTATCATGAAGGATCTGCTTTAAATTTGATTAAGAAGCAAAACGCTTAATTGTTTTTAAAAAACAGTCTAAGAAGCTGTCTAAAAACTGGTTTTTAGACAGCTTCCTTTTTATACTCAAAAAAGAATGGAGAAATTTCTAAAAAAGCATTGGAGCAATATTCTGTTCGGAGTGTTAGTTGTGTTATTGATAATTCCAAAAACGCGCACGCCAATTCAGGTTTTTGTACAACGGCTTATTTCTTTTTCTCCATCAGAAACTTCGGAGGATGAACGAGAAACACTACAAGATTATCAATGGTCACTTATATCTTTAGACTCTGAGGAAATTGATTTTTTACAGTCAAAGGGAAAAGTTGCAATCATTAACTTTTGGGCTACTTGGTGCCCGCCGTGCATTGCAGAAATGCCTTCATTTCAGAAGCTTTATGATGATTATGGTTCCGAAGTTGACTTTTATTTTGTCACTTCAGAGAAATCCGAAAGGGTAAAAAGGTTTTTGGACAAGAACCAATATTCCTTTCCAGTTTATCTTCAATCGTTTGAAGCTCCCGAGCAGCTACAATCAGTTGTTTTACCCACTACTTATGTAATAACCAAAAATGGAAAAATAGCCATTAATGAAACGGGAGTAGCAGATTGGAATAGCAAAAAAATCAGAAAATTACTGGATAAACTTCTTTCAGAATAAAATTAATGTGGGAAATAGTTAGATTTTATTGATTGCATTTCTTTCTTTCCATGAGCTATATTTTCGATTTCCTTCCATAGCTTTTCGGTGATAAGTGGCATTAATGGCTGCGCTACCGTAATGATCTTAGGAAAGTTTTGAATCAACTTTTTGTCCCAAGTTTTATAATGCTTCAGCAAATCGTCAGGATAGACTGTTTTACGGCGTGTGCCTTCGTTTATACCTTTAAAGGGTTCGGTTACGTTTAGATATCCATAATCATCGGTCAATTCTTCTCCAGGATTAATATCGCGTATTGCTATTTCAAAATCGTAAGCTGTGGAGAGGCAATTACTCTTAAAACTATGGTTTACATAACGTCCATAATCCCAGCAAAGTACTAAGTTTCCTTTGTTGTTTCGATAGCAATAAGTTTCCAGAATATTTTGGTACATGGAATCCATTTTCTTAACCTGTGCGGGAGTAAACTCTCGATCGAGTTCATCTAAAGCCCATGTAATAGTTCCAGCGGGAATAAATTCCTTGGCTACCACGCCATATCCAATTTCCTTGCTTATTAGTTTCAGTTCTGTTTTTGGATGTATCATCTAGATTTTTTTATTAAAAGTAGCACAAAATCTGCTCGATAATTAAAATTCTACCTATTGGATTTTATTTTTTAAAACTGTTTATTTGCCGATTTTTTCAGAAACAACTTCTCCAGAATTCTCTATTTTTTTATCCTCTCCATTTTTGAATTTTTCCATCAATACAAAAACGGTCAATAACATAGAAAAGGCATAAATACTATCCTCAATGGGCACTGTTCCGAGTCTAATTCCTAGATTTTGGGCATTGTTGTACCAAACCACTTGTTCATTTATCCAACTTCCAGTCAGAAAGCCGTTTACAATAAAAAAGGGAATCAATAATATGGCAAATACCGGTATAAAAACTTTCAAAATTTCACGATTATTGTTAAATATCCATGCAAAAAGAATTATGGCATATCCGAAATTTATGGCAGTGTACCAACGGTCGAAATTATACAATAGAACGACAATTAAAAGGGTTTGCAACGTAAAATAAATAGCCGAGGTAACCTTGTCCGAAATCCTAAACTTCGGAAGTAAATTTTTAAAGGAATAAATTGTAAAAAGACATGCATAAGGAATGCAGATAAAAAAGAGCCATTCCTCGATGGGCAGATTTCCTAATCGTACTCCAGAAAGATATTCTTCGTTGAAACCCCAGAAGCCAAAATGGGTAAAAATGATATCCCAGGAAACAAAAAGAGCCATCATTATAAAGGTGGCCGGGAAGAAATACTTCCAAAGTTTATAAAACTGCAATTTTGGATGAAAGCTAAACAGAAGAGGAATGATGAGCGATCCAATATCCAATAAAAAGTATAATTGCCACATTTTATTTTTTAAAATATTTTAAGGGAGGAAACAACATTCCAAAACATTCGCCTTCCTCTTTGCCTAAGTGTTTGTGATGCATTTTATGCGCTCTCCGAATTCCACGAGCATATCGATTGTTTGCGTTTCTAAATAGCTTAAATCGCTGATGAATAAAAATATCGTGAACAAAAAAATAGGCTAAACCGTAAGCAAATATACCCAATCCGAGCGGCAGTCCCGCCCAAAAACCCAAATAGCTCCAACCAATAAAACAACCAATGCTAATCATTGCGTAAAAAAGGAAGAAGTAGTCATTTCGCTCCCACCAACTCTTATGTTCCTTATGATGGTGGTCTTTATGGAGTTTCCACAAAAATCCGTGCATCACATATTTATGGGTAAACCACGCCATAAACTCCATAAAGCAGAAAGTGGCAATAAAAATTAATATCCAAAGAAGGGTTGACATTTTATTTTAAAGGTTAGGGCTTCGGTACAATTTTATGGAAGAAGCCTTGAAATTTTTATTAATAATAGTTGGCCATATAATTACTCAGCCACCTTTGATTTGTTTGTTAATTAAACTAATAGCAATAATTTTTAATTTATTCGTTTCTAGGACGCCTGAATGTTTTGAAAGCACTTCATATAAAATTTGCTTATCAAAATCTTAAGCTTTCAAAATGTACCGAAGGCTCAAATTTAACCGATATTTCAAATAGCTACCTGTTAACAATCCAAATTTCTCATAATTTGGTACCCGAATACGGGAGGTTCTTATTTCGGAAGCAGGAGTTTGTTGAAGCTTTTTCAAAAGTCTTCTGTAATATTTATAGGCGACAAAAACTCCCAGTCTTGCCTCTTTGGGAAGGCGAAGTATTCCTTGGTATGCGAGCCTAAAGTTTTCTTCAATTTCCTGAATAATCTTGTGCTTGGAAATTTCATCCAAGGAATCGAGATCAACATTTGGGAAATAAGTTCGTGCTAATAATTCTTCATCTTCTTTTATATCCCGCAAGAAATTTACTTTCTGAAAAGCAGACCCCAAATTCATAGCTGCTTCCTTTAATTCTTCATACTTCTGAGGATCGCCCTTGACAAAAACCTGGAGACACATTAATCCCACGACGTCAGCTGAGCCATAGATATAATCATTAAATTCTTCGACTGTGGTATATACGTTTTTAGAAAGATCCTGGCGCATGCTGTTCATAAACGTTTGAATCAAATCTTTGTTGATATTATATTTATGAACGGTATTTTGAAAAGAATTTAAAATTGGATTTAAGCTTATGCCTTCTTTTAAAGATTCGTTCAAATCCTTTTCAAAACGGTTGAATAGGGATTCTTTGTCATATTCATGAAATGAATCGACGATTTCATCCGCAAATCGAACGAAACCATAAATATTATGAATATCCTGGCGGATGGTTGGTCCCAACATTCGCGTTGCCAATGAAAAGGAGGTGCTGTAGGTTTCAGTTACCTTTTTGCAGCATTTGTTGGATACTATGTCGAAGCGTTCTTTCAAGGGTTATTACTTTTTTCAATTAATCCTGCCACTAATTTCCCAGAAATGAGTGCTGGAGGAACTCCCGGACCAGGAACGGTTAGCTGCCCAGTAAAATATAGGTTTTTTACCTTTCCGCTTTTTAATTTGGGTCTCAAAAAAGCCGTTTGGAATAGTGTATTAGCAAGCCCATAAGCATTTCCTTTATAGCTGTTGTATTCCGAAACGAAATCCTTTATGCAAAAGGATTCTTTAAATATAACATGTTTTTTTACCTCTTGCTCAGTGATCTTTTCAAGCCGGCCGATTATTTCATCGAAGTATTCTTCCCTTAGTTCTGGAATGTCATCCAAATCTGGAGCCAAAGGAATTAGAAAAATCCCTGCTTCTTTTCCTTTTGGAGCGAAGCAATCTTCCGTTTGGGAAGGAAAACTTGCGTAGAACAAGGGCTCTTTAGGCCATTCGGGAATATCGTAAATAGCTTTAGAGTGCGTTTCAAAATCCACATCGAAAAAAAGTGTGTGGTGGGCCACTTTCTCAATTTTTTTATCAAATCCAACATAGAAGAGCAGAGCGGAAGGAGCCAAAGTTTTCTTTTCCCAATACTCCTCTGAATATTGTCGATTTTCTTTAGGTAATAACGTTTCTGTATGATGGTAATCGGTACCACTTAAAATGATGTCGGCTTTGGTTTCCTTCCCATTTATTATTATTCCAACAGCTGTCTTATTCTCTATAATTATCTTTGATGCGACTTGATTAGTTTTGATATTGACTCCTAATTTTTCCGCCAAGGAAACCATACCTTGAACCACTGCATGCATTCCTGTTTTAGGATGAAAAGTGCCTAAACCGAAATCGGCGTAATTCATGAAATTGTAGAAAGCGGGAGTGCGAGAGGGTTTTGCACCTAAGAACAAAACAGGAAATTCCAAGATTGAAATCAATTTCGGATTTTTAAATTCAGAACGAACCTCTTTACTAATCGTACTGAAAAACTGACCAATCTTTTTTGCGGTTGTTGGTGTAATCAATTCTAACGGAGAAACTCCAGGACGATACACCAAATCTTTAATCGCAATATTATAATTATCCTGCGCTTTTTTTATAAACTCCTTTAATTTAATTGAACTTCCAGGTTCTTCGCTTTCAAAGGCAGCTGCAATTTTTTCAAGCGTATCGCCAATTGTGATGAAGTCGTTTTTTCCGAAGTAAACACAATAGGCTGGATCCAATTTTTGTAATGAATAATAATCAGAAGGCTGTTTGCCAAAATCTGCGAAAAAACGTTCAAAAACATCGGGCATCCAATACCAGGTAGGACCCATGTCAAATGTAAAACCGTGTTTACTTAATTGCCTAGCCCTGCCACCTACGGTTTGATTTTTTTCATAAATAGTAACTTGATATCCTGCTTGGGCGAGATAGCAAGATGCAGCCAAGGAGGAAAATCCAGAACCAATTATAGCAATTTGTTTCTTCATATTGTTTAACAAAAGTAAATTTTATTTAAACAAGAATGGAAAATTTAGAATGATTTAACTTTAAAGATTTTTAATGAACACTTGATGGGATTAGGACGTTTTCTGTAGATGTTCATTAAAGGATTCTACATCTTCGAAGAGTTTTATGTTATCCCGTTGGTTTGCATATTTACACCCTCTTTTTCCCAAAATCCAAAGTTCGTTTTTTGCTCCAACTTCTTTCTGAAAGGAATCAAAATAAGAATTCTGGTTTTCCGTTTCAGGATGCACTGTAAAATAACTGACAAAAATCGCGTCTGGCTTTTGTTTTCGGACATGTTTCAGGCTTTCAACCGGAATGTTTGGACCGAGGTAGAGCGTGGAATACCCGTTGGAGATCAGTTCATAATTGGCATAAAGAAGGCTGATTTCGTGTGTTTCCTCCGCTGGCAAATAGAGCACAAAAATGGGTTTTTCCTTTTTCTCAACTTCTTTTTTTGAATTTGAAGTTTGGGATATTAAGGCGTGTTTAATTTTTTCAGAAATAAAATGCTCGTGAGAGGGATCAACAGTGCCTGTATGCCAAAGAATTCCAGTATTATTGAGAAGCGGGATGAAAACTTCGGAATAAACTTCACTAAAACTCTTCTTTTTAAGCAAGCTATTTAGGGCTGTGTCAAATTGCTCCCCATCAAACTCCAACATCGCCGATTTAAATATTTCAGTAGCATAAGCAGTAGTGTGGGTTTCCATATCCTCTTTTATTAGAATTTGGATTTGAGCTGGACTCATTCCTGCAAGCTTTGATATTTTGTGTCCCGCCTTATAGAGATAAGTGATGTTGAGCAGCTTTTTCAGGTTTCCCAAATCGTATCTTCTGATATTAGTGTCGGTGCGATTTGGTTCAAGAAGATTATAGCGCTTTTCCCATATTCGGATGGTATGCGCCTTAACGTCAGAGAGATTCTCGAGATCTTTTATGCTGAATTCAGTTTTAACCACTGCTTGCAATTTTGTGTGAATTTACTAAAAAGAAGAAAGCGATGTTTAATTATTTTGAAATAAGGCTGAACGTTTTGTGATTACGATTAGAAATGTTTTTAAAATGTGGAAAAGGCCCGCTCAAATAGACTAGGTTTTTTATGTGTCAGAGCTTATTTCAAACCGCTGTATTACATTGCTGGCTAACTTTAAAATTCTATTGTTATGTTAGTTGTAATTCAAGAGGTAACCGATCCTCAAACCAAAATCGTATTTCAAAGAATGAGTGACAAATCCATTTTATTGGAAGTACCTGGAGAACTCCGAAGATTTAGTAAAAATGATCTTATTGATTGTGATCTCGAATTGAATCTTTCATCCTTTACGAAGATTCAAGTGATTGAAGCGTTTGAAAGGCTGGCGTTATTATTAGAGAGAAAACGGTCTAACATTTTAAGTAGTTTAGATGGTGTTTTCTAATTATTGTTGCTAGAATGTTTCTTAAGAAATGAAAAAACCCCGCATAACGACAGTTAAGCGGGGGTTTTATTGTACCCGGAATGAGACTTGAACTCACACGTCCGAAAGGACACATGGCCCTCAACCATGCCTGTCTACCAATTCCAGCACCCGGGTAGAGGTATTGCCAATTTTTAGGCTTGCAAGTGCAATCTGCCTATTGAACAATTTTCTGGCAAGCTTTTTTCGTAGCGGGCACAAATATATGTTTTTTTGGATATTTTCGGAGATGAAAAATGGGTTTATGAAAAATTTCACTCTCGTGGACTTATACTTCAAAGGTTTTTAAATCTTTTTGGCCTAAAAAAATTAAGCCAATTCTTACTAATTCCTTTTATTTCGGTGTTATTGACATTCCTCATATATATAAACTTCAGAAGATTGTAATTTTATAGATTGCTTAAAAAATACCTAATGCCTATAAAACAAACAGGAATACTGGGTTTAAATGCCACCGAAGTATTGGCTTCTCGTAAAATCCACGGACGAAATATAATGGAAGGCAAAAAAAGGAATGCGTTTTGGGAGGCCCTTAAAAGTCTGCTTAAAGAACCAATGGTCATTCTTTTATTGGTAACTGCAGGCATTTATTTGTTTACAGGAAATTATGGAGATGCACTTTTTATGGTGGTTGCCATAGTGCTGGTTTCAGCTATTTCCCTTTATCAGGATCACAAAGCTCATAACGCAATTGAGAATCTGAAAAAACTCTCACAGCCGCATTGTAAGGTAATCCGTGACGGAGAAGTGAAGGAGATAGACAGCGATGAAGTGGTTGTAGGCGATTTTCTGATGGTAGAGGAGGGCTCCACCATTGTTGCCGATGGAATCATTGTCCATTCCAACGATTTTTCTGTAAACCAATCTATACTCACTGGCGAATCATTTTCTAAATATAAGGATGCGAATTCCGAAGACAATCTGATTTACAGCGGTACACAGGTGGACGGAGGACTTGCAATAGCTGAAATTTCTACAATAGGAATCAAAACCAAAATGGGCAAGATAGGTAAGTCTATCGATACTATTGATAGCGAGAAATCTACTCTTGAAAAGCAGATAAATAATTTCGTAAAGAAAATGGTTCTCGCCGGAGCCGTTGTTTTTCTTTTAGTTTGGGGGATCAATTATCTCAATTCCCAGGATATTTTAGACAGTCTGCTAAAGGCGCTTACTTTGGCAATGAGTATACTTCCAGAAGAAATCCCAGTGGCATTTGCAACTTTTATGGCACTTGGAGCATGGCGTTTATTGAAGAGCGGTGTAATTGTAAAGCAAATTAAAACTGTGGAATCCTTGGGAAGCGCCTCCATTATTTGTGTGGACAAAACGGGCACCATCACCGAGAACAAAATGATGTTGGATAAGTTGTTTACTTTGGAAACCAATGAAATTACGGCAATTGGCAAATCTTTATCCAAGAGTGAAGCGGAATTGATTACCGTGGCAATGTGGGCCAGTGAACCCATTCCATTTGATTCCATGGAAAAGTCGATTCACGAAATTTATCTATCCGTTACCTCTGTGGATGAGCGGCCAAACTTTGAAATGATTCATGAATATCCATTGGGTGGAAAGCCGCCAATGATGACCCATATTTTTCAAAATGGGGAGGGGGTTCGCATTATTGCTGCCAAAGGCGCACCCGAAGCTCTGCTTGCAGTATCGAACTTGGACGAAAGCGAAAAGATCAACATTCTTAAACAGACTGAAACTCTAGCCACGGAGGGCTATCGCATTTTGGGTGTGGGAATTTCTAATTTTGAGGGAACGGATTGGCCAAAGAAACAGCAAGATTTCCGTTTTGAATTTAAAGGGTTATTAGCTTTTTACGATCCGCCAAAAGAAAATATTGAAAAAGTATTTCAGGATTTTTACAATGCTGGGATTGCAGTTAAAATCATCACGGGCGATATTGCTGAAACTACCGCTTCCATAGCGAAGAAAGTTGGCTTTAAAGGAACAGACGACGTGATTTCAGGAGATGATCTTGTGAATTTAGATGCTTCGGAACTTCAAAAAATCAGTTTGGAAAAAAACATTTTTGCTAGAATGTTTCCCGAGGCAAAACTAAAAATCATCGAATCGCTAAATGCTGCTGGTCATATTGTAGCTATGACAGGCGATGGCGTAAACGATGGTCCTGCTCTAAAAGCTGCGAATATCGGAATTGCAATGGGCAAAAAAGGAACCGAGATAGCCAAACAAGCCGCCTCTATTATTCTCGTTGATGACGATCTTTCAAAAATGGTGGAAGCAGTAGCTATGGGAAGAAAAATTTATTCAAACCTAAAAAAAGCTATTCAGTATATTATTTCCATTCATATTCCCATCATTCTTACGGTTTTTATTCCTCTGGTTTTGGGTTGGGTGTATCCGAATATATTTTCGCCTCTTCACGTTATTTTATTGGAATTGATTATGGGTCCCACGTGCTCTATTGTGTACGAAAATGAACCGATTGAGAATGATTTGATGCTACAAAAACCTAGGCCGGTTACAAGTTCTTTTTTCAATCGAGACGAACTTTTTACGAGCGTAATTCAAGGTTTGGTTATTTCAATTGGTGTGCTTTCGGTGTATCAAATTGCTGTAAACTTAGGTTACAATGAAGCCATTACGCGAACAATGGTGTTTACTTCTCTTATGGCCGCAAACATTGTGCTTACCTTCGTCAACCGTTCTTTTATACATTCAATATTTACCACTTTTGGATATAGAAATAAATTGGTTCCTATAATTGTGGCAATTACCGTGGGAATCACTGCCTTGCTCTTGTTTGTGGCACCACTTACAGCTTTCTTTGAATTTGAAAGAATAGGAATAATCCAGATTGGCATTAGCATTGGCATCGGAATGTTGAGTGTGTTGTGGTACGAAATAGTGAAATGGCGAAAACGTTTAAAATTCAAAATAAAAAGCTAGATTTTAAAAACTCCAACAAGCTTCGAAACAATACTGCTGGGAAAAATCCACTTTGGGCACGAGATTCGCCGCACCTGACCTATATCATTCTTTTACAGTGAAATACAACCTATATTTGACTTTTACCAATTTTAAATGTCAAAATCAACTTCCTTCTTGGATCGTACAAAATCGTTTTTCGCCGAAATTGGCGACATGGCTTTATTTGCAGGAAGATTTTTTCGGGAAGTATTTAGCAGACCCTTTGAGTTAAGGGAATTACTGCGCCAATGCTACAATATGGGAAACCGATCATTGTTTTTGGTCGTGGTTACGGGTTTTATTTTGGGTCTGGTTTTTACCCTTCAATCCCGACCCACCCTGATGAATTTTGGTGCAGAATCGTGGATGCCATCTATGATTAGTCTTTCTATTATTAGAGAGATTGGTCCTGTAATTATCGCCTTGATCTGTGCTGGAAGGATCGGTTCAGGGATTGGCGCAGAGTTGGGCTCTATGCGTGTAACCGAACAAATTGATGCCATGGAGGTTTCGGGGACCAATCCCTTTAAGTACTTAGTAGTTACCCGTATTCTGGCAGTCACATTAATGTTGCCATTATTGGTGATCTTGGGAGATGCTGTTGCACTTATTGGTTCTGCAATCGTGGAAAATTTAAAAGGCGGCGTTTCCTACACACTTTATTTCAATCAAGTTTTTGATGCCTTGAAATTTAGTGACGTTTTTCCCGCAACCATCAAGACTTTTTTCTTTGGTTTTGCCATTGGTCTTGTGGGTACTTACAAAGGATATTATTGTGCCAAAGGAACCGTAGGGGTGGGAGAAGCATCAAATGCAGCAGTGGTATATGCGTCCATGTTGGTGTTTGTGATTGACTTTATAGCCGTTTTTATAACCGATATATTTTTTACTGTATAAATGAATACCGAAGAGAACAGAAAACCTGTATTAGAATTAAAAGATATCAAAAAGAGCTTTGGCAATAACCATGTACTCAAAGGATTTAGTTTGAAGCTCTATGAAGGGGAAAGTCTCGTCATAATGGGGAAATCGGGTTCCGGAAAATCGGTAATGGTGAAGTGTATTGTGGGCCTAATTCAGCCTGATAGTGGAAGTATCACGATCAGAGATCGAGATATCATCACTATGGGCCAAACGGAATTGGACTTTTTGCGAACCGAAATTGGTTTTCTATTTCAAGGAAGTGCCTTGTATGATTCTATGACTGTTCGTGAAAATCTGGAATTCCCACTTAGAAGACATAAGGATAAACTAAAGGATTTTAAGAGTACTGAAGAATCTGTAAAAGAAGCGCTGGAAAGTGTGGGGCTTTTAGACGCCATCGACCGAATGCCCGCAGAGCTTTCGGGTGGAATGCAGCGTCGAGTGGCATTGGCGCGAGCCTTGATATTAAAACCGAAAATCATTATGTATGACGAACCCACTACAGGATTGGATCCCATTACATCCAACGAAATCATTCAACTTATGCGAAACGTTCAAAAAAAATACAACACCTCATCACTTATCATAACACACGACGTGGATTGTGCTCGTGTTATTTCAAACAGGATGATCTTGTTGGTCGATGGCACCAATTATGCCGAAGGTACTTTTGAAGAGCTGTCAAATTCGAGTGATCCACAAACCAGTGCATTTTTTAAAAATTAATTCTATGGCAAGTTCAAAAAAAATAAGAGTCGGAATATTTGTGGTCGTGGGAACAATAATTCTCGTGAGTGCTCTGTATTTCATCGGATCCAGACAACATATATTTACCAAAAACATTCAATTGTATGCCGTTTTTGACAATGTTAGCGGACTTCAGGTAGGTAACAATGTTCGTTATTCAGGAATCAATGTCGGGACGGTAACTAAAATCGAAATGCAGGAAGTCGGCAAGATTACCATCGAAATGATGGTGGAAGAAAAATCCGCTTATTTCATTAAAAAAGATGCTGTCGCTACAATAAGTTCAGATGGATTGGTAGGAAGTATGGTGGTAAATATTGTCCCAGGAAAAGAAGAGCAAACAGCAAGCGTAGTGTCTGGAGACGTCATTCGGTCATCCAAGAATGTTGGCATAGAGGACGTGCTTTCAACATTAGACAAGACCAGTGCAGATTTATTGAAAATAACCAATCAAATTTTGGAGGGTAAAGGAACCATCGGCACTTTGATTAGTGATACAATTCTGGCCCAGAATATTCAGCACACAATAGTAGAGCTTAAGAAAACTTCAGAAGGAACTGGAGTGGCCATGGCCAAGATCAATCAGATTATTTCAAAAATCAACTATGATGAAAGTGCTGCCGCTGTCATTTTAAGTGACACTGCTGCCGCAAATCAAATCAGAACAGTATTCGCTAATCTCGAAAAATCCAGTGAAGATATTAATGCTATTACTAAAAATCTGGACGATTATTTAACAGAGATAAAGGAAGGCAAGGGAGCTCTCAATCATATCACTCAAGATGAAACTTTTGTCAAGGAGATGGATTCTACAATGATTCAGATTAAGGAAGCCTCCGAAAAACTGAACCAAAACATGGAAGCCTTGCAGCACAACTTTTTTTTCCGCGGTTATTTCAGAAAATTGGAAAGACAGAGGCAGAAAGAAGCACAAGAAAAGTGATTTTAAAGCCGTATTTTAGCTAATCAAAAACCGCTTAAATAATTTTTAATGCTAAATAATTTGAAGGAAAACTTCTCTCATCTTTTTGAAGATGCGCTTATAGAGGAAATTAACCAAGTAGGTGCTTTAAATCACGTTAAAGAGGGGGATAAGCTTATTGAAATTGGCGATTATATGCGATCCATGCCTTTATTGATTTCGGGTGCAATAAAAATTTTACGAGAAGATGGCGAAGGCGATGAGCTATTGTTGTACTTTTTAGAGCCTGGCGATACTTGTGCCATGACTCTAACTTGCTGTTTGGGGCAAAAAAAGAGTGAGATTAGAGCTATTGCCGAACTGGACACAACCCTTATTATGATTCCAGTTCAAAAGATGGAAGAGTGGATGGGGAGATTTAAAAGTTGGCGCAACTTTGTTCTGGCGAGTTATCACACCCGACTTATGGAAATGCTTGATACCATTGACAGCATCGCTTTTTTAAATATGGATGAGCGATTGGTAAAATACCTTCGCGACAAGCAGAATATTGGCAAAACCGACGTGATTGCTTCCACCCATCAGGAAATAGCCTACGAACTGCATACTTCCCGAGTTGTGGTTTCCCGATTGTTGAAGAAACTGGAATCGATGGGGAAAATTGAACTCAATAGAAACAGCATAAGAATTATAGCGCTTTAGCTTGTATGCGCATTTGTAACTTAAGTTACTGTCAATCGGAAAGAAAGGTTTTATTTTTGTGTTGAAATGGATATTGAGGTTATGTGTAAAGAGCAAAGTGCCGAAAATTCAATTATTTTCACCCTGACTAAAGGGAATAATTGAATTTTCTATTTTCTAACCAAATTGAAACCTTCGAAATATCGATTTGAAATAAAAATTTCAACGCTTAATTTAATTAGAGCTCTGAAAATGTAAAAGACTAGAAGGATGAAAGCACTCTCAATAATAGTAATTCTTGGAACTTTGTTTTCCTGCAATACAAATCCGAAAAAACCGTATTCGGGAATTGATAGTAATTCCGATGAATTGGCAATGGTCATCCTTCAAGACCATCCAGGCAAGCAATTGATGGAAAATAACTGCTACGCGTGCCACAATCCGAAAACATCCGAAAATAGTATGATTGCACCGCCAATGAGCGCTGTGAAAATGCATTATATTTTCGAAGACACTTCTAAAGAGGAATTTATTGAAGCAATGGTTGAATGGTCTAAAAATCCTTCTAAAGAAACTTCAAAAATGCCTGACGCAGTCAAGAAATTCGGGTTGATGCCCTATCAATTCTTTCCAGAGAAAACCATCCAGCAAATTGCTGATTATATGTTCGACAATGAAATAGAAGAGCCAGAATGGTTTAGGAAGCATTATGAGGAAATGCATGGCGACCGTCCAGGAATGAAAGGCAAAAAGAGTCAGGGACAAGGACAAGGCAAGGGAAAGGGGATGATGAAGAATAACCAAACTGGCAACGCTCAGCAAACTACGGTTGAGGAACGCGGAATGCAAATGGCCCAAACCACAAAAGCCGAATTAGGGAAAAACTTGATGGGGCAAATCCAAAAAAACGGCGTGATTGTGGCTCTCGATTTTTGCAATATCCAAGCCATGCCCTTGACAGATAGTATGTCCGTTGTGCATAAAGCTCAAATACGAAGAGTAAGTGATAAGCCACGAAATCCTAAAAACCAAGCAAGCGTTACTGAACTCACCTACATACAAACCTTTAAAAACCAAGTTGCTGCTGGCGAGGAGCCGACTCCCATAGTTACGACCATGGGCGATAAAGCTGAGTTTTATTACCCAATAGTAACGAACTCCATGTGTCTAAAATGTCACGGAACACCTGAAAAAGAATTGGAAAGCCTTACGTTTTCGAATATCTTAAAACATTATCCGAATGACAAAGCAACGGGATATGGGGAAAACGAGGTAAGAGGAATTTGGAGTATTGAGTTTAGTCGGTAGTTATTAGGTACCAGCTCATTGACAATAGTTTATGGAATAGTAAAAAAGGGCTTATAATTTTCACAACCTCTAACTGATTATCGATTATTCCTAGCTCATAATCCTGTTTCTCAATTTAATTTTGGCATCGGCATCATCACCACATAGCCATTGGATTACGTTATCTTCCCACATAGCATCGGCTTCAACCTGAGTTATTACTTTGCGCTCTAAGGCCAAATCGAGAATTTTTCCGGGATAGGATGACTGTGGAGCACTTTCCATTTCGCCTAACGGATATGGGTCGTCCAAGCCCACTAGGACCTGCTTGGATCCTTGGTTTCTTATTACCAAATCTAAGGAACCTGTGTCATGAACTAACGTGTCAAAGAAAATATTTTTGTGACCAACGGATTTTCGGGGGTGGGTTTTTCCTTCAAATAAATCTGGACGCCCGTCAAAGCCTTGAATTCTTCTTCCTAAATTAATTTGTGCTAACTGTCCTCCGTGGGCAAAGCAAGTTCGCATGTTTGGAAATTTATCTGGATATCCATTCAAAGTCAGAAAATGATAGGCATCTGCGCATTGGGCCAGCATCCAAATCAAGTGGAAACGCCAAGCGGTATTTTCTAATTTGATAAACTTTTCACCGTCATAAGGATGGATTTCCACAGCGAGATTGTATTTTGATGCTAACTCAAAGATAGGTTCGTTTTCTTCATCAAAAATGCATCGCCATGTACCGATTGTGTCCATATAATGGGTTGGTAAACACAATAATTGCAAGCCGAGCTCTTCAACGCAACGTTCAATTTCCCACAAAGCACCGCGAACAAAACCTGGATGCACTACAAAACCACAGGTAAATTTGGAAGGATGATTATGCTGTACTTTTGCATTAAAATCATTCTGGAAACGAAGTGCTTGCTTCATTTCTTCAACTCTCAAACCATTTCCATAAAGTTGAGATAGGTTCAAAACTACCGCATGGTCTATTTTGAAACGATCCATCCATTCGAGCTTTTCATTTAAAAAGAAACTCGAATCGGTAACTGGGCGGCTCCAGTCTTTCTGCAACATAAACTTCCGTTCTGGATCTACCCAAAAAATTTCTTTATCCTGCATAAACTGTGGAATTTCTTCAGGATAGGGTAAAAGATGAGAATGACCGTTGATGCGTAGTTTTCGTTTCGTGTTCATTTTGGTAATGCTGGGGTTGGTTGGTGGCTAAATAATTTTATAAAGTTACAAACTTTTCAATCAACTCTAGATAGGTTTGAAGTGCTTCCAAAGAGATTGATTATAAACTTTTTGTTCGTCCTCCATCTACTGGAAGGTTAATTCCATTGATGTAGCTTGCAGCCTCACTTGCCAGAAAGGCAACTGCATTGGCGATTTCCCCCGGTTGTGCAAAACGCCTCGCAGGGACGAGGTTTTTCATGAAATCACTAGCTTCTTTCTCGGTTTTATCCATTCTTTTAGCGGCGTTTCCAACGATGTCTTCCAGTCTGTCAGTCGCTGTAAAGCCTGGTAATACATTGTTAACGGTAATTCCAAATTGCGCAAGCTCATTGGCTAGGGTTTTGCTCCAACTTGAAACTGCGCCTCGAATGGTATTGCTTACGCCCAAATTATCGATTGGTTGTTTCACCGAAGTGGAAATAATATTAATAATCCTACCATAATCCGCTTCTTTCATTCCAGGAACTACTGCTTGAACCAAAACCTGATTGCAAATTAAGTGCATCGTGAAAGCTTTTTCAAATTCTTCGGCTTCTGCAAAAAATGCGGGGCCACCTTTCGGACCACCAGTATTGTTGACCAAAATGTGGATGGTCTTGTTGGATGCCGCCTTTATCGCTTTTTCCTTAACCTGCTCTGGATTTGTGAAATCTGCCACATAATAATTGTGCTTTTGACCTTTTTCGTGGGGCAGTTCAATTAAGGTTTCTTTCAGCTTTTCCTCATCACGCGCAAACAAGGTTACCGAGGCGCCGAGCTTGGCCAAAAGTATAGCTGTGGCTTTTCCAATTCCTGCCGTGCTACCGCATACAAGGGCATTTTTATTCGTTAAATCTAAATTCATAGTCGAAGTTTGGTTTTTTTATTCAATAATTTATTTAGTCAAGAAAATACATTCCTAGATTAATCAATTAATAGATACAAAGTAAGGGAAAATTTAACAGGGTTAGCGATTCTGAATAGGGAATTATAAGTTCAGAGTTAAGACTACGGGTTATAGCGAAAAAGGGTTTTTTAGATGGGAGCGGAGTTTTCTTACGAAAAAGAGGTAGAACCATTCTTTATAGGATTAATTGTGAAGGGCAATGAAGATTAGGGACCCACTAAAAGTACCTACATTGTTTTATTTCCAAAACTTAACTTAAAACGATTTACTTCGATTAATTATTTGATAAATTTGAAAGGTAAAAAGTTTAAATTGCCGAGGAATCTGTTAAAGAAGACAGCACTGCTATTAGATATTTTTCAATTTTTAAAAAAACCTGTTTATTTCAGGAAAACAAATAACGAACACCGATGAAAACACTATACTTTGTACGACACGCCAAATCCTCTTGGAAACACGATGTGGAAGATCACAAACGTCCACTTAAAGAAAGAGGAGAGCGCGACGGTCTGTTAGTTTCAAAAAGGGTTAGCTCTGAAATTGAAGCTCCCGAAAAAATATTTAGCAGTGACGCCACGCGAGCAATGACCACGGCCCAATTTTTTAAAGAAGCATGGAATATTGATGAGGCAAATTTTGAAACAAATCACGACCTTTATGACTTCAGTGGGCAAAACGTGATGCGGGTAATTAAAGCAATGGATGATAACTTGGATCGAGTTATGATAGTAGGTCATAACCATGCTTTTACATCGGTTGTAAATATGTTAGGGAGCCGTCATATAGATAATGTGCCTACCTGTGGTTTTGTGATGTTGGAATTTGATGAAAAGCATTGGGATGATATAACAACAGGTAGAACGGTAACAACAATTTTCCCTCGGGATTTAAAATAATGATAGAAAAAGCAACAACTCATCCGTTGCAGGTACGCAACAAATATCTCAACAGGGAATTAAGCTGGTTGCAGTTTAACGCCCGAGTATTGCAGGAAGCATACGATAAAAAGATTCCTTTGTTGGAACGTCTGCGTTTTCTGGGAATTTTCTCAAATAATCTAGATGAATTTTTTAAGGTGCGGTATGCTACCATAAGACGAATTGAGGAAGCTGGAAAAACAGGACGTAGTTTTTTGGGAGGGTTTTCCGCCAAAGAATTATTGGCAGAAATTACCCATATAGCTATTGAACAACAGGCACACAGTTTAAAAATTCTGGGGGACATCCACCGTGAACTGAGAAAGGAAAATATTTTTATCATCAACGAGACCGAAGTGACTCGCAAACAAAGCAAATTCTTATCCGATTATTTTGTGAGAAATGTGAGCCCTGCGATGATGACCATTATGATTGGCGAAGTGGATGAATTCCCAAATTTGCGGGACAATGCTGCTTATCTTGCCATTCGGATGGTGATGAGCAAGGAAGATGATACTTTTGAAACCAAGTACAATTATGCCCTTATCGAAATTCCGAGAACTATTAATCGATTTGTGGTATTGCCGCAAGAAGGGGAAAAACAATATGTAATACTTCTTGACGACCTTATTCGGCATTGTTTGCACACAATTTTCAACATTTTTAATTATGAAAGCATTTCGGCGCACATGATTAAAATTACCCGAGATGCCGAGTTGGATATCGATAGTGATCTCAGCCGAAGTTTTATTGAAAAGATTTCCAAAAGTGTTAAAAAACGTAGTATCGGAGATCCGGTTCGCTTTGTTTACGACAAGAATATCGATACCGGGACGCTTCAGTTTCTGTTGGCCAAAATGGGTATAGACAATACCGATAGTATTATTCCGGGAGGCCGTTATCACAATCGTCGTGATTACATGAATTTTCCTCGCTTAGGAAGACCCGACCTTCAGTATGAGCCTAAAGAACCGTTGCCAATTCCTGGATTGAGTATGGAAGGCAGTTTGTTTGACAAAATATTGGAAAAGGATTATCTCCTTCATGCCCCTTATCAAACTTTCATGTATGTGGTAAAATTTTTGCGGGAAGCAGCACTAGATCCAAAGGTGAAATCTATCAAAATAACTATTTATCGATTGGCGGAGGTTTCACATATTGCTAGTTCGCTTATCAATGCAAAAAAAAATGGAAAGGATGTAACTGTTCAAATAGAGCTTCAAGCCCGATTTGATGAAGAAGCAAATATAAAATATGCTGAATTGCTCCAAAGTGAAGATGTCCGGCTGATTTTTGGGGTCAAAGGATTAAAGGTGCATTGCAAAATGATCTTGGTGGAAAGGTTTGAGAATAAAAAACTGGTTCGGTACGGCGTGATAAGTACTGGAAACTTCAATGAGTCTACAGCACGACTATATACTGATTACACATTATTTACGGCCGATGAACGGATTTGCAAGGAAATGAATAAGGTGTTTGACTTTTTTGAAGTCAATTATCAAATAAAGCAATATCGACATTTGATTGTTTCACCACATTATACCCGAAATGCTATTTCTCATTTGATAGAGAACGAGATTAAAAACAAAAAAGCAGGTTTGCCCAGCGGTATTAAATTGAAATTGAATAGTCTTTCGGATTATAAAATGATTGATAAATTATACGAAGCTAGCAGAGCAGGAGTGAAAATAAAAATGATAGTTCGTGGAATTTGCTGTTTAATTCCTGGAGTAAAAGGTATGAGTGAGAATATTCAGGCCATCAGTATTGTTGGAAAGTTGTTGGAACATCCAAGATTGTTTATTTTCGAAAATGCAGGGAAGCCAAAAGTGTATATTTCTTCGGCTGATTTTATGGGCAGGAATCTGGATAATAGAGTGGAGATAACTTGTCCCATTTATGATGAAGATATTAAAACGGAAATATTGGAAAACTTTGAAATAGGATGGAGAGACAATGTGAAAGCTAGGGTTTTTAGTGCTAAAAATGACAATGCTTATCGCAAAAATAGTAAACCGCCCGTTAGGTCTCAATTTATGATGTACGATTATTATTTAAACAAACTTGAAGTAAACTGATTTGTTAAAAATTGAAAAATATGGAGCGGTTGATATAGGCAGTAATGCCATACGCTTGCTGATTGTAACGGTTGTTGAACAAAAAGGAAAGGATACACTTTTTAAAAAGACCTCTTTGGTCCGAGTGCCCATTCGTTTGGGAGCAGAAGTTTTTCTTGAAGGTAGAATTTCAGAAAGTAATGCGAAGCGTATGGTTGATGCTATGACGGCTTTTCGATTACTGATGAGTACCCACGGAATAAAGCGTTATCGAGCTTGTGCCACTTCGGCTATGCGGGAGGCTTCAAACGGAATTCAGGTGGCCAAAAATATTGAGAGAGAAAGCGGTATTGCAATCAATATCATAGACGGTAAGGACGAGGCCGCGATGATTGCTTCTACGGATTTAAAAACCCTGATTCAAGATGATAAGGTTTTTTTGTATGTAGATGTAGGGGGTGGAAGTACTGAGTTTACAGTGTTTGCGAATGGGAAAAGCGTTGCTTCGCGAAGTTTTAAAGTAGGAACCGTTCGGCTTATGGAAGGACTGGTGAATGAAGGTGTTTGGGACGAGATGGAAGCCTGGATAAAAAGGGAAACAAGGATTTTTGGAAAAGTTTCAATGATTGGTAGTGGTGGAAACATCAATACGATCTTTAAAAAGAGCGGAAGGAAAATAGGAAGGCCGCTTAGCTATCTATATCTTTCTTCGTATTATAAACAGATAAAGGCGCTGTCGTACGAAGAGCGAATTACCGAGTTAGACATGAATCCAGACCGTGCAGATGTTGTGGTTCCTGCCACACGAATTTATCTTTCCGCAATGAAATGGAGCAAGTCGAAAAATGTATTTGTTCCTAAAATTGGACTTAGTGATGGAATTATTAAGAGTCTTTATAACGAGAAGATTGCCAATGATATAGAAATTCATCAATAATACTTAATTCAGAATTTTATTTCAATACAGATTTTTCCATATCAAATGCCAACCCGATATAAGTGTTATTATTAAATTGAAATTCATCAATTATTTTCCAACCCAACTTTTTAGTGTGCGCCCTTTCTGAAATTGCATTAAGCTTGTTTATAAATGTAATTGAGATGGGATATTTTTTGCGAAATTTCAGTCTCATTTCTTCGAAAATTTGATTTAACAAGCCTTTTCCTCTGTAGTTTTCATCAATACAAACAGGTCCGTATTGGAAACTATTTGCGGTTGTGATTTCTTTACCTTGAAATGATAACTCTGGAAATCGGGATACCATAAAATTGAAGATTTCCCATTGCTCAAAATATTTCCAACTCCCAGCAAAAGCATAGGAAACGATCAATCCCTCTTCGGTTTCGGCAACGAATATCCCATTTTCCATAAGGATTTCTTCAAGCTGACTTATTGTAAAAGGTGTAGTCACAAACCCTTTTTTTCGATCTTCTTCACTTAAGTTTCGAAAAAGATATCTTGATTGAAGGGCTGATATTCCTTCAATATCTTCCTTGTTTCCTATTCTTGTTGTTATCATTTGTGAGCATTTTTCAAAATTAATGCTGGTAATTATTTATCGTAATACCATAAAAAATGTTTGAATGAAAAAGATTCCAAAAGGTTCTGCTTTTTATCAAATTCTATAACTTTCAATTTTTGTTTCATCCTAAAATCAGATTTTAGAGAATATAAATTTTTACTTTCTGATAACACGTATCGTTTCAGTTCCTAGGCGCAAGTAATACATCCCTTTTGCTAAGTTCGAAAAGTCAATTTGGTTGTTGGCTGGTGTGATTTCGCCAGAGAGTAAAGTTTGTCCCAAAGTAGAATATACGTGGAAAGGAGCAGTTGTGCTGATGTTCACATTTACAAAATTTTGGGTGGGATTTGGGTAAATGCTAATTTCAATATTGTTTTCAACTATCCCCACAATTGGCTCACATTCAAAACTTGACTCAACTTTGGAAGCAGTTGGAGGATCCACTAACAGAGAATCGGTTAATAATGGACAATAACAGTTATTACCATCTAAATATAGCTTTAACCAAGAAAGAGCGATTTTACCAACGGCACCATTTCCACCGTTTGGCGTGTTAGCCACGGAATGATTTCCATTCTTCACTTCAAAAAGAAGTTTGTTGGTTGTATTTGGAGTTACGTTATAATGAATGTCTGCGTGCTGTGCTGGAGGTGCCGTAGTATCATTTTGACCGCTAAAAATTAGCACAGGACTGTTGTGATTTAATGTGGGATTGGGTAACCAAGGGCACAAAGCAACCACTCCTTTAATGGTGTTGTCTAGTACCGCCGCACGTTGTGCACCACCACCACCCATAGACCAGCCACTTACGGCAAATTTGCCCACATCAAGCCTGTTTTCTAATGGTGAAGTACTCCGGGTGTTTTCATGGCGTAATGTTTCTAGTGCATCTAAGAGTCCAAGAGCTCGTGCTTCTGGAAGGTCAAAAAGAGAATTGGTGCCGATGATGATAGTGACAATTCCGTGGGAAGCATAAAACGGTCCCCATTCTTGAATACTTGCCGGAAGTGCGGAGAATCCTGGAACAATTGCGATGCTGGCAAAAGGAGGTGTGGCATTGGTTGGGTAATACACTGTGGCACCCAAATAATCTGGTCCATTTCTAAGTCCATCAGCTTCAGTTAGGGTGGCGACTTCAAAAGGGCCAGGGTTTGTTAAACTTTCTACTGTTACCTCTTCGCATTGTGCAAAAATTAGGTGTGGAGCAATTGAAGTGGCTATAAGTAGAATTGCTAAGGCGTATAATTTTTTCATATTTATTTTTAGGATATCAATTATAATGGTTGAAAAATAGACTTTTTTAAGTTTTTATGATAGAAAAATCTGACTAAAGTTGTCGAATTATATGAAGCTAACTACTGACCGTCGTATTTTTATTCGGGTATGCCTTATTCAAATGTAATTCTAAACTATATGTTTTGGTTCGTACAAAAGGCGAATTTAATAGGACATTCATTCAGGAGAACCTATGTAAAACATACAACTACTCGATTAATAGTACGTTGGGCATTTGTGGCTAAACTTAAAAAAGATTTTATTCTATTTTCTGTAATAAATAGAAAACAAACCCGCCCAAGAAATAACAGACCATATCCCAAATATCTCCTGTGTATCGATATGATTGCTGTGGAAGATAGTATTCAAAAAATATAGAAAATAGAGCTACCAAACTTAATATGGTAAAGATGTTCAGGCGAAGGGTGTAGTTCTTTTTAACAAACCACACGCCGTGCAGACAGATGGTGGCCACAATCGGAATTGCTAAAAAATCATTTAAATAATGAAAAATCCAATTAAATCCGATGCCAGAAAAGTATTTCCAACTTTGAACGCCTAAAAAAACAAGCAAGGACAGAAGTACATAAAAGTGTAATGTTTTTAATGGAAGCCTGCGTATCATATAAAAAGTAGAGATATCAACCAAGCAATAAAACCTCCAATGAACATTACAATCATCCAAACCGTTTGCAAGACGTAGTATAATCCTCTTACAAGCCAAAATCGATTCGTCTTCCACCTTTCAGAAAAGGACTTGTTTTCTTCAACTTCGGTTTCCGAAAAAGGAGTGGGCTCTGTCTTTCTAGCGTTATTTTGAGATTTCTGATTCTTGAAAACAGTGTTCTCACTTGCCAAATTCTCATTGTCTTTCTGCTGAAACATATCAAACAAAATTCAACCTGCAAGAATACAAATTATAACTGACCCGATAACCCTCAACGTCGTTTGACCTTAACATAAACACAGTAAAGACTGGCGAATGGATTGTAGCTCGGGTAATTGTATGTGCTGTAGGAACAGTTAAAACATCAGTTCAATTAGACACTTCTTGAACTCTTATTTTTTAAACATAAAATAAACGGCCAATATTAAAAACACAAAAGAAATAATGTGGTTAATCCGAAAGGTTTCGGTTTTAAAAACCAAGAGCGTAAATCCTACAAAAACAACAAGGGTAATTACTTCTTGTATCACTTTTAGCTGCAAAAGGGAAAATGGGCCGCCGTTGCCATTGTAGCCAATTCTATTTGCTGGTACTTGAAACATATATTCAAAAAGTGCAATTCCCCAACTGATGAGGACGATGGATATTAATCCAAGTTTGCTAAACCATTTCCATTCGGCAAATTTTAGATGGCCATACCACGCAAGGGTCATAAACGAATTGGAAAGTACGAGGAGACAAATGGTAAGGATGGCTTTCATATTCTAAAGTGTTAGCGTGAATATTTTTTTCTTTTTATAAAACGTCTTTCCTTTTCCTCCATTTGAGATTTGATAAACGGGATGCGAGGAGCAAGAAAATATCCAGTTAGACTTGCAAAAAGTATTGGAATAAAATAAGTAAATCCCGTCAGGCTAGCCAATAAAATAGTAGTGCTCATGGGAGTTCTTGTTACGCAGGCATTGATGGCAGCCATACAACTTACAATGGTTAAGGATAGACTTATAGACGGAAAAATGGTATGGATCAACATTCCTAGTGCGGTGCCACAGAAAAATAATGGGATGATAAAACCGCCCCGCCAACCCGAGGTAACAGTAATGGCAATGGCAATAATTTTAAAGACAAGAACAGCGGCTAAAAATTGAACCGTGCCATTTGTTTCTAGTAGATCGTTGATTTCAAAATGACTGAAATATCGTGTAAGCGGAATATAATAGGCTATGGTTCCTAAGAGAATCCCTCCGATTAGCGTTTTGATATAAATTGGAGTTTTTAATTTTCCGAAAAGATTTTTGAAAAATTTGGCGCATAGGATAAATCCCCAGCCCACAAATGTGGCGATTACGGCGAAGAATACGGCCCAACCAAAATCGAAAACGGTTTCCATTTCGTAGGAAGGTAGATTCCACATAGGCCCCAATCCTAATTTAACGATGATTGCAAAAATAACATAACTGAACCCACTGGCTACCAAAGCAGGAATAATGGCTTTGTAATATTCAACCGAGTGTTTGTGATGTAGGATTTCCAGCGCAAAAAGACTTCCGCCCAAGGGTGCTCCAAAAAGTGCTGTAAATCCAGATGCCATTCCCGCAATACTTAATGAGCGCAATTCTTCTCCTTTTATTCTCAATATTTTTCCCAGCATTGTTCCAGTTGATCCTGTTACCTGCACCAACGGACCTTCGGGGCCTAGACTGCCGCCTGAGGCAATACAGAGTAAGGATGATAGAATCATGGAAGGATTGTTCTTTGGATCTAACTTTCCTTTGTTGAATCGGATGTTGTTAACCATCAATTCCATTTCGCCTGGATCTCCGATAAAATAGATTATCAGACCAGCAAGCAGCCCACTGATAGCCATTACAGGAATGACCAACCAACCTTGCCAAGCTCCTAAGAAATCGGTAAGTAACATAAGAACGACCCAATAACTACCAGAAATGATTCCTCCAATGAGCCCAAGTATAGCCCAAAGAATAAACATTCTACTAAAAACAAAAGGGTTAAAACGGATAGGGTGATCCAAAAGGTTTGAATAAGAAACCAATTTTCTTCTTCGTCCTATTTTCATTGCTGAATATTTTCTTTAGTTTATTAACTTTTTAGAAGCTAATAATTTATTGATTATTGAGTCATTTTTCTTGCTCTAACTATATAACCAGACAAAATTAGCTATCCGTGGATGGATTGATGTTTTCCTAAATCTTTCATCACTTCGGCTTCAAAGAGTAGCAATTCGTTCCATTTTTTATCTACTTCTTCACGATTGCCATATTTCCGTGCAAAGCTAAGAAACATAGTATAGTGATTAGCCTCACTTATCATTAATTTTCTATAGAATTCAGCAAGTTCCAGATCCTCCAACTCCTCGCTGAGCAGCCGAAAGCGCTCACAGCTTCGTGCCTCAATCAATGCGGCATATAATAATCTGTGCACTAGTTGAGTGGTTCTACTCCCTCCTTTTGGAAAAAATCGGACAATCTGTAAAACATACTCATCCTTTCTGTCGCGACCTAAAACCCAGCCACGCTCCAAAATCTTGTCGTGAACCATTTTAAAATGACTGATTTCTTCCTTTATCAAAGCGACCATTTCTTTGATGAGATCCGTGTATTCAGGAAAGCCGACAATTAATGAAACAGCCGTAGAAGCAGCTTTCTGTTCGCACCATGCGTGGTCCGTGAGGATATCCTCAATATTCTTTTCAACGATATTTACCCAACGTGGGTCTGTGGGAAGTTTTAAACCTAACATTTTGATTTGCGTTTAATGATTTACGATGCAGGATTGCTGATTTTGGAGTTTTGGGAATTTGACATTTAAAATCTGGAATTTACGCAAGTTATATATCCAAATCAAACTCCTGACGTAGTCTATCCATCAAAGGGTTTTTTTCCTTTAGTTTTTCATATTTTTCCCTTGGCGAATAAGCATATTTCTTTTCGGCTTTCTCGTTAACAGTAATGTCCAGATCAATATCGTGATTCTGCAGTTTTTCACGTAAAAATCCAAGTAATTCGTACTTAGCTCGTTCCACTTCCGTTTTGATAGTGTGGTTTGGGAATTCAAGATGAATTATATGACCTTCGAGTTTTGGAACGCCCATAGTAAGATGAGAAAGTAAGTTGAATTTCCCTTCTTTTTCAACAAGTTGGGAATACTCGTGCCATACCAGTTGCATTTCATCCTCTGTAAAAATCTCTACGGGGAGAACTTCATTATCGGGCTGATTTGCAATGAACTCTTCTTTTAATTGTTGCTTTTTTTGAATACTTTTTAAGGAAAGAGCAGAGATTTTTCGCGCATTCCGCTCTGCCAGAATCTGAGGGCGCTGGTAAACCTTTTGAGATCCAAGATTTTCCGGTTCTTTATGGTCACTTTTTTCTGAAGAAACTTGCTCCTTATTAGATTCCTGAGCGGATGAAATTTCTGTTGAAGATATATTTTTATTTGGGTTTTCTTCGAAAGAAATTGATTGCGTTGGCTCACTTAAGTGATTTGCTTTCATTTCAACTTCAACTTCAACCTCCTTTAAGGGTTTCGGGACAATACTACCTGCGGAAGTGATTTGCTTCCCCTTTTTATTAGAGTTTTCGGAAACAGAATTATCGGATTTAAAATGGGAGGGAGGAATTACGAAACGGCCGCTGCTATTGGAGTTTTTTTTTTCGCCCTGAAAAGTCAAGGAAGCTAATTGCATTAAACAGAGTTCCACCAAGAGTCGCTGGTTTTGGCTAACTTTATATTTTAGATCGCAAGCGTTGGCAATATCAATTCCGTCGATTAAAAACTGCTGCGTGGTTTTTTGCGATTGCTCAAAATACATTGTTTTCACTTGTTCCCCAACCTCTAGAAGCACAATGGTTTCTTGGTTTTTACTGACCAAAAGATCGCGGAAGTGGGAAGCGAGACCCATTACAAAATGGTGGCCGTCGAATCCTTTTGATAAAATTTCGTCATAAGCGACCAGTACCTGGGGAATGTTGTTTTCCAAAAGTAATTCTGTAATGTGGAAATACCAAGTGTAGTCAAGAACGTTGAGGTTTTCGGTTACTGCCTCGCGGGTCAGGTTTTTTCCTGCAAAACTCACAACTCGATCAAAAATAGAAAGTGCATCGCGCAAAGCACCATCTGCTTTTTGGGCAATGATATGCAAGGCGTCGTCTTCGGCTTCAATTCCCTCGGCTTTAGCAACGTCAGCTAGGTGGTCTTTAATATCCCGAACACCAATTCGTCTAAAATCGAAAATCTGGCATCGAGAGAGGATGGTAGGTATTATTTTATGCTTTTCAGTAGTTGCTAAAATAAAAATGGCGTGTTTCGGAGGCTCTTCAAGTGTTTTTAAAAATGCGTTGAAAGCCGCAGAGGAAAGCATGTGAACCTCATCAATTATATAAACCTTGTACTTTCCAACTTGAGGAGGAATACGAACCTGATCGATCAAGTTTCGGATGTCATCTACCGAGTTGTTTGAAGCGGCATCTAGTTCAAAAATATTGAAAGCAAAATCTTCATCTTCCTTTTGAGTGCCATCTTGGTTTATTTCTTTAGCAAGGATTCTGGCACAAGTGGTTTTTCCAACCCCTCGAGGTCCAGTAAAAAGTAAAGCTTGGGCGAGATGATGATTTTTTATGGCATTTTCCAAAGTGTTGGTGATAGCCTGTTGACCCACGACCTCTTTAAAAACGGCGGGGCGATATTTTCGGGCTGATACAACAAATTGTTCCATGGTTTTCAGTGCTCAGTAATCAGTATTTAGTTTCTGATTCATTCAAAACTGGCTTGGAAGCAAATATAGAGATGAACTATGGGTTTTAAAAAATTAGATGTTTGTATTTTCTCTTATTTATTAACATTGGACTACATTTGCACTGCAGGCCGCCTTATCGTCGAGATCCGCGTTTAGGCGAGGATTTGGGAGGAAAGTCCGGGCACCATAGGGAAGCATAGCGGCTAACTGCCGTCGGGATCCCCGCCTTCGCAGGGATTTTAGGACTAGTGCAACAGAAAGGATGTACAGGTAATGCTGTAGTGAAATCAGGTAAACTCTATGCGGTGAAATGTCACGTAAACCTGTGCTTGAGGGTTCCCGCCCGATACAGGAGGGTAGGCAGATGGAGCGTTTCGGCAACGGAACGCCTAGATAAATGATAAGGATTCATCTTTTGATGGATACAGAACCCGGCTTATAGGCCTGCTTTTTTTATTCCCGCGATTGGGGGAATTTCTTTACCCACATTTGAAAATCTTTAATTAAAAACAAACTGGAAAAACACATCAAAATTTAGAACTGAATCTTAGTGAAAATATTATCGCGAATTCACGAATAAAAAAGTGAGTTTGTAACTCTTCAAAAAATAGTAGATATTACAATTATAAAATCAAGTTGAGCTAGGGTTTTAAGAAATAGGAAATTCGTGTATTAGTGGTTTTTCTACTTCAAACTAAAAAAACTAAACACACTTCCGCCATATTTTCTCGATTCTGAAAAATTTGGTAACTCGGAAAGATTATTTTCTTTGGCGTGTTCTATAATTAACATACCTTCCTCATCTAGTAGTTCTTTTTCAAATACTAGTTTGACCATAGTCTCGAACAAGGGAATACCAAAATCGTATGGAGGGTCGGCAAAAATAATATCAAATTTACCCGTTGCGCGTTCTAAATAGTTATCGGCTTCAGATTTAACGGCGGTAATGGGAAAGGAGAATTCTTCGGCTACTTTATTAATATATTGGACACATCCGTAGTTGGAATCCACAGAGGTAATCTTCGGGACTCCTCGGGAAGCAAATTCAAAGCTAATATTTCCAGTACCAGCATATAATTCCAAAACGGTAATCTCATCAAAATAAAGCCGCGTTCGTAGAATATTAAACAATGCTTCTTTTGCGAAATCTGTCGTGGGGCGAACGGGGAGATTTTTTGGGGCAGTTAGTCGACGGCCTTTATGTGTTCCTGAGATTATTCGCATTTAGCTCAAGTTTTTTAAAATAAAATGTTGATGCGCCTCTTCTTGACCTTCAATCTTCAAGGAGGTGGTGTCAGTTCCTACAAATTCTAGGCTCCGAATATAAGTATAGGCTATTTTATAAATGTCGTCGTTCTTATTTATAGCGCCACAAAGAAGCACAGGCAGTGTTTCCGGATCGAGTTTTAACTGTTCCATACAGAAAAGGGTGTAATAGATAAAATCTTCGGGAGTTTTATAGATGTACGTATTACATAGCTGGAGCTCACCACGTTTCAATACAATGCAGTCAAAACTGTTCTGTTGGAAGTGCAAGTACATTTTTGGTAATGAATATTTTTCCTTTTCCAAAATGGTCTTGAGCATTATACCTACGGAATGGTAATAATTGAAAGTTCCATATTTTTCAAAGAAATAATTGTTGATGTTCATAAAAGGAACATAAACCACGACGAGACCTTGGTTTTCCAAAACATCGTGGGCAATATAATCATTGGCCAATATTTTCGAATTGAATTTGAGGTATTCACTCGCTCTCGATTCGTCAAATAACGCGGTTGGAACCAAACTATATATAGGAGTGGAATAGATAATGGACACTTCAGAGAAATTCTGATGGAGGATTTTATTTTCTGAAATAAGGTTTTCAATTTCCATCAGGAGTTCTTCCGGAGTGGTGCTATGGTTTAGTTTTTTCTCCTTAAAGAATGGTTTTTCTCCCTCCTTATCGGCTGTTGCCAAAAAAGAAAGCCCGTTCAGGGAAACCTGAACGGACAGTCTGCTTGAATGTAAACTTTCTAAGTTTTTATTTGATGACAGTGTCATATATTTTAGGCCAGTTTCCTGTGGTATTCACGTCCTCCAATGAGCCTACTTTAATGAATGGCCCATTAACTCCGTCCACAGATTGAACTTGTTTTTCTTGCGACAACAAGTCCTTGTCAAGGTCGTGCAAAACAACATCTTTTGCAACTTTGGCTTCAAAAACTGAATAGCTTGCGTCGTTTTTGGTGATTTTACCAGCTTTAAGATCAAATTTCGCATTAACGCCATCCACTGGAACGTTCATCATGCTTTTGTATCTGTCGGAAGTTCCGAAGAGGGAATCTTTAACTGGTGTAAAACCTAGGGTGTCAATCAGTGATTTTTCAATGAAATATCCTTCACTGATACCAAAGGCTTTGTTTTTTGCAACATCGGCATAACTGGTATCCCTCCGTTGAGTTCGAGCGAATTTGGCAGTATCAATAAAGCTTACCAAACTGTCCCAATTTCCTGTGAAACTTCCTGTTATTTCTTTGTGGGCCAATTCAGCTGCTTGGATATCCTTCAAATTTTTAATTACCTTAGCGTAACGAACCTCTTTTACTTTGTTGAACTCTACAGGGCCCATAATGGAGCTCCAAAGTTTCCAACCCAAAAAGACGATTACAATCCAAAGAACAATCTGAATTACTAATTTCATTGCTTATTTTGTTTAAGTGTTGATTTTCTAAAAGGTCTATCGCAAATCTACAATTTTTTTTTGTTCGCAAAAGTTTATTCTGAAAAAATCATGGCTATCTTTAAACCCCCATTGATAGTCGAGAATGATGAATGTATCTGAATTTTATACCTTTTTAAAAAATGATTTTCCACACCATACAACCTCCAAACAAGATATTGCTCTTCAATTGTTGGCGAAATTTGCGTTGGGAACAAACAAAAATGAAACCTTTTTATTAAAAGGATATGCAGGAACGGGAAAAACGACCCTTATAGGAGTGCTCGTAAAAAATTTGACCAAAGCTAAAAAACGGTCTGTTCTTTTAGCTCCAACAGGTAGGGCTGCGAAAGTGATTAGCAACTATTCAAAAAAACAAGCCTTTACAATTCATAAGAAAATATATTTCCCGAAAAGTGAAAAAGGGTCTGTTTCTTTTTCCCTTCAGAATAACAAACATCGCGACACCATTTTTATCGTTGATGAAGCTTCGATGATTCCAGACATCAATCAAGATTCGAGGCTGTTTGAAAACGGCTCCTTGTTGGACGATTTGATGCAATACGTTTACAGCGGGAATAACTGTAAATTATTGTTGATAGGTGATACCGCCCAGCTGCCGCCCGTGCATCTATCCATAAGTCCCGCCTTGGATGCTAGAATATTGGAATCACAATACAATCGGGAAGTTATTAATATTGAATTGAACGAGGTAGTACGACAGCAAAAGGACAGCGGTATTTTAAAAAATGCGACCAAAATCAGGGAACATATAGATGAAGGTTTTTTCGACACCTTCAAATTTTTTGGAGCGCAATTTCCAGATATTATTCGTCCAGTCGATGGTCAGGAAATTATGGATGCCATCAGTGATAGTTACTCCGCTTTGGGAAATGAAGGAACTGTAATTATTGTTCGCTCCAATAAGCGAGCAAATCTTTACAATCAGAGTATTCGGGAACGGATTCTTTTTCAGGAATCCGAACTTTCCCCGGGGGATTACTTAATGGTAGTAAAGAACAATTATTTCTGGGTGGATGACACCAGCGAGGCAGGCTTTATTGCGAATGGCGATATAGTTGAGGTGTTAGAAATCTTCGCCTTTAAGGATTTGTATGGCTTTCGTTTTGCTGAGGTGAAAGTGCGAATGGTGGATTACCCTAATATGAAACCATTGGAAACCGTACTATTATTAGATACGTTGACCTCGGAAACCCCATCGCTTACTTATGAAGAATCTAACAGCCTTTACCAAGAAGTGATGAAGGATTACGCCTCCGAAAAATCCAAATACAAGAAATTTTTAGCCGTAAAGAAGAATAAATACTTCAATGCACTTCAAGTTAAGTTCAGTTACGCCATAACTTGTCATAAATCACAAGGTGGGCAATGGAACACCGTTTTTGTGGAACAACCGTACCTTCCCAATGGTGTTGATAAAGAGTATCTGCGTTGGTTGTACACAGCCATTACAAGAGCTCAGGAAAAACTTTATTTAATCGGATTTAAGGATGAGTTTTTTGAAGATTAATCCAGTATAGATAACTGACATCCAAGGTCATCTAGATAATATATGGTTTCCGCTAGCAGTACGAGGTTTTAAAGGATTTAAACTTCATAATATGTTTTATAAAAACCTTCTGAAAAAAAGGTCGTCAAGAACTTAATCTTCTTATTTTTGGGAATATTTTAAAAAAAATCATTTTGAAAATTATAGCGATGATTCCGGCTCGATATGGAGCTTCTAGATTTCCAGGCAAACTTATGCAGGATTTGGGTGGAAAGCCCGTGATTGTTAGAACTTATGAAGCCGCTAAGGCCACAGGTTTATTTGATGAGGTTTATGTAGTGACAGACAGCGAGGTTATTTTTGATGAAATAGAACACAATGGAGGAAAGGCCATTATGAGCCAAAGAGAGCACGATTGTGGGAGCGATCGGATTGCTGAAGCTGTAGAGAATATGGATGTAGATATTGTGGTAAATGTACAGGGGGACGAACCTTTTACCAGCCGTGAAGGTTTGGAAAAAGTGCTTTCTGTGTTTAACGGACCCGACGCCCAAAAAATAGACCTCGCATCCCTGATGACCGAAATACACGATTGGAAAGAAATAAACGATCCCAATACCGTAAAAGTTATTGTGGACAAAGATGATTTTGCACTTTATTTTTCACGTTCGCCCATTCCATATCCACGAGATAAAAATGTAGATATCCAGTACTACAAGCACAAAGGAATCTATGCTTTCAGAAAGGAAGCAATCATGGATTTCTATCGCTTGCCGATGCGTGCACTGGAAGCTGTGGAAAAAATTGAATGCATTCGGTATCTGGAATACGGTAAAAATATAAAGATGGCCGTCTCAAATACAGTGGGCGTTGAAATTGACACTCCAGAAGATTTGGCACGTGCCAACAAACTGCTCAAGGAAAGCAAACCGAACGGCATTAATAATAAATTCCGAAATTTCCCGATGGTTCCAAAAGTAGTTTTTGGTGAGGGATGTTTTGATCAACTATCGTCTATTCTTGCACCGCAACGTCAGGAAAAGGCGCCCTTTATTTTCTTGGTTGATGATGTTTTTAAGGGAAATCATGAATTTCTAGACCGTATCACACTTCGTTTTAATGATAAATTGCTATTTATTTCTACCGAAGAAGAGCCTAAAACATCGCAAGTGGATAGTTTGGTTCAAGATATAAAAGCTGAATTCACTTATGTTCCCTCTGGAATTATAGGTATTGGCGGCGGCACCGTTATGGATTTGGCGAAAGCGATCTCCATTATGTTGGCAAATCCAGGAAGTGCAGCTGATTATCAGGGTTGGGATTTAGTAAAGAAAAAAGCGATTTATCACGTCGGAATTCCAACAATTTCTGGAACTGGCGCAGAAGTTTCACGCACTACGGTATTGACAGGGCCTGTAAGAAAATTAGGCATTAACAGTGATTTTACCCCTTTTGATCAAGTGATCCTAGATCCTGAGTTAACCACGGGAGTTTCTAGGAATCAATGGTTCTTTACTGGAATGGATTGCTTTATCCATTGTGTAGAGTCGTTAAACGGAACCTTTCTCAATGCATTCAGTCAAAGTTATGGCGAAAAAGCCTATGATCTTTGTTTGGAAATATTTTTGGGTGATTCGCTGTCAGAAGATGAATCGCGGGCCAAATTAATGATGGCTTCCTGGCATGGTGGAATGAGTATCGCATATTCCCAAGTTGGGGTTGCGCACGCTATGAGTTATGGTCTTGGTTATGTTTTGGGAACAAAACATGGAGTGGGGAACTGCATTGCTTTTCAATTTTTGGAAGAATTTTATCCGAAAGATGTACCCTTGTTCAATCAAATGGTTATAAAGCATAATGTGAAAATTCCACAGGGAGTCTGTAAAAATCTTACGGATGAACAAATGGATGTTATGATAGATATAGCAATGGGTATGATTCCGCTTTGGGAAAATGCACTTGGCGATGACTGGGAAAAAACAATAACTCGCGATAAGCTAAAAGAGCTGTATCTTAAAATGTAATCAAAACCTCCGCCTTTTGAATATGGGCATTGCCAAATTTGTATTTTATAAGTTGATGGGCTGGGAAATTAAGGGAAACTTTGACCCAAACATCAAGAAAGCTGTTATAATTGTGGTTCCACATACTAGCTGGCATGATTTTTATATTGGGGTTTTTACTCGAAGAATTCTAGGAGTCCAAATAAATTTTATTGGAAAAGCAGAACTTTTTCGATGGCCTCTAGGTGCTTATTTTCGTTGGATGGGAGGTGTTCCACTAGATCGTACCCCTGGGCAAAATAAAGTCGAGGCCATTGCCAAAATTTTTGGAGAGAAGGATGAATTTCGATTGTCACTTTCTCCAGAAGGTACGCGAAAAAAAGTACTGCAATGGAAAACGGGTTATTACTACATCGCCCTTGCCGCAAATGTTCCTATTATATGTGTCGCTTTTGATTGGGCTTCAAAAGCGGTTGTTATTGACAAACCATTTTACCCTACCGGAGCGATTGAGGAGGATACTAAAATCTTGCGTTCGTACTTTAAAGGGGTAGTAGGAAAGAAGAAGGAGTATTCTTAATATTCACTTTTTTGCGTGGGAACGAGCGAGATGCTTGCGTTAGCGGGGTTTAGCACTTACTTGCCCTGTTTTTTTTGTACATCTTTGTTGGCAATTGTATTTTATTCTTTTACAACTTTTTTAATTCCATAATCTCCATTTTCGTCTATAACTTTGCAAAAGTAAAGACCTTGGGCTAAAGCAGAAATATCAACATTACTTTCATTGGAATTTGTAATCATTAATTGACCTAAATTGTTGTAAATTTCTATAAGAGTAATATTTGTGTGTGATTTGACAGTTAAAATATCTACTGTCGGTATTGGATAAACTGAAAAATTTATTGAGATGCTTTGATTTAAAGATAGAATTATTTCATTTTCATACCAAGCTATTTTATTGTCATCTCTAGAAGCAGAAAGTACATCCATATCGCCATCTCCATCTAAATCTGAGGCATAAACAAATGAGGCTCCATCTGCATTTGTTGTTATAATTTGTTGTGGGCCAAAATCACCTTGCCCGTTGGTATTTTCATACCAAGCTATTTTATCATCATCTACAGAGGCAGAAAGAACATCCATATCGCCATCTAAATCTATATCTGCACCGTAAATTTTTCCTGGACTAATTACGCTTGTTGTAATAATTTGTTGTGAACCAAAATTACCTTGCCCATCGGTATTTTCATACCAAGCAATTTTATCATCACCAACAGAAGCAGAAAGCACATCCATGTCACCATCACCGTCAATATCCATAGCGAAAACGTCTACTGGAAAATTTACACTTGTCGTAATAGTTTGATTTGAACCAAAATTACCTTGCCCATCAATATTATCAAACCAACTTATTTCGTTCGAACCTTGATAATGTGAGGAAGAAACCACATCAATATTGCCATCATCATTTAAATCTGCAGGGTAAATTGATGTTGGATCATCTGGTGCGTCTAAGTGATTTTTTGGGCCAAAATTACCTTGTCCATCGGTGTTTTCAAGCCATGCTATAGTACGGTTCCATTGAGACGCAAACAACACATCCATATCTCCATCTCCATCTATGTCGGTAGCGAAAACGGAGATTGCTCCCTTTGCATTTGTTGCAATAATTTGTTGTGGGCCAAAAGTACCTTGTCCATCGGTATTTTCATACCATGCTATATTCCAGTTAGACCAATCAGCAGAAAGCAAATCCATATCGCCATCTCCGTCTAAATCTGCAGTGTCAAGTGATACAAAGCTAGCTCCATTTATTGATATAACTTGTATTAAACTGAAATTACCTTGTCCATCAATATTTTCATACCATGCTATTTGATTACTGGAGCCAGAAAACACATCTATATCGCCATCTCCGTCGACATCTGTTGCATGAACTGAGGCTGCCCCAACCGCGTTTGTAGTTATTATTTGCTGTGGACCAAATTGAGCTTGGGTGTTTCCATAAATAATAAATGTAAGTATAAGAAGAAGTTTTGTTTTCATTTTTTAAATTTTTATACTTGCTGACGGTTATGTACATCTTGAGCTGTGGCGTGTGTTTGCACTAACCTCTCCAAATAAAAACGAGCTTTGTAAAATCCGCAGGATTTTCCAAGTAGGCGAGGACAAGCCATTGCTTATACACATTGTGCCTGTTGCACAAGTTAAGAAATTTTCGTAATTTCATGCCATGCAAGGAAAAAAGGTATACCAAGAAAAACTCTTCAACTCTTTCAGTCTCAGCGCCCGTGTTCCTGAGAATA